>JAFSNA010000096.1 GCA_017447645.1 Oscillospiraceae bacterium
AGCTTCGTATCGCTTGCGACGACTTTTTTATGCTGCGCATCAAAAAGTCATCTCGCGCTCGCTTTGCTGCTCCTCCTCTCGAAAACAAAACCGCACGGGCGCTTCATGCCTCGTCGACAACTTCGGCATTACGCTGTGCGTGGTTTTGTTTTCGCCAACTATGGAAATGAACACGCAAAACAAAAAGCACGCGAAAGCGTGCAGTCTGTTCCGAGGGCGCATGATGATCCGCTGCGCTCAATTCGTCGTCGCAAGCTTCGTATCGCTTGCGACGACTTTTTTATGCTTGCCTGAGTTCTTTCAGTTCGTCGGGCGTAAAGACGTAGACTTTATCGCAGAACTGACAGCTCACGTCCACGCTTTTTCCCTCGGCGATCATGTTCTCAATCTCCTCGGGTCCGATGCTTCGGATCGCCTCCTCCACACGCTCGCGCGAGCAGTAGCAGCGGTACTCGATCCCTTTTTCGGACACGATGTGGTATTCCAGATCCCGGAGCACCTGCGCGAACACGGCCTCCGCGCCGTCCTCGTTCAGGATCGTGGTGAGCTGGTCCATCAGGAAGATGTTGTCCTCCAGCTTCGCGATCAGCGCCTCGTCCGCGCCGGGCATGAGCTGCACGATAAAGCCTCCGGCGGCGCGGACGCTGCGGTCTCCGCCCACCAGCACGCCCAGCGCACAGGCGGAGGGCACCTGCTCGCTCTCGGTAAGGTAGGCGGTCAGATCCTCGGCGATCTCGCCGGAGACGAGCGCGGTAGAGCCGATGTAGGGCTCCTTCAGGCCGAGGTCGCGGCTGACCGTCAGCATCCCGTCGCGCCCCACGGCGCCGCCGACGTCCAGCTTTCCGTCGCTGCGCAGCGGCAGCTGCAGCTGCGGATTTTCCACATAGCCGCGCACGTTGCCTTCGGTGTCGGACACGGCCACGACGCTGCCGATGGGGCCGCCGCCGTTGACGCGGATCGTGAGGCTTCCCTTTTCCTCCTTCATCGCGTCGCCGAGCAGCGAGGCCGCGCACAGCGTCCGGCCCAGCGCGGCCGCGGCCGTGGGGCTGCAGGCGTGGATCAGGCGGGCGCGCTCGACGGTATCGCGCGCGTCGACGACGGCCATTTTGACAAAGCCGTCCGCTGCGGTGGCGCGGATGATCTTATCCATATTTCTTTCTCCTTACGCTTTTCTTTTTGCCGTGACAAACACGCGGCCAAGCTCGCACTGCGGGCCGTGCGTGTCGAAGCGGATATCCTCAAAGCCGTGGGAGAGGAGCTCCCGGCGCAGAAGATCGCGCTCGTGAGCGTATTCCACGTGCTCCTCGCCGCTGCGGCGCCATAGCTCGCCCTCGCGCTCGAAAAGGTCCATGCCGTAGACGAGGCAGTCCCCGTCCCGGTCGTAATCCGCGCGCCAGAGGCAAAGCAGATCCTCGTCCTCATCCACGAAAACGCTGCCGTCCAGCTCGCGCAGGCTCTCCGGCGACTTGACGTCGAAGATCAGCAGCCCGCCGGGACGGATGAAGAGACAGAGGCGGCGGAAGACCTCGCCCAGGTCCTCGGGCGGAAGGTAGTTGATCCCGTCGAGCGAGCAGACGGCCGCGTCGACCGTGCCGTAGAGATCCAGCTCCTGCGCGCTCTGACATACGAAAAGCGGCGCGGGGGAGAGCGCGGCGCACTTTTCCCGCGCCTCCATCAGCATCTCCTCCGAGCGGTCGGCGGCGATCATCTCATAGCCGCGGCGGCACAGCTCCGCCGTCAGCGTTCCCGTCCCGCAGCACAGGTCGAGCAGAAGGCGGAACTCGCCGCCGTCGCGCGCGAATCCCGCCTCGTAATAATCTGCGAAGCTGCCGTAGGGAACGTCGCCCGTCAGCGTGTCATACCACGCCGCAAGCGCTCCGTAGCAGTTCATTTCCCGCCTTCCTCCTGTCCGTCCAGACGCGAAAAGACGATCTCATAGCCATCCTTTCCGTACTGCAGCGAGCGGTTGACGCGGCTGATCGTGGCGCTGGAGGCGCCCGTTTCGGCAAGGATATCGTTGTAGATCATGCCCTTGTTCAGACACACGGCCACATGGTAGCGCTGCTCCATGGCCAGAAGCTCGGACACGGTGCACAGATCGTCGAAAAAGCGCATACATTCGTCCACGTCCCGGAGCGTGAGGATCGCCTTGTACAGCTCTTCGCTGCGGGGCTTTTTGGGAAGTTTGTTCATAGCTGCCTCCATCCGATGCGGTTTTTGTTTTTGTATAGTATCATCTTAACACTTTAGCTTGTAAAAGTAAAGGAGAAAAATGCGGAGCGCGGGAGGTATTTTTCGCAGGAGTGCACAAAATAGAAATGCATATTCCGCACACAAGCCCCTTGCGGAAAAACCGGGGAGGGGATATAATCATGTCAGACTAAAAGGACGGAAGGAGGAAGCATCATGTTTGCAGGATTTCAGGGCATGACGGCCGTATGGGTCGTGCTGATGATCTGTTTTCTGGTCATCGAAGGCCTCGCGCCCGGACTGGTGTCGATCTGGTTCGCGCTCGGCGCCCTGGCCGCGCTGATCTCCGCGCTGCTCGGCGCACAGGTCTGGCTGCAGGCCGTCTGGTTCGTTGTGGTCTCTGTACTGGCGCTCGTCGTCACGAGACCTTTGGCAAAGAAGTACGTCAATTCCCGCACGCAGGCGACGAATGCTGACATGCTCATCGGGCAGGAGTGCATCGTCACCGAAACCATCGACAAGCTCCGCGGTACGGGCGCCGTGTCCGTGGCCGGCAAGGTCTGGACGGCGCGCACCGACGAGCCGGAGAGGATCATCGAAAAGGGCTCCGTCGCCGTCATCGAGCGCATCGAGGGAGTCAAGCTGATCGTTAAAACAAAAGTATAAACAGGAGGAATCATCATGCCATTTGTTATCATCATCGCCGTCATCGCGATCATTCTCGTCGTCGTCAACATCCGTGTCGTTCAGCAGGCGAGAGCCTTCGTCATCGAGCGTCTGGGCGCCTACAAAGAGACCTGGAACGTCGGTCTGCACGTCAAGATGCCTTTCATCGACCGCGTGGCCAAGATCGTCTCCCTGAAGGAGCAGGTCGCCGACTTCCCGCCCCAGCCCGTTATCACCAAGGATAACGTCACCATGCAGATCGACACCGTCGTCTACTTCCAGATCACCGACCCCAAGCTCTTCACCTACGGCATCGAGCAGCCCATGGTCGCCATCGAGAACCTCTCGGCCACCACGCTGCGTAACATCATCGGCGATCTCGAGCTGGACCAGTGCCTGACCAGCCGCGACATCATCAACTCGAAGATGCGCTCCATCCTCGACGAGGCGACCGACCCCTGGGGCATCAAGGTCAACCGTGTGGAGCTCAAGAACATCCTCCCGCCCAAGGAGATCCAGAACGCGATGGAGAAGCAGATGAAGGCCGAGCGTGAACGCCGTGAGGCCATCCTCCGCGCCGAGGGCGAGAAGCGTGCCGCGATCCTCGAGGCCGAAGGCGAGAAGGAATCCGCGATCCTGCGCGCGGACGCCAAGAAGCAGCAGCAGATCCTCGAGGCCGAAGGCGAGGCCCAGGCCATCCTGAAGGTCCAGACCGCTACCGCCGAAGGTATCCGTCTGATCAACGAGTCCGCGCCCTCCGAGGCCGTGCTGCGCATCAAGGCCCTCGAGGCCTTCACCGCCGCGGCGAACGGCACCGCCACGAAGATCATCATCCCCAGCGAGATCCAGGGCCTTGCCGGTCTGGCCGAGGGCGTGATCGAGTCCGTCAAGAAGTAAAAGAACAACAGATACCGGCAGTCTCCCGGCTGCCGGTATCCTTCTGTGAAAGAAAGTGAAAGCGATATGAGAGCACTGGAATTCCTGGCGCGTCACGGTATGTCGCCCGAGAGCATCGACCCGGCGGTCTTCGCGCCGAGAATGGCCGAAAGCATGGCCGAGGGCCTTGCGGCCGAGGGCTGCACGCTTCCGATGATCCCGACCTATCTGAAAAACAGCGGGGCGGTCCCGCTGATGGAAAACGCCGTCGTCATCGACGCGGGCGGGACAAACTTCCGCTGCGCACTGGCCCGTTTCACGGAAAAGGGCTGCGAGATCTCCGAAGTGAAAAAGATGCCGATGCCCGGCATCGGCAAGAGCGCGACCTGGGAGGAGTTCATCTCCTTCGTCGCCGACGCGGTCATGCCCTATATGGATCGCGCGGACAAGATCGGCTTCTGCTTCTCTTACTCCGCGGACATCACGCCCGAGATCGACGGGCGTGTGATCCGCATCGACAAGGAGGTCGTTATCACCGGCTCGGAGGGCAAGCTCGTCGGCGCTTCGCTGATCGCGGAGCTCGAGCGCCGCGGCTGCCGCGGCAAGAGCGCCGTGATCCTCAACGACACGGCGGCGGTGCTGCTGGGCGTGTCCGCGACGCTGGACAAGGAGCGGTACAGCGGCTTCATCGGCCAGATCAACGGCACGGGCACCAACACCTGCTGCATCGTGCCGCTGGAAAAGATCGGCAAGCTGCACGCCGCGGGAGAGGACGGCGTGATCGTCAACATCGAGTCCGGCCTCTACGACGCCTTCCCGCGCGGAGATTTCGATCTGGAGCTCGACCGTGAAAGCAACAACCCCGGCCTCAAGCATCTCGAAAAGATGACCTCCGGCGTCTATCTCGGCGCGCTGAGCCGCAAGATCTTCTTTGCCGCCGCCGAGGAGGGGATCCTTTCGCGGCACTGCGTCGAGGAGATCGCCGCGCTGGGGCAATACAACGCCTCCGCGGTCGACCGCTGGGCGAGCGGCGAGGCGAAGGATGAGCTAGGCGTGAGCGAGGACGAAGCGCTCTTTCTCCGGGAGGTCTGCCTGGCGCTCTTCGACCGCTCGGCGCGCTGCATGTGCACGAATCTCACGGCCATCGCGCTGCTGACGGGCGAGGGGAAGGACAAACCGATCTGCGTCTGCGCCGAAGGCTCGCTTGTGCAGAAGAGCCGCCATTTCCGCCCGCTGCTGGAGAAATATCTCGCCGAATATGCCCTCGGCGTGTTCGGCCGGAAGCTGGAGCTGACCGTCGGCTATGAAACGACGCTGCCCGGCGCCGCGGCCGCCGTGCTGCTCAACAAATAAGTTTACATAATGTTTATCCCCGGCCCGTCGGATCCACTCCGCCGGGCCGGATTTTTTCTGCGTTTTTTCTCAATTTATAGTGGTCAAGCGCCGGATCGTATGTTATACTAAACAAGATAGCGCAATTATTCTGATTTCGGGGGAGATAGAGATATGAAGTGCCCGTTTTGCGGTTATTCCGACAGCAAGGTCATCGACTCGCGTCCGGCCGAGGAAGGCGCGACCATTCGCCGCCGCAGAGAGTGTCTGGCCTGCCAGAAGCGTTTTACCACCTATGAGATCATTGAGCGTCTGCCGCTGGTCGTGATCAAGCGCGACGGCAGCCGCCAGTCCTTTGACAAGGTCAAGCTCATCAACGGCATGGTGCGCGCCTGTGAGAAGCGTCCCGTTTCGCTCTCCCAGCTCGAGACCATCGCCGATGAGATCGAGCAGGAGCTTCAGAGCGGGCTCGAGCGCGAGGTCAGGACCGTGGACATCGGCGAGATGGTCATGGCCCGTCTCAAGGACGTGGACGAGGTCGCCTATGTGCGCTTCGCCTCTGTCTACCGCAGCTTCAAGGACATCAACACCTTTATGGAGGAACTCTCCAAGCTCCTGACGGAGAAGTGATCAGAACACGCTGCTCAGGCGCAGATGCTCCATCCTGGCGATGCTGTCGAGATGATAGAGAAGGCTCAGATACGCCTCCTCCGCCTCGCCGCCGTCGGAACGGATCTCTTCGAGCAGCTCAAAAAAAGCCTCCGACACGGCGTCGATCGTTTCCTGTCGGAGCACGATATGGGCATAGTCGGCTTTCGACTGCCACAGCTTCATCGCCGCCTCTGCTTCCGAGGCGGCGAGTTGCGCATCCCCGGCCCGAAGCGCCGCGGACGAACGGCAGACGCCCTTCTCGACGGCGCCGATCAGCGCGTCGAGTGCGTGGATATTGGCCAGCAGCAGGGCAAAAAGCAGGATCAGCAGCCCTGCCGCGAGCAGTCCCCGTTTCATGATCGCTTCTCCTTTCGCACACAATAGACGCGTCCGGCGTCGTCCACGGTCAGCAGAAAGATCTCCGCGATCTTTCCGCCGAAGGGACGGATCTGTTTCATCAGCCAGTTTTCCTCATGGCCGCTCTTGCGCAGGTTTTCGCGGATCAGGCGGCCGTCGCTGATCAGGATGCGCGGAAAGCCGCAGTTTTCTACCGGCACGTTCAGATCGGACGCGCTCGGCGGCGTCTCGCCGGCGTACTGCAGAACGCTGAGCTTTCCGTTGGTCTCCAGAAAGGCGTATTCGATCGCGGCGATGTCCCGCACGCCCAGCGCGCGCAGCTCCTGCAGCAGCTCGTCGAGCGTGAAGCGGTTCCGGCTCATCTCTTTCTGCAGGATCCGGCCGTGATCGATCAGAAGGCTCGGCTTGCCGAAGAGGAAAGCGCGCAGGCGGATGCTGCGCATGGTAAGCGTGGAGATCGCGAGTTCGCAGCAGAAAAGCGCCGCGATCGGGATCAGGCCGTTGAGCAGCGGCATGCCGATGTCCTGCAGCGGATTGGCTGCGAGATCGGCGATCAGCGAGGCCACGATGAACTCCGACAGCTCCATCTCGCCGAGCTGCCGCTTGCCGAGCAGGCGCAGGAAGACGAGGAGCGCGAAATACACGATCAGCGTCCGGATGAATATGATCACCAAAGCTCGATCACCCCGGATTATTTTGTCCCAAAAGGAGCAAAACAAACGTGAAGACCATCGTATCCCCGGCGGAGGACTGTATCCGCGCGGCCGCGGAGCGGCTGCTTGCGCTGCTGGACAGAAAAAGGAACGCCGTTTTGGCGCTCGACGCCTCCGACGACGTGCTGCGCGTCCTGCGCCGCGCCGCGGCGCTGGCTGCGGAACGCGGCCTCTCCCTGCGCGAAGCGCGCGTTTTCGCCGTATGCGAGTTCGAGGGCACGGGAGCGCAGGATCCGCGAAGCGCCGCCCGCCGCCTGACGGAGGCCTTCTTCGCCGGGACCGATGCGGACGGGGAAAAGCTGTCCGTTCCCGACGCGGACGATCCTTCGGCTTTCGACGCGCAGCTCGAGGACGCGGGCGGGATCGACCTGGCGCTGCTGTCCCTGGGCGTCAACGCGCGCGTCGGCTTCAACGAGCCGGCGACTCCCTATGATTCGAACACGCATGTGCAGCGCCTGACCGACAGAACGAAGCGCGAGCTTGCCCCGCTCTTCGGCGGGGAGGAAAAGGTCCCGCCGCGCGGCGTGACGATGGGCTTCCGTCAGCTTTGCTTCGCGCGCGACATCCTGGTGATCGCGCTCGGCGAAGAGAAGAGCGCGGCCGTGTTCCACATGCTCTACGGCCGTGACGACAGCGTCTGGCCCGCCGCCTTTCTGCAGCTCCCGGCGAACGTGACAGTCCTGGCCGACGGCGCTGCGGCGGCGAAGCTGGGCGAGAAAAGCTTTGATGCGGTGAAATTCAATGGAGATTGAGATCCTTTTCCTGGATCCGCATATCGTCGTCTGCCTCAAACCCTCCGGCGTCGCGTCCGAGGAAGAGGGCATGCCGACGCTGCTGCGCGAAACGCAGGGCGGGGAATTCTACTGCGTCCACCGGCTCGACAAGGCCGTCGGCGGCGTGATGGTCTACACCCGCACAAAGCAGGCGGCCGCCGCGCTTTCCGCGGCCATTGCCGCGGGCGGGATGAAAAAGGAATATCTTGCCGTCGTGCAGGGTGCGCCGGACGAGAGGAAAGGAAGCATGCGCGACCTCCTCTACCACGACGCCGTGCGGAACAAAAGCTATATTGTCACGCGTCCGCGGCGCGGCGTGAAGGAAGCCCTGCTCGATTACGAGCTGACGGAGACAAAGGAAATAGAAGGCCGGACGATCTCGGCGCTGCGGATCGCGCTGCACACCGGCCGCAGCCACCAGATCCGCGTACAGCTTGCCTCGCGCGGCATGCCGCTTGTCGGAGATGGGCGCTACGGCAGCGCGATCCGAGGATGCCCGGTCGCGCTGTGGTCAGAGCGGCTGCGTTTTGCGCACCCCGTCGGCGGGGAGGAGCTGTGCTTTTCCGCGCCGCCGCCCGAGAGCTTCCCTTGGGATAGATTTAGTTTACATAACGCATAAGAACGACTGCCCGACAATAAAAAAGGAGGACATTTCATGGATATATCCAACATTGTCTCGCTGCTGGGAGGTATCGCGCTGTTCCTCTTCGGCATGGGACTGATGGGCGAAGGCCTGAAGAAGGTCGCCGGCAGCCAGATGGAGCTGATCCTGTTCCGCCTATCCGGCACGCCGCTCAAGGGGCTGCTGCTCGGCGCGGGCGTGACGGCTGTGATCCAGTCCTCTTCCGCGACTTCGGTCATGGTGGTCGGCTTTGTGAACTCCGGCATGATGAAGACGAAGCAGGCGCTCTGCGTGATCCACGGCGCGTTGATCGGCACGAGCATCACCGGCTGGATCATTTGCCTGTCCTATCTGGGCGGGGAGAGCGGCTGGGCCTCGCTGCTGTCCACCTCGACGATCGCCGCCTTTTTTGCCGTCGTCGGCATCCTGCTGCGCATGACGTCGAAGCGGCCTGCACGGAAGCATACGGGCGACATCCTGCTGGGCTTCACGGTGCTGATGTACGGGCTGCAGACGATGAGCGGCGCGGTCTCGCCGCTCCGGGACAGCCCGGGCTTCATCGCGCTCCTCACGACCTTCTCGCATCCGCTTATCGGTATGCTGCTCGGCGCGGCGGTCACTGCCATCCTGCAGAGCGCGTCCGCTGCCATCGGTATCCTGCAGGCGCTCTCGGCCACAGGCGCGATCGACTTTGGCGTCGCCTATCCGATCATCCTCGGCATCGCGGTCGGCGCCTCGGTGCCGGTGCTGCTTTCTGCGCTCGGTGCAAAAGTGGACGGCCGCCGCACGGCCTTCCTGTATCTCTTTGTCGAGCTCGTGGCGGCGATCCTCTTCGCCGCGCTCTATTACGGCCTGGACGCCACCGTGGGTCTCGGATGGCAGAGCCGGATCATGGATCCCTTCTCCATCGCCGCGGTCAACACGGTCTTCCGTGTGATGACGGCCGTGTTCCTCATGCCCTTCAACCGCCGCTTCATCGCGCTGGCGGAGAAGCTGATCCGCGTCAGTGAGAGCGAGCGCAGCCAGAACGCCGCCTTTGACCGGCTGGACGAGCGTTTTCTTACGCACCCGCGCCTGGCGCTGGAGCAGAGCCGTCTGACGGTCATCGACATGGCGAACACGTCCCGCCGGGCGGTGCACGACGCGGCCGCGCTCGTCTGGAAATTCACGCCGGAGGGCTTCAACGGGATCGAGCGGATGGAAAACCTGGTGGACGAGTTCGAGGACAGGATCGGCACCTATCTCGTCAAGCTCAACGCGCACGAGCTGAGCGAACAGCAGAACGAGGACATTTCGAAGTTCCTGCACACGATCAGCGATTTCGAGCGCATCAGCGACCACGCGATGAATATCGCCGAGGTCGCGCAGAAGATGAGCGAGAACAAGGTCCGCTTCTCCGGCGGCGCCGAAAAGGAGATGCAGGTGCTCATGGCCGCGGTGGAAGAGATCATTTCCCTCTCCCTCGGCGCCTTCGAGCAGAACAGCCTTGAGCAGGCCTATTCCGTCGAGCCGCTGGAGGAGCGGATCGACGAGCTCTGCGACGAGATGAAGCTTCACCACGTGACAAGGCTCAAGAGCGGGATCTGCACGCTCAACCAGGGCTTCCCCTTCAACGACCTGATCACGAACCTCGAGCGCGTGGCCGACCACTGCTCGAATATCGCCATCGCGATGATAGAGCTCAACCGCGACGACTTTGAAACGCACGGCTATGTCCTCAACCTCAAGGAGCTGCACGCACACCGCTTTGACGAGTATTACGAGGGCTACGCCCGGAAATATCAGCTATAAGCTTTTATCCACACGGAGGGGATCGTTTTGCGGCATCCTGCCCTGACACGCTTTTTCGCCGCTTTTCTCGCGGTCGTGAGCGTGATCACGCTGATCTCCGGCGGCGTCTGCATCAAGAAGGCCGCCGACAGCATGGAAAAACAGAATACGAACACCGCCCGCCTCTCCGAAAAGGCCGCCGAGGCGAAGGAGCTGCGCGCCGCGCTCGATGCGATGCCGGAGTCCTTTGAACGCAAAAGCGACGCCTATGACGAGGCAAAAGAGAGGTATGACAGCGAGAAGCTGAGTTACCGCAAGGATCTGTCGATCTACACGGCAACGGAGGCCGCGCTCAAGCAGGCGCAGGAAAAGATCGACGAGGGCTATGCCGCGCTGCGCATGGGCTGGATCGAGCATGACAACGGCGAAAAGGCGCTCAACGACGCCGAGGCGCAGTTCCGTCCCGGCTACGAGCAGTATCTGGCCGGAAAGGCTCAGCTTGAGGAGGGCAAAAAGCAGGTCGCTCAGGCTGAAAAGCTGCTTGAAAGCATACCGGATCCGGGCATGCTGCGGACCGGACTGGACGCGCTCAAGGCCTCGCGGACGGAGATCGGCGCCTCGCTCGACGCGATCCAGAACACGCTCGAGCACCCGCCGACCGATCCCGAGACCGGCGAGGTCGACAGCGCCGCTCAAAGCGCGCAGCTGCTCTCCCAGCTCGCCGCGCTGAGCGGCAGGCTCGCGGCCGTGCAGGCGAGCGTATCCGACGTGTACGGCGCCGAAGCGGTATCGCAGGCGCTGGCCGCGCTGGCCCGGCAGGCCGGCTCCATGTCCGGCGGAGGCATGAGCGAGGAAGAGCTTGTCGCCGCCGCGAGGAATCTTGTCGCGTCGGGACAGAGTCTCAGCGGCGCGTTCAACAGCCTGATCGCGAGTTCGGAGCAGACGCTGACGATGCTCGAAGGTCTGCCGGAGCTGAAGGCGCAGCTCGCGCAGGCGGAGGCGGCGCTGAAGGAGGGCGAGCCGGCGCTGCTGAAGGCCAAAAAGGCCTTTGAAGAGGGAAGAGCGGGACTGGAGAAGGCCAAACAGGCGCTCATTTACGCCGAAGCGCAGCTGATCAAGGGCAAAAAGGAGCTTGAGGAAAAGCAGGCCGAACAGCTGGCGACAAAGGAGGATCTCGACCGCCGCAAGACCGAACTGGAACAGGAAGCGGAACGGCTTGCCGCTATGCTTCGTGAGGTGGAGGACTACCGGGACAAGAAGGACCGCTTCGGCAATCTCCGCTATGCTCTCCTCGCCGACGAGGGTATTTCCGCGCGCGTCCGCGCGGGCGAGGATCTGATCGAAGGCTCGGAGGAGGAGCTGCGGCTGCGCGCCGCGGGCACGAAGCGGGAATATGAGCTGCGGCTGGCCGCCGCGATCGCCATGATCGCCGCCGCGCTCTGCGGCGTCGTCACGACCTGCGCCTCCTTCCGCGACAGGCAGGGCGTGAGGATCCTGCTACCTGCGGCGCTCGCCTTCGTATTCGCCGCTCTGGCCGAGTGCCTCAGCGTCCACGCCGCGCGCGGACCGATCTATACGGTGCTGTTCGTCGGCCTCTTCGCCGCGGCGGTGCTGGCGCTGAATTTGAAAAAGGCTTAACAGAAAAAGCGATCCCGGAATCATTCCGGAATCGCTTTTTTGACCGTCGGCGCGCGGAGGGGATCCTCTGCGCGTCCTGCTTTTTCCAGCGCCGCAAGGATCTCGTCCGCGCGCGCGGCCCAGGTGTTCTCCCTCGCTTCCTTCCGCAGAGCGGCTTTGAGCAGGGGCTCATCCCGCTCCTTCAGCAGAACCTCGGCCTTTTGCAGGAAGTCCGCGGCGTCCGCATAGGTCTCGACACAGCCGTAGCGCAGGCACTCGGGCATCCGCGAGCAGAGGATCGGCTTTTCCGCGGCCATATACTCATAAAGCTTGACCGGCGAGGTCGAGCGCGTGATGTCGTTGAGCACGAAGGGGATCAGCGCGAGATCGAACAGCCGCAGGAAGGAGGGCAGCCGCGCATAGGGCTGCGGCGGGATCCACAGCACGTTTTTTCGCCTGAGGAGCCCGCTCTTCGGCAGGCTGCCGTCGTAGTCCATGCCGACGAGCAGAAACAGCCACTCCGGCCGTGCGTCCGCCGCGGCGGCGATCAGCGTGTAGTCGAACCAGACCGCCAGCGCGCCGTAATAGCCGAGCGTGCCGCGGAAGCGCGCCGCCGTCTCCGCGGCCTCCGGCGCGGGCGGGGCGAAAGCGCTGCGCCTGAAATGAGCGTAATCCCCGGCGTTGGGGCTGAGGATCGCCCGGCGGGCAAAGGGCAGGGCCTTGTCGTAGAGAGCGCGCGCCGTGCAGACCGTCAGATCCGCGCGGCGAAGGAGCCGCAAATGCTCGCGCCGCATGCTCTCGTCATAGCCGTCGAAGATCTCCAGCTCGTCGATATATTCATAGATCACGCTGTCCGGCCGCAGCAGCTCGATGTAGCGGCGGTTGGCGGTCCAGCTCAGCGAAAGGATCGTCTCGGACGCGCCGCGTAAAATCGTCCGGAGCTCGTGCGACAGCGCGGCGTTGACGAGCCAGAGCCTGTCGCCGAGCTTTTCCGCGACCGCCGTGCGGTCGTACGCCGCGTTGGAGGTGAGGTAGAGGACGAGCGTGTTTTCCTTTTCGCTGTACGCGCGGGCAAGCTGCTGCGGACGCTGGAAAAGCGGCAGGTGCCAGTCGAGCGTCGGCGGGAAGACGATCACGCGCCGTCCCTCGACGGGCGCGGCAAGCTCGGCGCGCAGACGGCGCGCCCCGGCGCGCGAGCGCAGAAAGAGCGCAAAGCGGCGCAGTGCGGCCCTCAGCTCCCGCAGAGCCTCGGCAAAGCGCAGATGCAGCAGATGGGAAAGGAAACGCCGGAAAAAGCGCCCGAAACGCAAAAAGAGATGCGTATGCTTCAGCCTCCTTGAAACAGGGAAGAGAGATAGTGCCCGCAGACCGCGCCGCTCTCGCCGTCCTCGCGCAGCACGCCGTGTTCGAGCCAAAGCGCGCGCGGACACAGCTTGCGGATCTGATCGACGGAGTGCGAGACGAACAGGACCGTCGTCCCGCCGCGGATCATGCGCAGCATCTTCTCCTCGCTTTTGGCCTGAAAGGCGGCGTCGCCCACGGACAGGATCTCGTCGACGATCAGGATCTCCGGTTCGACCCGCACGGCGATGGAAAAGGCCAGACGCGCGGTCATGCCGGAGGAGAAATTCTGCACCGGAACGTCGAGAAAGGCGCGCAGCTCGGAAAAATCGACGATGGAGTCGAAGCGGCTTTCGAGAAAGGGACGCGAATAGCCCATGATCGCGCCGTTGAGGAAAATGTTTTCACGCGCGGTCAGCTGCGGATCGAAGCCGGCGCCGAGCTCGATCATCGGACATACGGCGCCGCCGCAGCGTACGCGGCCCTCCGTCGGCTTCATGACGCCCGCGACGAGCTTCAAAAGCGTGGATTTTCCCGCGCCGTTCGTCCCGACGAGCCCGACGACCTCGCCCCGCCGGAGGGAGAAGGAGACGCCGCGCAGCGCCCAGAACTCGTTCCGCTCGCGCTTTTTGGCGCGCGGCGCGTCCACGAACCACTGCTTGAGGGAAAAGCCCCGTTCGATGCCGAGATTGAAGCGCATCGAAAGCGCCTCGGCCTCGATCATGAGCTCGTCTCCGCCGCCTGTCATGCGCGCCCCGTCAGGCATAGTAGATAAAACGGTCCTGCGTCCTTCGGAAGAAGACGGCGCCGCCGAGGAGCGCGAGCAGCGCCGAGAGCGCGCAGATCAGAAACTGCCGCGGCGCGGGCGTCGTGTGGAAGAGCACGATCGTACGGGCGAAGGAAATGTACTGATACAGGGGATTGAGCCTGAGCAGCGCGATCAGCGGCGCGCTGCCGATCATGGAGATGTCGTACATGATGGGCGTGAGATAGGTCCATACGGTGAGCACGATGCCGTAGATATAGAAGAGGTCGCGCAGGAACACCGCCGCCGCGGAGAGCAGCAGCGCCATCCCCAGCGTGAAGCCCAGCAGACAGAGATAATCATAAGGCAGCAGCAGGTGCTGCCAGCACAGCCCCGTGCCGGTCAGCAGGATGACGGCGTAAAGCGGCAGCAGCGTCAGCACAAAATTGATCCCGACGAAGAGGCACTTCGACAGAGGGAAGATATACTTCGGCATGTAGACCTTGCCGAGCAGCGCAAAATTGGCCACCACGCTGCTCATGGCGAGATTGGACGCCTCGGAGAAATAATTGAAGAGCGTCAGTCCCGTCATCAGATAGCTCAGATAGCTCACGCCCGGAACGGAAAAGCGGAACACGTTCCTAAAGACGACGGCCATCACGCACATCATCAGCACGGGATAGAGCAGGCTCCACAGCATACCGAGGACCGAACGCTTGTATTTGACCTTGAAATCGCGCACGATCAGCTCGCGCAGCAGAAAACCGTATTTTTTCGCGGCGAGGGACAGCGAGGAAAAAACGCCGGGCGCACATGCGGAAACGACCATTGGAAAAAACCTGCAAAAAAAGAGATACGGGAACATTCTCCCCGTATCTCGTGAAAAATATACCGGCAGGAAAGCAAATGCCGATAATTACTCCTGGTATCCCATGGGATTCTTCGACTGCCAGGCCCAGGTGTCGCGGCACATGTCCTCCAGCGTGTACTGCGCCTTCCAGCCGAGCAGCTGTGCGCTCTTGTCCGGGTTGGAATAAAGCACCGCCAGGTCGCCGGCGCGGCGCGGAGCGATCTCATAGGGGATCTTTACCCCGTTCACACGCTCGAAGGTCTTGACCATGTCCAGCACGCTGTAGCCCTGGCCGGTGCCGAGGTTGAACACGCTCTCGCCGCGGTGGTTCTGCATGTACTCGATGGCCGCGACATGGCCGCGAGCCAGGTCGACGACATGGATGTAATCGCGCACGCCGGTGCCGTCGGGCGTGTCGTAGTCATTGCCGAAGACGTTCAGATGATCGCGGCGGCCGACCGCGACCTGCGCGATGAAGGGCATGAGGTTGTTGGGAATGCCGCGCGGATCCTCGCCGATCAGACCGCTGCTGTGCGCGCCGATCGGGTTGAAGTAGCGCAGAAGGCTGACGGAAAAGTCCTCGACCGCTTTGGAGGTGTCGCGCAGGATCTGTTCGGACATATACTTCGTCCAGCCGTAGGGATTGGTGCACATGCCGGTGCGCGCGGTCTCCTTCAGGGGCATCTCGTTGTCGCCGGAGTAGACCGTGGCGGAGGACGAAAAGACGATATTCTTCACGCCGTGGTCTCGCATGGCTTCGCAGAGCCGGACGGTGGAGAAGAGGTTGTTGTCGTAGTATTCCAGCGGCATCGCCACAGACTCGCCCACGGCCTTGAGCCCGGCGAAGTGGATCGCGCAGTCGATGCTGTGCTTTTCAAAGATGCGGTCGAGCGCGGCGCGGTCGCGCACGTCGTTTTCATAGAAGGCCACATCCTTGCCCGTGATCTGCTCCACGCGTTCGATGGCCTTCGCGCTGGAGTTGACCAGATTGTCGATGACGACGACCTTGTGGCCGCGCTCGAGCAGCTCCACACAGGTGTGGCTACCGATATAGCCGGCTCCGCCGGTGACGAGTACGTTCATGTCCTTCTCCTTTAATCCAACAGTTTTTCGGGATAGACGCCCTTTTCGCGCAGCGCGGCGATGGCCGCGGTCACGCTCGGAAGGTCCTCTTTATAGGTGATGCCGTACCAGGTCTCGGTGCAGGGCAGGACGCGCACGCTCGCCTTGCCCTCCTGGATGAGCGCGTTGGCCACGCTCGGCAGGAAGTATTCGCCCTTGAGCGGATCTTTTTCCGCATTCCCGGCGAACCAGCGGGGGAAACGCGCGACCAGCTCGTCGAGCATGCCGCGCCCGAAGGCCCAGCAGTTCATGCTGACGGGGCTGTCGCCCGAGAGGGGGAGATAGTGCTCGCCGTCCTCGGTCCAGGCCGCGTCCGCGCCGCGCTTTTCGATGTGCGTGCGCTCAACCACGTCGCGGAGAAAGCCATCCTCGACGCGGCAGACCCCGCGCGCGACATAGCCGTTCTCCGTGACGGTATTGCGCAGAAGATAGGCGACCATCGCGTGCTCATTCTGCGCCCGTCCTTCCTTCAAAAAACCGAAGAGCGCATCAAAAGCGCCCGGCCCGTAGAAGTCGTCGGCGTTGATGACGGCGAAGGGACCGTCCACGGCGCCGGCGCAGCAGGCCACGGCGTGACCCGTGCCCCAGGGCTTGACGCGCCCCTCCGGGACGGTACAGCCCTCCGGCAGACAGTCGAGCTGCTGAAAAACATACTTCACGTCGAAGTATTTTTCGATGCGTCTGCCGACGGCGGCCTTGAAGTCCTCCTCGATCTCGTGCTTGATGACGAACACGACCCTGCGGAAGCCGGCGCGCCAGGCGTCGTAGAGCGAGAAGTCGATGATCGCGTGGCCGTGATCGTCGACGGCCTTGATCTGCTTGAGACCTCCGAAGCGGCTGCCGATGCCGGCGGAGAGGATCACGAGAGTCGGTTCCATGTCTGAGAACTCCTTTTTGTCTGTCATAGCTTCATCGCCTCGCGGCAGTAAAAGTTGAACATCCGCTCGCGCTCGAGCGTGGTGGAGTCCATGTGCCCGGGATATACCTCGAAATCGCCCTCCAGACTGCACAGCCTTTTGAGCGAGAGCATCTCGTCCTCC
This sequence comes from Oscillospiraceae bacterium, assembly GCA_017447645.1. Taxonomy (GTDB): domain Bacteria; phylum Bacillota; class Clostridia; order Oscillospirales; family Oscillospiraceae; genus Limivicinus. The sequence goes on from JAFSNA010000096.1 coordinate 16,666, forward strand.
GGAACGCTGCCGTCGAGATCGACGCGGCCGCAGCTGCCGCGGAAGAGCGTATCGCCGGTAAAAAGCGCCCGCTCGCAGCGGATCGTCACGCCGCCCGGAGTATGGCCGGGCGTGGCGATGATCTCAAAGCGCAGACCCGCCTCGTCGATGACGTCGCCGTCGTCATAGCTGATGCCGCCCTGCGGCAGACGGTAGGGGAGATGGAAGGACTTCCCGCCCGTGTCGTCGCGGCTGTTCATATAGACCGTGGCGCCGGTCTCCTCCGCAACGGCGTCGACCGCGCCGACATGGTCGTAGTGCCCGTGCGTGAGCATGATCGCGCGGCAGGTGAGGGAATTGTCCTCAAGATAATCGAGGATCGTGTTGCTCTCGTCGCCCGGGTCGATCACGACGCACTCGAGCGTCTTCTCGTTCGTCACGACGTAGCAGTTTGTCTCCAGGTGCCCGACGGGGATGGTTTTGATCAGCATTTCTTACAGCTCCTTTGTGTCGAGAAGGATGGTAACAGGCCCGTCGTTGACGGAGGAGACGAACATCTCCGCGCCGAACACGCCGGTCTCGACCGTAAAGCCGCGCGCGCGGCACTCGGCGATGACCAGCTCGTAGAGAGGGATCGCCTTGTCCGGCCGCGCCGCGAGGGAAAAGCCCGGGCGGCGGGATCGGCAGTCGGCGAAGAGGGTGAATTGACTGATGATCAAAAGCTTTTTCTCCGCCGGGTCGGGGGCGAGGTTCATCTTGCCCTCCGCGTCCTCAAAGACGCGCAGCCCGCAGATCTTGTCGGCGATCTTCTTCGCCTCGGCCTCGGTATCGTCCCGGTGCACGCCGAGGAGGACGAGAAAGCCCTTTTCGATCGCTCCCGCCGTTTTGCCGCCGATCTCGACGGAGGCGGAGAGAACGCGTGTGACGACTGCTCTCATGATACGGTTTCCTTTCTTCAGCTTCCGTTTCGTACGACTTCGCGCACGCCGGGGATCGAGCTCAGACGCGACATGACGTATTTGAGCTCGGCAAGATTCTTGGCCTCCAGCGAGATCGTCGTGATGGCCGTGCCGCCGTTGTCGCGCGCGGAGAGCGTGCGCACCTTGGCGTTGAGCGTGTTGAGGACCGTGGCAATGTCCATGACGAGGCCCGAGCGGTCCTTGGCGATGATCGTGATGGTGGTGACATAGCTGTCGGTGATGTGATCCGACCAGCTCACGTCGATCCAGCGCCCGTCGTTCTCGGGCGAGGCGATGCTGCTGCGGTAGTTCTCACAGTCGCGCCGGTGGATGGAGACACCCTGGCCGCGCGTGATGAAGCCGACGATGTCGTCGCCCGGAACGGGCGTACAGCAGCGCGAGAACTTGACCAGACAGTTGTCCAGCCCCGCGACGAGCACGCCGTGGATGGGCTTGCCGGTCTGCTTGGCAGCCTGCTGCTCGCGCCTTTCGGCGGCCTCGGTCAGCTTGTCGACGGTGGTCTTGCGGTCAGGCTTCTGCACGCGGGCGTATTCGTCCTTGAGCCGGTTCGCCGCGCGGACGGCCGTGAGACCGCCGTAGCCGATCGCGGCGTAGAGATCCTCGACGTTCGAGTAGGAAAGACGCCGCAGGATCGGGGACATGACCGCCTCGTCGCTCACGTCGTCGAGAGAGAGACCGCTCTGGCGCAGCTCGTCTTCGAGCATCTCGCGTCCGCGGATGACGTTCTCCTCGCGCCGCTCACGCTTGTACCACTGCTTGATTTTCGTGCGGGCGCTGCCGCTCTTGGCGATGTTCAGCCAGTCGCGGCTGGGGCCGGGTGCGGACTTGGAGGTGCGGATCTCGACGATGTCGCCGTTCTGCAGCACATAGTCGAAGGTGACGATCCTTCCGTTGACGCTGGCGGATACCATGTGGTTGCCGACGTCGGAGTGGATCATATACGCGAAATCGATCGGCGTCGCGCCGGCGGGGAGGTTGATGACGTCGCCCTTCGGGGAGAAAACGAAGACCTCGTCGGCGAACATGTCGATCTTGAGATTGTGGAAGAAGTCCTGCGCGTCGGACTCCTGTTGGCTTTCCAGCAGGCGGCGCACCCAGGCGAAGCGGTCCTCGTCGCCGATGCGCAGCGAGGCGGCGCCGTCGCCCATCTTGTATTTCCAATGCGCCGCGATGCCGTACTCGGCCGTATGGTGCATCTCCCAGGTACGGATCTGCACCTCGAAGGGAATGCCCTCGCTGCCGATGACGGTAGTGTGGACGCTTTGATACATGTTGGGCTTGGGGGTGGAGATATAGTCCTTGAAACGCCCGGGGACGGGCTTGAACATGTCGTGGATCACGCCGAGGACGTTGTAGCAGTCGGGGATCGTGTCCACGATCACGCGGAAGGCGCACAGGTCGAAGATCCCGTTGATGTCGAGCTTCTGCGCGTACATCTTGCGATAGATGCTGTATACGTGCTTGATACGGCTGTAGATCGTCGCGTGGATGCCCTCCTCGTCGAGGCGGCGCTGGATCTTATCCTCGACCGCGGCCATGAAGGCCTCCAACTGGGGCATCTTGCGCTCCAGTACGTCCGTGATCTCCTTGTATCCGGCGGGATCCAGGTACTGCAGCGAGAGGTCCTCCAGCTCCCACTTGACGCGCTGGATGCCGAGGCGGTGCGCGATGGGGGCGTAGATCTCCATCGTCTCAAGAGACTTCGTGCGCTGCTTGTCCGCAGACTGGTAAGCCATCGTGCGCATATTGTGCAGCCGGTCGGCGATCTTGATGAGGATGACGCGGATGTCCTTGGCCATGGCCATGAGCATCTTGCGGATGTTTTCCATCTGCTCGTCCTCGACGCTGGTGTACTGCACGCGCGTCAGCTTGGTGACGCCCTCGACGATGTCGGCCACGGCCGGGCCGAACTGACGGGCGATGTCCGCATGCGTCAGGGCGGTGTCCTCGATGACGTCGTGCAGCAGCGCGGCGACGATGGAATCCTCATCCAGGCCCATGTCGACGGTGATGTCCGCCGCCGAGACGCAGTGCGTCACATAGGGCGAGCGGCCGTCCTTGCGCAGTTGTCCCTCATGCGCCCGACGCGCCATCTCATAGGCGGCGCGTACGCGGTCGAGATCCACGTTGGGACAGCTGCGGCGGATCTTTTCCTCCAGCTCCTCAAACATCTTGTCCGGATCGAGGGGCGCGGGCAAAGTGTTCAGTTTTTGATCCTCGTTTGCCATGTCAGCATCCTCAAACCGATTTTAATTCTTTCATGATCTCCGCGCCGTCCAGATCCGCCTTTCCGTCGATCTGCTCGGCGGCGGCGCCGCGGATGCCCCCGCCGGGGGAGGAGAGCAGGCCCACCTCGCCGAACACGGCCAGACACAGGCAGAAGGTTTCCTCTGCCATGCCGGACGGCGTCAGCGCGAGGATCCGGCCCGTGTCCTCGGGAAGACGGAAGCCCTGCTGCTCCGCCAGGTGCCAGACGCGCACAAAGTCGCTGCGCTCGGGACGGAAGGCGGCGGCTGCCCACAGGGCCTGCCGGTCGCCGTTCAGGATCCTGTCGCAGAGCGCCTCGCCGTCATGGCGGCGCAGCGCGCTGACGAGAAGCTGTACGGAGACGTGGCCGCGGAATTCGTTGATCTGCGGCGTGAAGGCGATGTCGACAAGGTCGCCGCTGCGGATCTCCAGCTCCCGCGCGGTGTGCGAGAAGAAGATGCCCTCAAAGCTCTCGCGGCCCAGGCGCGCGCGGATGCGCAGATGCTTGCCGCCGCCGACCTCGCCTGCGCTCTCCAGCGGTACGCCGCACAGACACATCGTCGGGCGGGGATTGGCGTTGCCGAAAGGCTCGAGCAGATCGAGCGAGCGCACGTTGTCGATATCGAGCAGCTTCGGATCGCAGATCAGCAGATCCGGCTGCACCTCCGGCACGGGCGCGGGCTTGTTTTCACGATAGTATTGCGCGAGCGCCGCACGGAAATCGTCCAGCTTGTCGCTGCGGATGTTCAGTCCGGCCGCCAGCGCGTGCCCGCCGAAGCCGATGAGATGCTCCGAGCAGGCGCTGAGCGCGTCGAAGAGGTTGAAGCCGCCGTAGCTGCGGCAGGAGCCCTTGCCGACCTCGCCGTTGAGGCAGACCATGATCGCCGGCAGAGAGTACTGCTCGGCGAGGCGCGAGGCGGCGATGCCGATCACGCCCTGGTGCCACTTGTCGCTCGCCAGCACGATCGGCGCGTCGGGAGCGGAGGAGGCGAGCATGGCGTTGGCCTCGTCCCAGATCGCGGTCTCGATGCTCTGGCGCTTGCGGTTGAGATCGCAGAGCTCGACGGCGAGCGCCGTCGCCTCCGCCGGATCGTCGGTCATCAGCAGTCTCGCCGCAACGGAGGGACAGTCCAGCCGCCCGGCGGCGTTGAGCCGCGGGGCAAGCGTGAAGCCGACGACCGAGGCGGTCAGCCGCCTGCCGTCGACAGAGGATTCGCGCAGCATGGCCGCGATGCCGGGGCGCGGCGCGCGCCGGATCTTCTCCAGCCCGCGGCGGACCAGATAGCGGTTCTCGCCCGTCAGGGGCATCACGTCCGCGATCGTGCCGATCGCGGCAAGATCGCAGTAGCGCTCGACCATGTCGCCGCCGCGGCCCTCGCAGGCGCAGACCAGCTTGAGCGCGACGCCCACGCCCGCAAGCGAGCGGTTGGGGTAGTTCTCGTCCGGCCGCTTGCAGTCCACGACCGCGATCGCCTCCGGCAGCGGGCCGGAGCCGCACTCGTGGTGATCGGTGATGATCATGTCCATGCCGAGCGAGGCGGCGTAGAGCGCCTCCTCCCGCGCGGTGATGCCGCAGTCGACCGTGATGATCAGCGCGACCCCCTGCTCGTGCAGCGCGTCTATGGCGGCGTCATTGAGACCGTAGCCCTCTTCGCTGCGGTCGGGGATGTAGGGGATGCAGTCCAGCCCCTTGGAGCGCAGATAATCCGTCAGCAGGCAGGTGGAGGTGATGCCGTCCACGTCATAATCGCCGTAGACCGCAGCTTTCTCTTTCCGTTCGACGGCGAGGCGCACGCGCTCGACGGCGCGCGGCATGTCCCGGAGCAGCATCGGATCCTCCAGCAGCTCTTCTCCGCCGTGGAGCAGCGCTTCCATCTCCGCGCGCGTGCTCACGCCGCGCAGAGCGAGCACCGAGGCGAGCAGCGGCGTGCAGCCGCCCTGCAAAAGCTCTTCCGGAACGGTCGGACGCTCGAAGGGGATCTTCCATTCCTTTCGTATCATAGCCATATTCCCATTTTTCTTTATTTTTATTAATAATTAATCATACCAAAAAAATCCGTTGTTTTCAATAGCGGGCGGCAAAAGAATGCAAAAACCCGGGACGGTACGGGACCGTCCCGGGCGAGCGTTCATTTGTTGTAATCCGCACGGCTGCGCGCACCGCTGCGATCCGGGATCTGAGCCAGGAAAAGCGCCTCCTCGGGGCTTGCGGCAAGAGAGATCATCCCCAGCGCGCTCGCGCCCACAAAGCCGCGATCGGCCATGTCCCGCAGCAGCGCGCAGAGCGTGTCGTAAAAGCCCAGTGTGTTCAGCAGCACGATCGGCTTGGGCTGCTCTCCGAGCTGCTTGAGCGTCAGCGTCTCGAAAAACTCGTCCAGCGTGCCCGTCCCGCCCGGCAGGACGATAAAGGCCTCCGCCAGAGAGCGCATCAGCTCCTTACGCCCGGCCATCGTGTCGGTAAAAACGAGCTCGCCGAAATCCCGGCGGAGGAAGTTCCCCTCGTCGAACATGCGCGGCGCGATGCCGATCGCCGTGCCGCCGCCGCTCTCCGCGCCGTCGGCGCAGGCGCGCATCAGCCCGTCGGCGCCTCCTCCGTAGACGAGCGTGTGGCCGCCCTTCGCCATCAGCTCGCCCAGGCGGCGGGCAGCGTCGTAGTATTCCCTTGCCAGCGCGTCGCTCGATGCGCCGAAAACACAGATCTTCATGCCGGTCTCCTTCTTTTTTTTTCATAGAGCTATTGTAAAACGCCCCGCGCGCCTTGTCAACGGCGCGCTCACGCTTGCAAAGCGAGCTTATTTGCTGTAAAATCAAGTTTTGGTGAGTGTCATGAAAAGAAAACTCCTCTCCGCGCTGCTCGCGCTGAGCCTTCTCCTGAGCCTGTGCGCCTGCGGCGCACAGAACGGAGCGGCGGACGCGGAAGGACAATCGAATAAAAGCCTTACGGTCGTCACGACGCTGTTCCCGGCCTATGATTTCGCACGGGAGATCTGCGCCGGGCGCTGCGAGATCGTGCTGCTCGTCCCGCCGGGCGCGGAGGCGCACAGCTATGAGCCCACGCCGCAGGACCTCGTGCGGATCGGGCGCTGCGATCTGCTGATCTGCAACGGCGGCGAATCCGAGGCTTGGCTCGAAACGCTGCTGGACGGCGCGGAAGGCGGCTATGCCGTGCTGAGGATGCTCGATTGCGTGGACGCGCTCGAGGAAGAGCACAAGGAGGGCATGCAGCGCATCCGCGAGGAAGAGAGCGAAGAGGACGGGGCCGAGTACGACGAGCATGTCTGGACGTCGCCGCGCAACGCCGCCGCCATCTGCCGCGCGATCTGCGGCGAGCTCTGCGCGCTCGACCCGGAGGGGGCGGAGACATACCGCCGCGGCTGCGAGAGCTACTGCGAAAAGCTCGACGAGCTGGACGCGGCCTTCCGGGACATCGCCGCGCAGGCGCACGGAAGCTGCCTGATCTTTGCCGACCGCTTTCCCGCGCGCTATTTCGTCGAGGAATACGGCCTGGACTATTACGCGGCCTTCCCGGGCTGCGCCGACGATACCGAGCCCTCCGCCCGTACGGTCGCCTTTCTGATCGACCGCGTGCGCGCCGAGCATACGCCGGCCGTGCTGTATATCGAATATTCCAACCAGAAGATGGCGGATGTGATCTGCGAGGACACCGGCTGTGAAAAGCTTCTCTTTCATACCTGCCATACCGTGAGCGCCGAAGATCTGAAAAACGGCGCGACGTATCTCTCCCTGATGTGGGCAAACACCGAAAGCGTAAAGGAGGCGCTGGGCTGATGGCGATCCTGACATGTGAAAACGCCTCGTTCTCCTACGACGGCAGAACGGTGCTCGAGGGCGTCGACTTTTCGCTCAAGGCCGGGGACTATCTCTGCGTCGTGGGCGAGAACGGCTCCGGCAAATCCACGCTGATCCGCGGTCTGCTCTCGCTCAAGGCGCCGGCCTCCGGCAGGATCATGCTCGGCGACGGCCTCAAGCGCAGCGAGATCGGCTATCTGCCGCAGCAGACCGAGATCCAGCGCGATTTCCCGGCCAGCGTCTGGGAGGTCGTGCTCTCGGGCTGTCTCAACTCGCTCGGCGGAAAGCTGTTTTACAGCCCGGAGGACAAGCGCCGCGCGGAAGAGAATCTTGAGCGCATGGGCATCGAGGACATCAAAAACGCCGGCTATCAGGAGCTCTCCGGCGGCCAGCAGCAGCGCGTGCTGCTTGCCCGGGCCATGTGCGCAACGAAGAAGCTGCTCCTGCTCGACGAGCCGGTGACGGGGCTCGACCCGGTGGCGGCGGGGGAGATGTATAATCTCATCAAGCTCGTCAATCTCTGCGACGGCATCTCCGTGATCATGGTCACGCACGACATCCACGAGGCCGTGCGCTATGCCACGCACATCCTTCATCTCGGCCGCCGCCAGCTCTTTTTCGGAACGGCGGCGGAATACCGGCGCAGCGCTATCGGACGGCGCTTTCTGGGAGGAAGCGGGCTATGAGTATCCTGAGCATGTTTTCCTACCATTTCATCCAGCGCGCGCTCGTCGTCGGCGTACTTGTCAGCCTCTGCGCGGCGCTGCTGGGCGTGTCGCTGGTTTTGAAGCGCTACTCGATGATCGGCGACGGGCTTTCGCACGTAGGCTTCGGCGCACTGGCTGTCGCCTCGGCCTTCCATCTTGCGCCGCTGGCCGTGACGGTGCCCGTGGTCGTGCTCTCCGCCGTGCTGCTGCTGCGCCTGCGCGGCAGCTCCCGCGTCAAGGGCGACGCCGCGATCGCGATCATCTCCTCAAGCGCCCTGGCGATCGGCGTGATCGTCGTGTCCGTCACGAGCGGGATGAACACCGAGGTGTCGAGCTACCTCTTCGGCAGCATCCTCTCGCTCAGCCGCGGCGACGCGGTCTTGAGCGTGATCCTCTCGCTCGCGGTGATCGCGCTGTTCGTCCTGCTCTATCCGAGGCTCTTCGCCGTGACCTTTGACGAGACCTTCGCCCGCGCCACAGGCGCGCACGCGGACCTGTACAACACGCTGCTCGCCGTGCTGACGGCGGTGACGGTCGTGCTCGGCATGCGCATGATGGGCGCGCTGCTGATCTCAAGCCTTATCATCTTCCCGGCGCTGTCCGCCATGAAGCTCTGTCGGAGCTTCCGCAGCGTGGTCCTGTGCGCGGCGCTCATCTCGGTCGTCTGCTTCGTCTTCGGGATGATCGCCTCCTATGTGTTCGAAACGCCCAGCGGCGCCAGTATCGTCGCGGTGGATCTCATTGCCTTTGGCTTTTGCTCGTTCTGCGGGCGGAAGGGCTGAAAACCGATAGCGGACACCGGGCCGGAGCGGCTGCTCCGGCCCGGTGTTTTAATATTTTTATTCATTATACAACGAATATCCGTAATAATAATGAATATTTACATGGAAAAACAAAATAATACAGAATAAAATTTCAAAAATTGCTTGACAGACGGCCTGACTTGTGCTATTCTCACAAACGTCAAGTAAAAAACTTATTGCATCTGACGAAAGTGAGGGTAAAAAGGATGAAAAAGATCGCGAAATATTTGTGCATGCTGCTGTGTCTGGCGATGCTCATCTCGCTGGCGGCCTGCGGCGGCAATTCGGACGCAAAGTTGTCAAAGGCATACGACAAGTATCTCTCCCAGCTCAAGCCGGGCGGCGCGAACGGCACGCTGACGGTAGCCCTGTCACCCGACTTCGCGCCGATGGAGTTCTACGATGTGGCCAAGAGCGGCGACGCCGCGATCGTCGGCTTCGACGTGCTGCTGGCAAACTATCTGGCCCAGGAGCTCGACATGCAGCTTGTTTTAAAGCCCATGTCCTTCGACGCCTGCCAGGCCGCGGTACAGACCGGCAACGTCGATATCGCGATCTCCGGCTTCTCCTGGACCTATGAACGCTCGCAGAACTACGAGCTCTCCGACTGGTACGTCGCCGGCGAGAATGAGACGCAGCAGTCCATCATCTGCCTGAAGGAGAACGAGGGTAAATTCACCTCTCCCGAGGATTTTGTCGGTTACAAGATCGGCTACCAGGGCGCTTCGCTCCAGCAGGTCCTGGTCGAGGAGACCTTCGGGGACAAGGACGTTGACATCAGCCTCGTGTACGTCGATCTCGGCACGGCTGTCGAGGCGCTGAAGGCCAAGCAGGTCGACTTTCTGGCCGTCGCGCACGGCAACGGCGAGTCCATCATCGCCAGCGCCGGCGACGCGATCGCCTTCACCGGCTTTGACTTCGAGGTGGACGACATCTATAAAAACAACGTCTGCCTGCTCCAGAAGGGCAACACCGAGCTGCTTGAAAAGGTCAACGCTGCGCTCGCCAAGGCGCTGGAGAACGACTACTACTCCGGCTGGTACGATGCCTGCAAGGTCTACGCCGGCGTCTCCACGCTCGACGAGCTGGGCTTTGACGACGAGGGCAACAAGATTACGGAATAAGATCACACGCCATTTCGCTTAGGAGAGTTTTCTTCCATGACATTTTTCACGAACATCGCCAATATTCTGGCGAGATACTGGAGAGTATTCCTGCTGCAGGGCATCGGCTACACGCTGCTGCTGTCTGTGATCGCCGTAGCCGGCGGCGCGTTCTTCGGTTCGCTGCTTGCCCTGGCAAAACGATCCCGGATGAAGATTCTCCGGGTTGTCGTCAACGCCCTCGTCGAGGTCGTCAGAGGGACGCCCGTCCTGCTCCAGCTCTATATCGGCGTGTTCGTATTCCCTATGCTCATTCCGAAGCTCTCCTCGCTGCCGTACATATACTCCGTATCGATCGTTCTGATCATCAACTCCAGCGCCTACGTGTCCGAGATCATCCGCTCCGGAATAGAGGCGGTGGATCCGGGCCAGATGGAAGCCGCGCGCTCACTGGGGCTCACACAGCGAACCGCAATGCTCTCCATCGTTCTCCCGCAGGCGATCAAGAACATCCTTCCGGCGCTGGGCAACGAATTTATCACGGTCGTCAAGGAGACCTCGCTCGCCTCCACCTTCTTTGTAGGGGAATTGATGACGGCCTATCTCAAGGTGAAAGGCAATACATACCTGACGATGGAATGCCTGGCTATTGTCGGCGTGTTGTATTTCGCACTGACCTTTATCCTCTCAAAGCTCCTCAAGTCCATGGAAAGGAGGATGAAAGCCCGTGCTTGACATTCAGAACATCTACAAGAATTTCGACGGACTTCAAGTCCTCAAGGGCGTCTCCACGCATGTCGAAAAGGGCGAGGTCGTTGTGATTATCGGCGTGTCCGGCTCGGGAAAATCCACGCTGCTGCGCTGTATGAACCTGCTGGAAGAGCCCACCTTCGGGGAGGTGTGGATGGAGGGCCGGCTGATGACGCCGCCCGATCCCTATCTGCACTGGGATGTGATCCGCGCCTCCAACACCTATAAACGGCTGGTGGGCGAAGGTCTCGGCGATGAAGACGCGATCAAAAAAATCAAGGATGAGGATCTGCTCAAGGAAAAGCATCCGAAAAAAGAAGGCGCGGAATACGCGGCGCTGCTGAAGAAGATCTACGACGAGAACGGGATCGACATCAATCTCGCTCGCCAGAAGATGGGGATGGTCTTCCAGTCATTCAACCTCTTCAACAATAAAACCGTCCGCGAGAACATCACCCTGGCGCCGATCAAGATCGGGAAACAGAGGCTCAAAGACGCGAAGAAACGCGGCGAGAGCGTAGACAAGACGCCGGAGGACATCGTTCGGGAAGCAAACGAGAAGGCCATGAAGCTGCTCGCGAGGATCGGCCTGCAGGACAAAGCGGACGTGTATCCCTCGACGCTCTCGGGCGGCCAGCGGCAGCGAGTCGCGATCATCCGCGCGCTCGCCATGGAGCCGGACGTCATGCTCTTCGACGAGCCGACCTCGGCGCTTGACCCGGAAATGGTCGGCGAGGTACTCGACCTGATTCGCGATCTGGTCAAGGACGGCATGACCTCTGTGATCGTCACGCATGAGATGGGCTTTGCCAAGGAAGTTGCGGACAGGGTCATCTTCATGCACGACGGCGTGATCGCCGAGGAAGGAACGCCCGACGAGGTGTTCAACCATCCGAAAAACCCGCGCTGCAGAGATTTCCTCAGCAAGGTCCTGTATTAAGACGATACTGCGGAGGCAAAAAGGAAGCTTCTAAATTCCGGTTTTGCCGAAATGAATGTGAAGAGGGGAGTCCCATCCCCTCTTCACAATTACTCCGTGCCAATCCAGGCCGGCCGGTACGTATTTGTCTGCGGCCAGAGACTTCAATCAAGAGGTATTGTGATGAACGAGCAGAAAAAGCGCGCCCTCGCCTCGGTAGACGAGAAGGCGGCGCTGTATGAGAAGATCGCGGAACAGATCTGGGAAAACCCGGAGCTGTCCCTGAAGGAATACAGGGCGACGGCGCTCTACTGCGAGGCATTGCGCGCTCTCGGCTTCACGGTTTCGGAAAAGCTCTGCGGGATCGACACGGCCTTCTGCGGTTCCTTCGGCAGCGGCGCTCCTGTGATCGGCATTCTGGGCGAGTATGACGCGCTCTCGGGCCTGAGCCAGGCGGCCGGCACGACAAAAGAAGCGCCGCTCGTCCCCGGCGGGGCCGGACACGGCTGCGGGCACAATCTGCTCGGCGCGGGCTCGCTCGCGGCGGCCGCGGCCGTCAAGGACTACCTCGAAAAGAGCGGCGCGAGCGGCACGGTGATCTTCTTCGGCTGTCCCGGCGAGGAGGGCGGCAGCGGGAAGGCTTTCATGGCCCGGGAGGGGCTGTGGAGGACGCTCGACGCGGCGCTGAGCTGGCATCCGGGCGACGTCAACCAGGTCGAGACGGGAACGAACAATTCCTGCATCCAGGTGCTGTATAAGTTCACGGGAAAAGCGGCGCATGCGGCGGGCGATCCCTACAACGGCCGCAGCGCGCTCGACGCGGTCGAGCTGATGAACATCGGCGTGCAGTTCCTGCGCGAGCATACGACCGACGACTGCCGCATCCATTACGCGATCACCGACGCGGGCGGCGTTTCGCCCAACGTCGTGCAGGCGAGAGCCTCCGTGCTCTATATGGTCCGCGCGAACAAGGTGGCGGACTCCGTCAGGCTGCAGCGGCGCGTGGACGACATCGCCAAAGGCGCCGCGCTGATGACCGGGACGAGCTTCGAGCGCGTTTTCATCGACGGTACGGCCGAGCTGCTGCCGAACTTCGCGCTCGAAGAGCTCCTGTACGCCAACATGGCCGAGATCGGCGTGCCGGCATACAGCGAAGAGGACCGCGCCTTCGCCGCGGCGCTGAAGAAGAGCTTTCCGCCCGCGCGCAGCCTGCCCGGAACGGGCGCGCGCGCCGACGCTGCGATCGCGGACGAGGTGCGCGCTCTGACGGAGAACGGCACAAAACCGATCAACGATTTTCTGATGCCGCTTTACCACGGCACGCTCTTCACGCCCGGCAGCACGGACGTGGGCGACGTAAGCTGGCAGACGCCGACGGCGCAGCTCAACACGGCCGCCTGGCCTTCGGGGATCCCGGGCCACTCCTGGCAGGTCGTCGCCTGCGGCAAAAGCGCCATGGCGTACAAGGCGATGCGCTACGCGGCCAAATCCCTTGCCGGCGCGGCGATCGACCTGATCGAGGACGAGAGCCTGCTCGCAAGGGCAAGGGAAGAGTTCCGGCTGCGCTCCGCTCCCGGCTATGTCTGCCCGATCGAGGAGGGCGCCGTCCCGATCGCGCTGTGAATAAAAAACGCGTTTCGACGCAGAATAACCGCAGGCCGAAGGGCCTGCGGTTTTCTTGCCGCCTGTTTTAGCACTCAAACAACGAAAGCGCTAACGTTAACAGTTTGTTCATATTATTTGCTATATTTGTTCAAAAATGTTTGGTACTTTATATACAGAAACAGACGAGAGAAATAAATCTCCCGGCCGAAAAAACCAAGTGTATGGATTTAGGAGGTAATCATCATGTTTGAAATCGTTCCGTTCGATCGTCATATCCGTCATCTTGCAGCCATGGACCCCTTCCGGGAGTTCGATGAGCTCGAGCGCAGCTTCTTCGGCAATCAGAGGAGCATGGTCTCGGCCTTCCGCACCGACGTGGTCGACACCGGCGAGGCCTTCAAGCTGGAGGCGGAGCTGCCCGGCTTCGACAAGGAAGACATCCAGGTCGATGTCGAAAACGACTGCCTGACCATCAGCGCCGAGCACAAGAGCGAGAAGAAGGAGGAGAACGAGAAGAAGAACTTCGTCAAGCGCGAGCGCTTCTACGGCTCCTACACCCGCAGTTTCGACGTCTCCGGCATCAACGTCGACGGCATCGAGGCCAAGTATGAAAACGGCATCCTCACGCTGACCATGCCGAAGAAGGCGGCCGAGATCCCGGCCAGCCGCAAGCTCGAAATCAAGTGACGCAGGCAAATGAAAACCGTCCGGCAGATCAACTGCCGGACGGTTTTTTTATTCTTTTTTCGCAAGACGCGGTTTCCAGTAGTCGCCCCAGAAGACCAGCAGCTCCGCAACAAGCCCTACGGGCAGGGCCGCCAGAATGTCGAGCACAGAGTGCTGCTTGACGAAGGCCGTGGCCAGACAGATCAGCACGACCACGACGCCGAGAGCCCACTTCCAGCCTTTTTTCAGCTCCGGCATTTTCAGCCCCACCGAGAGAATGCCCATCGAATAGGCCACATGCAGCGAGGGGAACACGCCCGTGGGAGTGTCGAAGGAGTAGATGAAGGTCATCAGACGGGTGAGGAAGTTGTCGCGCACGAAGACCTCCGGCCGCAGATCCTGCCGAGAGGGCCAGAGGATATAGACCGTCATCGCGATGACCTGGGTGATGAGGATGAACTTCGACAGCCGCGTAAGGCGCTCGACGTCATAGAGCAGCCCGTAGATCAGCGAGCCGAAAACGAGCAGATACCAGAAGACGTAGAAGACGGCAAAATATTCGCAGAAGGGGATCATGTCGTCGAGCGCGCAGTGGATCGGGTGGCAGATCTCGGCCGGGATCAGGTTTTCGGTCAGAAAATAAAAGCTGAAATAGAACAGCCAGCCGCAGAGCGGCAGCTTCATATGCGAGAATTCCGGCGTGTTCAGTTTGGAAAAGCGGAATTCGCGATAATCAACGACCGGTTTCTTCATGGGTGTATACCTCGAGAGGCCTGTTTTTCGGATAGAGGCGTTTGGGGACGTTCCGATAGGGGACGACGCTATGCTCCGGCAGCGAGACGGCCATCGCCGTGATCGCGTCCTTGAGCGCGGAGCACAGCCTTTTGCGCTCCTCGTCGATCGGCTGCGCGGGATCGAAGACGATCGGCTCTCCGATCAGCGTCCTGTGCAGCGCCGGGGCGTTGTAGACCGGGACGAAGGAGAGAGCCTTTCCGGTCTTTTTGTAATAGAAGCGCGCCAGGTCGATGAACTTGTCCTGAAAATCGTACAGGATGTTGTTCCAGCGCTCGTTTTTTTCGGGGAAGATCAGAAGGCTGCTGCCTTCGCACAGCTTTTCGATCGACCGGCGATAGGTCGTGATCAGGCGCGTGTCGTGATAGACGGCGATCGTGCGCGCGTTGTTGAACAGCAGCAGCGACAGCGGCGTGATCAGATAGGAAAGCAGCCGGAAAAAGGGGTGCGTCCAGCGCGGCTTGAAGGACCAGAAATCCGTGAAGGCATAGCCGGGGACTTCCCTGAGATGCATCATCTCTCCGGCACACCAGATAAAGGGCTTGCCGGGAAAGTACAGCTCGCCGATGATGGGGCCGTTCATCTGCGTGTGGTTGCCCACGTACACGCAGGGCTCGTCGGGCAGATGCTCCGTCCCGACGAAGTCCGGCCTGCGGTAAACGAGGCGGATGAGCGCACAGACGAGCAGATAGAGTATATTGCGTTTTCTTCCTTCCTTCACGTCCCATTCCTCCGCAAAAGATAAGGCTCCGGGCATTTGAACAATATACCAGCTTTCCGCGGCGGAATCAACCGATAAAAGGGAGCAAACTGTCTAAATTCACGCTTTGCCCGAGGACCATCCCGTCCCATACAGCGGCAGACGGCCGGAAGCGTTCCGACTTCCGGCCGTCTGCCGTTTGAATATCACTCCACGGTGTTCCGCAGCTCGCCGATGCCCTCGATCGCGCAGACGATCTCGTCGCCCGGCTGCAGGAAGCGTCCGCCCCCCGCGCCCATCAGCACGCCCTTCGGCGTGCCGGTGGCGATGATCGAGCCGGCGCGCAGCACGAAGCCCTGCGACAGCACGCTGACGATCTCCCCGATCGAATGGATCAGACAGTCCGTGCGGCTGTCCTGCATGAGCCTGCCGTTGAGCGTGGTCCGGATCCGCTGCGCCGGGGGCCAGGGCAGCTCGTCCGCGGTCACGATGCAGGGCCCCATCGGGCAGAAGCCCTCGAGACTTTTGCCGAAGTGCCACTGCTTGTGCCTGGTCTGCAGCTCGCGGGCGGTGACGTCGTTGAGGATCGTGTAGCCGAAGATATGGTCCCTAGCCTCCGCTTCGCCGACGTGGTCGGCGTCGCGGCCGATGATGACGGCCAGCTCGTTCTCATAATCCAGCTGCGCCGTGAGATCGCGGTGGGCGGGGATCGGCGCATCCGGTCCCTGGGAAAAGCTTACGCGCTTGGAAAAGAAGATCGGCGCGCTGACTTCAAGGCCGAAGGCGTCCCGGGAAAAGCCGGAGGCCTCCTTCACATGCTCGGCATAGTTGAGCCCGAGGCACAGCACGTCCTGCATCGGGCGCGGGATGGGGGAGAGCAGCGTCACGTCCCCGAGCGGGAGCGCCTTGCCCTCCGCGGCGGCCATGGCGGCGCGTTCCTCCTTCGTCGAGCGGCAGATCAGATCGTTCATGTCGGCAAAGGAAAAACCGGCCTCGCGCAGAGGCAGCACGCCCTCGCCGCGCAGGAGACCGAGCTCTTCTTCCGCAGAGCCCTTCCGGATAAAGGTGACAAGTTTCATGGGGATCACTCCGTTTGCATGTTGATGAACCCATTATAGCCAACGCCGCGAGCGCAGGCAAGAGGGGAAAAAGCGTCCCGCGGGGATTCCATCGCGATTCCGGCCGGATACGATCAAGGTGTTGACCGGCTTTTGAACCGGTCAACGTACAGCCCGCCGGGCTGTGCGATTTTTATTCGATCATCACATTTGGCGGACTTGAAGGATGATCATGGCATTCTCTTTTTGCGAGATAACAAGAGAATCAAGGTATTCACCAGTCTGCGGACTGGTGAATGCACACGCCCCCGGCGTGTGCGATGCTGATTCGATCCCGTTCAAGCAAAAGGAAGACCACCCCGATGGGGTGGTTTTCCTTTTGGCGGACTTGAAGGATGATCATGGCATTCTCTTTTTGCGAGATAAA
>JAFSNA010000097.1 GCA_017447645.1 Oscillospiraceae bacterium
ACCAACAAGGCCGCGAACGAGATGCGCCGCAGGATCCATAACCTCACCGGCGACAACGACACAGGCTATATCAATACCTTCCACGGCTTCTGCGTCTCGGTGCTGCAGGAGGACAGCTACGCCGTGTCCTACCCCAAACGCTTTCTGGTGCTGGACAACTCCGACGTGGACGCGATGCTGCGCGTGATCTATGAGGAGCGCGGCCTTTCGCTGCGCGACATGACCTTTGCCGCGGCGCGCGACATGATCGAGATCGAAAAGCTGAAGAACCGCCCGGAATATTACCGCGAGCTCATCGCGCTCTCGCCCGACGAGCTCAAAGAGAAATACGACCGCGCGGACACGGCGCGGGACATCATCTTCTTCGGTTACCTCTGGCAGGAAAAAAAGTGCTTCGCGCTCGATTACAACGATCTGATCGTCTTTACGCTGCATATCTTCGAGGAAAACGAGACGGTCCGTCTCAAATGGCAGAAACGGCTCGAATACATCATGATCGACGAGTTCCAGGACATTGACGAGCCGCAGTACAGGCTGATGAAAGCGCTGTGCGCGTATCATAAAAACCTCTTCATCGTCGGCGACCCGGATCAGACGATCTATACCTGGCGCGGGGCGAACCAGCGGTATCTGCTGGACTTCGACAGGGATTATCCCTCGACTCGCACGATCATGATGATGCAGAACTACCGTTCTACGCCGCAGATCCTCGCGGCGGCCAACGCGCTGATCGCGAAAAACGCCGGCCGCATCAAAAAAGAGCTGCTCCCCACGCTGCCGGACGGGCAGAGCGTGCTGTGCCACTATGCCGAAAACAGCGAGGCCGAGGCGAAATGGATCCTTGCGCAGATCCGACAGCTGGAGAGTGCGGGCGTGCCCCTGCGCGAGATCGCAGTGCTCTACCGCGCGCACTATGTCACCCGCAGCCTCGAAGAGCTGTTTTTGAAGGAAAAGCTCCCCTATACGATCTACAGCGGCGTGCAGTTTTTCGACCGCATGGAGATCAAGGACGCGCTCTCCTATCTGCGCATGCTCTGCTACCGGGACGACCTGAGCTTTCTGCGCACGGCAAACGCGCCGCGGCGCAACCTCGGACAGCGGCGCATGGCCTTTCTGCGCGAATGGGCCGAGGAGCACGGCTGCACGCTCTACGAGGCGCTCTGCCGCACGCGGGAGGATGAGATCTTCCGCGGCACAAAGGCGGCAAAATACATCTCGCTCATTGAGTATTACACGACCCTCGCCGAAACCCGCCCGGTCTCGGAGCTGCTCAGCGCGGTATTGGCCGAGAGCGGCTATGAGGAGATGCTGCGCACCGAGGGCTCGCAGGAGAGGCTCGACAATCTCGCCGAGCTCAAGCAGTCGATCTACGAATACGAGACGAGCTGCGGCGAGGAGTGCACGCTCGAGCATTATCTCAAGCATGTCGCGCTCTTCACGAACGCCGACACCGCCGAGGCGCCGGACAAGATCAAGCTGATGACCGTTCACAGCGCCAAGGGCCTGGAGTTCCCCTATGTCTTTCTCTGCGCGATGAACGAGGGCGTCTTCCCCGGCCGCAAGACCGTGACCCTGCCCGGCATGGAGGAGGAGCGGCGTCTCGCCTTCGTGGCCGTGACGCGGGCGGAGAAGCGGCTGTACCTCTCCGAGAGCGCCGGCCGCAGCTTCGACGGCGCGCCGAAATACCCCTCGCGCTTTCTGCTCGACATCGGGGAGGAGCAGATGGAGCTGACCGCGCCGCCGCGCGCGGACCTGATCGCGGACGCGCGGGAGTATATCGCCTTCAGCGAAAAATATCTGCCCGAGCGGGCAGAGAAAAACGCCTTTCCCGTCGGGACGCGCGTGCGCCACCCGATCATGGGCGAAGGGACGGTGGATGCGCTCGACACGGAAAAGGGCGCGTATCTGATCAAATTCGACTGCATGGAGACGGCGCGCGCGATCTCCTTTAAGGCCAGGCTGGAGCGCGCGGAGCAATAAAGAGAGAAAAAAACCGGCTGTGCCTTTGGCACAGCCGGTCTTTTCGGTCTCAGTCAGTGTTTTCCCTTGTAGCGCAGGAACGAGCGCAGGGGCAGATCAAAGTTCAGCACCTGCCAGCAAAGGCGGCTCTTCTTTCTGCGTTTGAAGAAGAAGGTGAACATCGCCTTTGTGATCATGCAGGCCGCCCAGCCGGAAAACACGCCGATGATCACGGCCGCGGCCGCGTCGCTGGGGAAGTGGGCCATCAGATAGCAGCGCGCGAGGCACATCAGCAAAACGACGCACGCTCCGGGCAGCAGCCAGCGCTTGCCGCGCATGAAGAACAGCGCGCTCGTACCCGCCGCCGCCGCGGTGACGTGGCCGGAGGGGAAGGAAAAGCCGTCCTCGGCCGGAGAGCCGATCGCCTGCCACCATTCGCGGTAGACGGAGAGGGTCTCAAAGGGTCTCGGCCGCGCGACCCAGTCCTTCAGGATGATGTTTGTGATCAGCGCGCCGCAGCACACCGCGCCGAAGATGCACACGCCGAGCGGCCGTGTTCTGGCAAAGCACATCAGCGCCAGCGCGAGCAGGAAGAACAGGATCCCCTTCTCGCCCAGCAGCGTGATGAGCTTGCAAAGCGGCGTGAGCAGAACGCCCGCATGCCCGGCAAGCGTATGCATCAGGCTGAGGATCCCAAGGTCGAAGCCCGAAAAAGCATCCATCAGCCATGAGGCGGCCGCTGTCATCTCCATTGCGCAAGAACCTCCCGGTCGGTTTCGTTTACCCGCATTTTATCACAGCTTCCGGGAAGATACAATCGGGAAAAGAAGAAAAGAAGAGCGGCCCTGCCTTGCACCGGAGGGCGGCCCTGTGTTATAATCGCCCGGGAAAACCTTTTTTGGGGAGAAAAGACATGATCTTTGACGAGATAAACGCACTGGTCCGCTACGGGCTGGAAAAAGGACTGATCGGGCCGGAGGACGAGATCTGGGCCCGCAACCGTCTGCTGGATATCCTGGAGCTCGACGGCTATGCGCCCGCGGGAGAAAAAGCCGGGGAAAGCCTCGAGACGATCCTGAAGGCGCTCCTCGACGACGCCGCAGAGCGCGGCCTTATCGACGGCGGCATCACGAGCCGCGACCTGCTGGACACGAAGCTGATGGGCGT
This sequence comes from Oscillospiraceae bacterium, assembly GCA_017447645.1. Classification (GTDB taxonomy): domain Bacteria; phylum Bacillota; class Clostridia; order Oscillospirales; family Oscillospiraceae; genus Limivicinus. Next base: position 3,127 of record JAFSNA010000097.1, read on the forward strand.
GCTTACCCCTCGGCCCTCCGACGTGATCGCGACCTTCCGCGCATTGTATGACGGCGATCCGCAGGCCGCCACCGACTGGTATTACCGCTTTTCCTGCGACACGGATTATATCCGCCGCTACCGCATCGCGAAGGACCGCAAGTGGAAGGCCCCGACGGAATACGGTGAGCTTGACATCACGATCAACCTCTCCAAGCCCGAAAAGGACCCGCGCGCCATCGCCGCGGCCCGCAGCGCGAAGCCCACGGGTTACCCCAAGTGCCTGCTCTGCCGCGAGGCTGAGGGCTATGCCGGCCGCGCGGACTATCCGGCCCGCGAAAACCACCGTCTCATCCCGCTCACGCTCGCGGGAGAGAACTGGTTTCTGCAGTATTCGCCCTATGTGTACTACAACGAGCATTGCATCGCGCTCAACAGCGAGCACCGTCCGATGAAGGTCGACCGTTCGGCTTTCCGCCGTCTGCTGGATTTCGTCACGCTTTTCCCCCACTATTTTATCGGCTCGAACGCCGACCTGCCGATCGTAGGCGGCTCGATCCTCAGCCATGATCATTTCCAGGGCGGGCGCTATGAGTTTGCCATGGCCCGCGCCGCGGTGGAGCGAGAGCTCCGCTTCCCTGGTTTCGAGGACGTCCGGGCGGGGATTCTGCGCTGGCCGATGAGCGTCATCCGCCTGCGCTGCGCCGACAGCGAGCGCCTCGTTGAGCTTGCCGGCCGGATCTTGGACGCCTGGCGCGCCTATTCCGATCCGAGCGTGTCCGTCTTTGCGGAGACCGGGGGCGAGCTCCACAACACGATCACGCCGATCGCCCGCCGCCGCGGAGAGGATTTCGAGCTCGATCTCGTGCTGCGCAACAATCTCACGACCGAGGAACACCCCCTCGGCCTGTTCCATCCGCACGCAGAGCTGCACCACATCAAAAAGGAGAACATCGGCCTGATCGAGGTCATGGGTCTTGCGGTGCTGCCCGCACGCCTGCTTGAGGAGCTTGCCGAGCTGGGCCGCCGCCTCGCCGCGGACGAGGAGCTTTCCGCCTCTCCGCTGACGGACACGCATGCTCCCTGGGCCGAGGAACGGAAAAAGAAATACGCCTTCACCGCAGACAACGCCGAGGCTATCCTGCAAAAGGAAGTCGGCGAGGTGTTCAAGACCGTGCTCGAGCACGCCGGCGTGTTCAAGCGCGACGAGGCCGGCCGCGCCGCCCTTCTTCGCTTTGCCGAAAGCGTGCGGTAATTCGCCGGGAAAGCTAAAGTCCTTTCTCCCGCCTGTGCAGGAGAAAGGACTTTGTTTTTCTTTTCGGCCGGGCTTCATCTCTTCAGCGCCATA
>JAFSNA010000098.1 GCA_017447645.1 Oscillospiraceae bacterium
CGGGCAGCTTGCGCTTGCGCAGCCTGCGCTCGATCAGGAGCGTGACGCCGGTGTAGAGCACGACGAAGACCGGCACGCCGAGAAGCATGCCCCAGAAGCTGAAGAGCCCGGCGCCGAGGATGATCGAGAACATGACCCAGAAGCCGTTGATGCCGATCGAGCTGCCGAGGATCTTCGGGCCGATGATGTTGCCGTCGACCTGCTGGAGGATGATGATGAAGATCACGAAGATCAGACACTTGAGCGGATCGACCAGCAGGATGATGAAGGCGCTGGGGATCGCGCCGATCAGCGGGCCGAAGAAGGGGATGATGTTCGTCACGCCGATGATCACGCTCACCAGCAGGGCGTAAGGCATCTTCAGGATCGCGCAGACGACATAGCAGATCAGACCGATGATCGCCGAGTCAAGCAGCTTGCCGTTGATGAAGCCCATGAAGGTCTTGTCCGTGAAGCGGATCGCGCTGCGGAGCTTTTCGGCGAACTCCACGCCGAAGACGCAGTACAGCAGCCGCTTGGCGCGGGCGGAGACGGTTTCCAGATTGCTCAGCAGATACGCCGAGACGATGATGCCGATGACGATGTTGTAGATCGCGCGCAGGAAGTAATACACGCCGGCGGTGATGTTGCTCACGAAGCTACCGAGGCCCGGCAGGATGGTGTCGCGGATCCAGCTGAAGAGGTTGGTGTTGATCTCCTCGAATTTTTCGATGACGAAGTCCCGCACCTCGGGGTAGTTGGCGAGCATGTTCGTCGACCATTCGCTGAGCTTTTCGATGTAGCCGGGGCTGTTGTTCACGATGGTCTCGACGCTGGCATACAGCTGCGGGATGATCAGATAGACCAGCGCGGTGATCACGGCGAGGAACACGATGATCGACAGCAGCACCGACAGGGCCTTCGCCAGACGCGGCGAGCTCTTTTTCTTTTTGCCGGAGAGCTTTTCCGTCAGCGGCAGGAAAAAGCCCAGATACAGCCCGTTATACAGCGGGGCGAGCAGATACGAGATGATCAGGCCCCAGATGAAGGGGCTGAGGATCCGGCCGAGGGCCTTGAGCGCTTTCCCGATCACCGGCAGATAGGCCAGGGCCATATAAAAAAGGATGCTGCAGGCGATGACGCAGAATGCCGTCACGCCCCAGTAGAGATATTTCTTGTCCCAGTTGAAGATCCTTCTCACGGTATGCCATCCCCTTTGCTTTTCATCCAACAGATTTATTTTACTATCGCGCTAAAGGTGCGTCAACAACATTTTGTGAATTCTTCTCTTCGACGCGGCGCGGGGCGGTGAATTTATGTCTATTGATTTATGGTAACTCCCCGCGCATACAAAAAAGGATATACATTTTTCGGAATGTGGGAAAAGCTGTTGGAAATGTTGAAAAGCTGCGTGTTCACAAACTCTTCACTTTTTCCGTTTCTGAATAAAGACCCTCTCTGTTCCGTCGAAATATGCATAATCCTGTCAACCTTTCGATAATCCTGTCAACCTTTTTATTATTCTGTCGGGTCCTCATATCCCCTCCTCCCGCGCCGTATCCATCAATGAGGTGATGGGACTGTGAAACGCTTTCTTTCTGCCATTTTGATCCTCGCCCTGCTCGGAGTGCCCGGTGCGGCGGCCGCCGAACCGCTGCGGGACAACGCGCTGAAGATCTCCGCGCCCAGCGCCGTGCTGATGGAAAAGGAGACGGGCGAGCTGCTGTACGAGAAGGGCGCACACGAGCGCCGGCCGCCCGCGAGCGTGACCAAGGTGATGACGCTGCTTCTGATCATCGAGGACGTCGAAAGCGGAAAGATCGCGCTCGACGACATCGTCACGGCCAGCGAGAGGGCCGCCTCCTTCGGCGGCAGCTGCGTCTACCTCGAGGAGGGCGAGCAGATGAGTGTGGACGAGATGCTCAAATGCATCGCCGTGGTCTCGGCCAACGACTGCGCCGTGGCGATGGCGGAGCACCTGAGCGGCAGCGAGGAGATCTTTGTCGAGCGCATGAACCGCCGTGCCGGAGAGCTCGGCATGGCGGACAGCCATTTTACGAACTGCACCGGGCTGTTTGAAGATCCGGAACACTACACGACGGCCTACGACATCGCGCTGATGTCGCGCGAGCTCGTGCGCCACGAGCTCGCCAAGCGCTACACGACGATCTGGATGGATTCGATCCGCGGCGGGGCCTTCGGCCTGAGCAATACCAACAAGCTGGTCTACTGGTATCCGGGCTGCACCGGGCTCAAGACCGGCTTTACCTCCGAGGCGATGTACTGTCTCGCGGCAAGCGCCGAGCGCGACGGCGTGGAATACGTCGCCGTGATCATGCACGGTGATTCCATCGAATCGCGCAACGCCGACGCCAAGGCGCTGCTGAACTACGCCTTCGCCAACTTCACGCTTGCGCCGCTGCCTGCCGACGCCGAGCTGCCCGAGGCGGCCGTGGACTACGGCGCGCGCGCGTCCGTCCCGCTCACGCTCGGAGGGGAGAGCCGTTTTCTGCTCGTGCCCAAGGGCGGCGGAGACTGCGCCTTTTCCTGTTCCCTGCCCGACGCGCTCAGCGCGCCCGTGGCGGCCGGAGAGAGCGCGGGAGAGTTGATCGTGACGCGCGGCGGCGAGGAGATCGCACGGCGCGCGCTCGTCGCGGCGCAGGACGTGGAGCGCATCGGCTTCTGGGGCATCCTCGCTCGCCTGGCCGGCAGTCTGGCCGGCCTGTAAAGGGAAAAGCGCCGCTTGAATTTCCGGCGCGATGATGTATAATAATGATGTTATACCAATGAAAAAACAGGAGGCTTTTGAATATGGTCAAGGTCGATCTTTCCGGCGCAAACGCCTTTTTCACCGCCGCGGGCCCCGATTACGCGCTCGCGTCCCTGGCGCACAAGACGCTGCTGGAGGGCAGCGGTCTCGGCGCGGACTTTACCGGCTGGGTCTCCCTCCCCCGCAAGATCAAGGAAACGGAGCTGGACCGCATCTGTGCCGCGGCCGAAAAGATCCGTGCGCGTTCGAAGGCGCTCGTCGTCATCGGCATCGGCGGCTCCTATCTGGGCGCGCGCGGCGCGATCGAGCTGCTGCGTCCCGTTCCCGCCGTGGGCGAAACGAAGGTCTTCTTCGTCGGCAACGGACTGAGCGCCGACTATCTGCACGACGTGCTCGCCCAGCTCGGCGGCGACGATTTCGACGTCAACGTGATCTCCAAGTCCGGCACCACGCTCGAGCCCGCCGTGTCCTTCCGCATCTTCCGCGAGCTGCTGGCAAAGAAATACGGCGACAAGGCCGACGAGCACATTTTCGCCACGACCGATGCGCGCCGCGGCGCGCTAAAATCCCTGGCCGACCGCCAGGGCTGGGAGAGCTTCGTCGTCCCCGACGACGTGGGCGGCCGCTTCTCCGTGCTCTCCGCCGTGGGTCTGCTGCCGATGGCCGTCGCCGGCATCGATGTCAGGGCCGTGATCGACGCGGCCATCCGCGAGATGGACGCGCTCGCCGTTCCCGGCGCGGAAAACCCCGCCTGGCAGTATGCCGCCGCACGTCAGAACCTCTACAACAAGGGCTACGGCGTCGAGATCCTCGGCTGCTATGAGCCGAGCTTCCGCTTCATGGCCGAATGGTGGAAACAGCTTTACGGCGAGAGCGAGGGCAAGGACGGCAAGGGCATTTTCCCCGCGAGCGTCGAGTACACCGCCGACCTGCACTCGATGGGCCAGTTCATCCAGGAGGGCCCGCGTATGCTGATGGAGAGCGTCGTGCGCTTTGCGAAGGCCCGCGGCGGCTATGAGGTGCCCTTTGACGAGGCCGACGGCGACGGGCTGAACTACCTCGCCGGCCGAGACCTCAACGAGGTCTGCCGCATCGCGGCGGACGCCGTCAAGGAGGCCCACATCTCCGGCGGCGTGCCGAACATCGTCATCGAGGCCCCGGCGCGCGACGAGGAAGGCTTCGCCGCGATCGTCTGCTTCTTTGAATTCGCCTGTGCGATCTCTGGCTACATGTCGGGTGTCAATCCCTTCAACCAGCCCGGCGTCGAGGCCTATAAGAAGAACATGTTCCGCATGCTCGGCAAGCCCGGCGCGGTCTGATCCGGAAAGGAAAGCATGTCCAAGCTGAAAAAACCGGTATCCGCCGTCGCGTTGGTTTTTGACATGATCGGAAAGAAAAAGGTCGCCGTTTACGCGGCGGCCTCCGATTATTTTCTGTTCATGTCCCTGGTGCCGATCCTGATGCTGCTGGTCAGTCTGATCCGCTATCTGCCCTTTGCGCAGACAGACGTGCTGGAGATCTTTGCCGCCGACGTGCCCGCATCCGTTTACGACGTCATCCGTTCGATCGTCGAGAGCATCTACCGCAGCGGCGGCGGCGTTATCACCGTCTCCGTCCTGCTGACGCTCTTCTCCGCCTCGAGCGCGATGCGCGCGATCATGAAGGGGCTCGACGCGGTCTACGAGGCCGAGCGCCGGGAGAACGTGCTCCTCTTCTTCGCCCGCGCCTGCGCCTATATGCTGATCCTGATCGTGATCATCCTCCTCAGTCTCGCGCTGATGGTCTACGGCGGCGTGCTCCTGAGCTGGCTCCACTCGATCCTGCCGGAGAGCGGCTTCGTCGAGCGGCTGTTCTCGCTGACGAAGTACATGCGCTATCTGCTGGTGCTCGCGATCATGACGCTTTCGTTCATTCTTCTCTATCGCTGGGTGCCCGCCGGGGAGCATCACTCCGCCTGCCAGTGGCCGGGCGCGGTTTTCTGTGCGCTGGCCTGGGCGGGCTTTTCCTGGGTGTTCTCGCTGTATGTCTCCGTCTCCGACAAATTCGGCGCCTACGGCTATATCGGCACGATCATGGTGGCGATGATGTGGATGTATTACTGCCTCATGTTTTTGCTGATCGGCGGATGCATCAACGCCGTGATCGAAAAGCGCCGCGCCGCGCGCGACACGGACGCGGAAGAAGAGAGCGCATAAATGAAAATGAAAAAGTCCGGAGGCGGATCGCCTCCGGACTTTTATCTGTTGACCGCATCCGGGCAGCAGGTTTATAATGGGGAAAAAACAAGGAGAGAGAAATATGAAGCTCACCGCCTTTATCCTGCCCCGCTGCCCCTACTGCCTGCAGATGCGCGAGCTGGTGGAGGAGCTTCGTGCCGAGCGAGACGAGCTCGCCGCCGTCGAGATCGATTTCATCGACGAATCGGCGCAGCCGGAGCTGGCCGATCGCTACGACTATTACCGCGTGCCGAGCTTCTTCCTCGGCGGGAAAAAGCTCTACGAGGCCAGCCCCCTCTGGACGCGCACCGAGGCCAAACGCCGCCTGAGCGCAATGTTCGACGAGCTGTTGGAAAACAAATAGGGGTTTGAAAAAAACATGTCCCTCCGCCGGAAGGCGGAGGGACATGTGATCATTCGGCCGCCGGATCATACGGAGCCGAACGGAAAGCCGGGCGCGATGCTCGTCATATTACTGGGAACGATCGACAAAATAGGCTCGCACACGCTCCTCCGTGATCAGGACGGATTCCTGACGGAAAAAGACGCACAGGTCCTTTGCGATCTCATTGATGACGCTCTTCTCCGCGTCGATCAGCGAAATGACGAGCGTCTGCTCCTCCGTATACCTTCCATCTTCGTGCAGGTATCCGCCCTGCGCCAGAGAAAAGGAAAACGGGATTCGGTAGCTTTTGCACACGTTCTTGAGAATGCTGACATATTTGGCCGTGTCGAATTCCTGCCGCAGCGTTTCCGAATCGTTCAGCCCGACGTATATTTTGGTTTCTGTCAAGGCGATCTCCCCTTTCAGAAAAGCATGATTCCCTATGGCTGCAGTATATCACGGCCGCCGTTCCTCCGGCAAGCGCCGGACACTTTTTTTCTGCCTTTGGGGCGGGTTTGGGAGGGGGATTCATTTAGTTAAGGATACAAAATCCAAAACTCACGCTTACGAATACTTCCAAATATGTTTTTGGAGGTATACCCCATGAAAACGCAAAAATCCTTTTTTGAGCAGAACGGCGGCACTTATACGCTTGTTGGCGATGTGCTCTTGCCCGATCTTTCTATCGGAGAGGCAGATCAGAGGCCTATCGGCAAGTATGGCAGGATGCGGAAACGCTATCTGAAAGAACAGCATCCGTTGGTCTTCTCGGAATTGTTGCTATCTGGGAAACTGTATCCGCATTTGCTGGAGATCGACGCAGCCTGCGAGGGGAGGCTGGAGCTGCTTGCCCGGCAAATGGCCAAGTGCGAGGGCGTAACCGAGGCGCTCAAGGCCGCCGACCAGATGGCATGGGTTGCACGAATGAACAGCATTCGCAGTCGGGCAGAAGAGATCGTGCTGAGTGAGCTTGTCTTCTTCGAGGAGGCCGAGTATGCAGATACTTGAAGATTTCTATCTCGGCGCGGTCAACCCAAGTGAGCGTAGCTTCAAGCGCAACAGCCAATATGCAAAAGCATTGGATGAGGTTGTCAAAGCCGGAGATGCCCTTACAGAGTCCCTGACCGAAGAACAAAAGGAACTTTTCGAGGACTATATGACGGCTCAACGTGAAGTCAATATCTTAACGGATTGTGACACGTATTGCCTTGCGTTTAAAACCGGTGCGAAGATTATGATGGACATACTTACGGAAAGCCAGCTGAGAGAAATCTGAATAATACTCTCTACGCAAATAGAGGCCACGAAGCCGTTGATAATGACGAGCTTCGCGGCCTCGTTCTGTTATGGAGAATACCGGTGCTCCTGCTCTGCGCTTTTATCTGCGTAGATATAGCTTGAGAATGGCTTCTCGTATAATCACTCAACACTTTTGCCATTTTGTCAAGTGAATTGACGAGTATTGAAAACTGCGTACTGACAACCTCTTATCAAATTAATATAATTAAGCCGAAAGAAGATAACGGACAGCGAATACCCTTGTGCAGCATTTACAAAAACATAAGAAGTAGAAAACCGAACTGACAGGAGGTATCAGATATGCAGAGGACTGCGATCAACGAGGCTTGGGAGTTCACCTTTGGAGAGCCTTCAAGTTTGATGGGAATTCCCCAGGAGTCCAAAATCGTAAATCTCCCTCATGACTTCATGATTGGAAGAAATGTCGCTCCGGACTCTGCCGGAGGCGCTGAGGCCGGTTTCTACACCGGGGCGACTGGCGCATACACGAAG
>JAFSNA010000009.1 GCA_017447645.1 Oscillospiraceae bacterium
GCCTGAGCGCGGCGATGCGCGCGATCAGCTTGTTGTAGGCCAGCTGCGCGTTGTCCAGGTTCTCCCAGGTGAAGACCAGGGCCTTGCGGTAGTGGCTCTGCAGGCAGAAAAAGCGGTAGGCGAGGGGATCGTAGCCCTTCTGCTCAAGCAGAGAGACCGTCAGGAACTCGCCCTTGGACTTGGACATCTTGCCGTCGTTCGTGTTCAGATGCAGCACGTGCATCCACAGGTTGCACCAGTGATGTCCGAGGTAGGATTCGCTCTGCGCGATCTCGTTGGTGTGGTGCGGGAAGGCGTTGTCGATGCCGCCGCAGTGGATGTCAAGATCCTCGCCCAGATGCTTCATCGAGATGCCGCTGCATTCGATGTGCCAGCCGGGATAACCGACGCCCCAGGGGGAATCCCATTTCAGGGCCTGGTCCTCAAACTTGGACTTGGTGAACCACAGCACGAAGTCGTTGCGGTTGCGCTTGTTCGTGTCCTCGTCCACGCCCTCGCGCACGCCGACGTCAAGGTCCTCGGCGTTGAAGTCGTTAAAAATGAAGTAGCGCTCGAGCTTCGAGGTATCGAAGTACACGTTGCCTCCGGCGAAGTAGGCGTAGCCGGTGTCCATCAGCTTGGAAATGATCTTGATGTACTCGTCGATGCAGTTCGTCGCGGGCTCGACCACGTCGGGCGTGCGGATGTTCAGCTTCGCGCAGTCGGAGAAAAAGGCATCGGTGTAGAACTTCGCGATCTCCATGACGCTTTTGTGTTCGCGCTTGGCGCCCTTGAGCATCTTGTCCTCGCCCTCGTCGGCGTCGGAGGTCAGATGCCCCACGTCCGTGATGTTCATCACGCGCTTGAGGTTGTAGCCGGAATAGCGCAGATAGCGGTCGAGAATATCCTCCATGATGTACGAGCGAAGATTGCCGATGTGCGCGTAGTGATACACGGTCGGCCCGCAGGTGTACATCTTGACGATGTCGGGATGGTTGGGGACGAAAAGCTCTTTTTTGCGGGTGGCGGAATTGTAGAGATACATATATATCGCTCCTTAATCGACGTGACGGAACACGTCGCGGTTTTTCCAGAAGTATTCGGCGCCGGACCAGACGGTGGTGACGAGGATCACGGCGGTGGAGAACTGCGCGATGAAGTCCGGCGCGGAATCTCCGAGCCCGGGCGGGTCGAAGAAGAGCATCAGACACAGGCAGATCATCGTCGCGGCCGTCTTGATCTTGCCGGAGAAGGCGGCGGCGATCACGCGGCCCTGCTCGACGGCGACGAGGCGCATGCCGGACACGGCGAATTCGCGCAGCAGCACGATCGCGAGCGCCCAGCCGGGCATTCTGCCGACTTCGACGAAATAGCACATCGCGGCCATCACCAGCACCTTGTCGGCCAGCGGATCCATGAACTTGCCGAAGTCGGTGATCTGGTTACATCGCCGGGCGATATAGCCGTCCAGCAGATCGGTGAGGCTGGCGAGCACGAAGACCGCGAGCGCCCAGCGCATATGGCCCGTGTAGGCGAGCACGAGAAAAACGGGGATCAGCACGACCCGGACGATCGTAAGCTTATTGGCTGTGGTCATGGCTCAAACCTCCCTGCCGTAGAGGAAGCCGTCCTCGGCGGAGTCGATCTTCACATCGCACATCTCGCCCGGGGCGCAGCTTCCCTCGAAGAAGACCAGCCCGTCGATGTCGGGCGAATCCGCCCAGGAGCGGCCGACGAGAAGAGAGCTTTCTTCATCGTAGTCCTGACAGAGCACGCGCAGCGTCCTGCCGACCTGACTTTCACAGAATTCGTCCATGATCTGCGCCTGCAGCTCCATGACGAGCTCGGCACGGCGCTGCGCCGTCAGAGGGTCGGGATGCTCCATCGCCGCGGCGGGCGTGCCTTCCTCGGGCGAGAAGGGGAAGACCCCCGCGCGCTCGATGCGCGCCTCCCGGAGAAAAGCGCACAGCTCCTCAAATTCCGCCTCGCCCTCGCCGGGCAGGCCGGTGATCAGGCTCGTGCGCAGCACCAGAGAGGGGATGCGCTCGCGCAGCTTTGCAAACAGCGCGCGGATCTCGCCGCCTGTGCCGCGGCGGTGCATGGCCTTGAGGATGCCGTCGTTGATATGCTGGATCGGGATGTCCAGATATTTGACGATCTTGTCGTTCGAGGCGATCTCATCGATCAGCTCGTCGTCAAAGGCCTCCGGATAGAGGTAGTGAAGGCGGATCCACTCGACGCCCTCGATCGCGCTCAGCTCGCGGCAGAGCGCTGCGAGACAGCGTTTGCCGTACAGGTCCGTGCCGTAGCGCGTGATGTCCTGCGCGATCACGATCAGTTCCTTCACGCCTCTTTCGGCGAGCTCGCGCGCTTCCTCGACGATGTTTTCCATCGCCCTCGAGCGATAATGCCCGCGGATATAGGGGATCGCGCAGAAGGCGCAGTAGTTGTCGCAGCCTTCGGCGATGCGCAGATAAGCCCAGGCGGGGCCGGTGGAGACCACGCGGGGGATCTCGTCGACCGGGGCGCTGCTGGAAGCGAAGCGGCTGAGGCCGCGCCCTCCCATGACGGCGTCCGCCGCCTCGACGATGTCGCCGAAGCTGCCGACGCCCAGGACCGCGTCGATCTCGGGCAGCTCCTCGAGGATCGAGTCGCGATAGCGCTCGGAGAGACAGCCCGTGACGATCAGCGCGCCGAGCCTGCCCTGTTTTTTCAGTTCCGCCATCTCCAGGATGACGTCGATGGCCTCGCTCTTGGCGGCGTCGATGAAGCCGCAGGTATTGACCACGGCAAAATCCGCGCCGTCCGCCTCCGGCACCATCGTATAGCCCGCTTCACTGAGCAGGTAGAGCATCTGCTCGCTGTTGACCAGGTTTTTGGCGCAGCCGAGCGAGATCATCGCAAAGGTCTTTTCCATCAGTCTTCCTCTGTCTCACAGTCATATCGCCGCAGCGCGGCGCGGATCTCTTCCCAGGAATAGCCGCGCCGGAAGAGTGCGGCGCTGACCTTCCGCACGCTGTTGCGGTCGGAGGGGTCGCTGAGGCGGCGGGCGATGAAGGCGTCGAGCTTTTCCGTGTTCTCCGGCAGCTCGGAGAGCGTCTCGTCCGTGAGCTCGCGGTCGATGCCGCGGCGGCGCAGCTCGCTCTTCACGCGTCCGGGGCCGTAGCCTTTGGCGCTGTAATGCCTCGCGACGGCGCCGGCGTATTCGGCGTCGTCGAGAAAGCCGCGCTCGGCAAGCCAGGCGACGCAGTCCTCGGCGCGCTGCTCCTCGGCGCCGCCGCGCAGCAGCTTGTCCTTCAGCTCGCGGCGCGAATAGGGCCGGCGGGAGAGGATCTCCAGCGCCTTCTGGCGGTCAAGCGACTTTGAGGAGCTGCGCTTGAGCTCCTCAAAGGCTTCCCTGTCCAGCTCCGTCCCGACATACAGGCGCGCGTCGGACACGGCGTCGAGCGTGGAAAGCAGCGTTTCACCGCTGTCGAATTCCACGCTGAAGCGCCCGGGGGAGCATTGTTTGATGGCGGTAACGACCATGACGGGCCTTTAAGCTCAGCCCTCGTCGAAGTCCGCGGCGCTGACCTCGACGGCGCGTCCGGAGACGCGCGCGGCCTTCTGCGCCTGCGGGGAGAGCAGTTTGAAGGAGTTGTCGCGGATGGCCTGCTCCAGCTCGTCGCAGTACGCGGGATTGGCCGCGAGGTATTCCTTCACGGCGTCCTTGCCCTGCAGCCGCTGGCCGTTGACGGTGAACCAGGCGCCGCCCTTTTCGATCAGCTCCAGCTTCACGGCCAGGTCGATGATCTCGCTGATCCTCGAAATGCCCTCGCCGTACATGATGTCGAACTCCGCCTCGCGGAAGGGAGGGGCCACCTTGTTTTTGACGACCTTCGCGCGGGTGCGGTTGCCGATCATCTCGCCGTTGGCCTTGAGCGTTTCGATGCGGCGCACGTCGATGCGCACGGAGGCGTAGTACTTCAGCGCAAGGCCGCCGGGCGTGGTCTCGGGGTTGCCGTACATCACGCCGATCTTCTGGCGGAGCTGGTTGATGAAGATCACGGTGCAGTTGTTCTTGGAGATCGCGCCGGCCAGACGGCGCATCGCCTGCGACATCAGGCGGGCCAGCATGCCGACGACCGTGTCGCCGACCTCGCCCTCGAGCTCGGCGCGCGGGATCAGCGCGGCGACCGAGTCGACGACGATCACGTCGATCGCGCCGGAGCGCACGAGCGACTCGGTGATGTCTAGCGCCTGCTCGC
>JAFSNA010000099.1 GCA_017447645.1 Oscillospiraceae bacterium
ACGAACAGATCCTGCGCAGAGTTTTTGACGACGGTGTCGTTTCCGGCCTGGAAGAGCAGCACGGGAATGGAGATCTTCGCCGTCTGCTTTTTGGACGTGACGCGCGAGCAGGCCCGTGCGGACTGCTTGCCCCAGTTGATGGAGGGATCCTGAGTCTGCAGACGGGGATCTTTCAGACGCTTGTCGAAGTAATAGTCGTAGCGGCATTTCGAGGAGTCGCAGCTATTCTCGAAATCCCCCTCCTGCGGGAAAGAAACGACAGGATTGAGCGGTTCCTTCCTCTTTTCGCCGATACCCTTGATGCTTGCTGCCACATAAACGACAGGTAAAGGGATCTTGCCGAAGCTGAGCCCGAGCATCGGGGATGAGAGCACGGCCTTGTCAAAAAGCTTCGGGTAGCTTTCGATCGTCCAGGCGCCGACGCAGCCGCCCATGGAATGGCAGTACAGATAGACCGGCATATCCCCCGCGGCGGGTCTGACCAGCTTCTCGGTCAGATACTCCAGATCGAGCACGTAGTCCTTAAAATGCTCGACATGCACGACGTAGGGGTTGTCGTTCTGGCGGAAGGACCTTCCGTGTCCGCGGTGATCCAGTCCCCAGACCTCGTAGCCGGCCTGAAGCATGTAATAGACGGATTCGGTGAATTTGCGGATCGATTCTGTGAAGCCGTGGCTGATGACGATTACCGCCTTCGGCTCATCCGCCCGGTAGTGCTCATAATAGATCGGTTCGCCTGCGATGCGTTCGAAATGACCGGCCTCCGTTCGCGCGGCGACGTAGGGCTCGGCGAACTCACGCATCTGTTCGGCATAGTTCTCTTCGGTGATCCAGCGCATTTCCATTCTCCTTTTTGATGCTTTATTCCTTCGGAAGGGCTTTTCTGCGGCCAAGAATGTAATCGTACCAGGCGAGAAACTCTTCCCCGAGGCGGGAGACGAGCTTACGCGCGTCCTCCGGGCGGGAGGATGAGAAAACGAGGCACTGCTGTGCAAGCTGATACTTGCGCGCGACGCTGAAGCGCTCGAGCTCCTCATCCGTGAATTCACCCAGCGCGGCGATCTCCTGCCGCGCTTTGAAAAAGCGGATAAAAGCGTCGGCCGCGTCGCGTCCGACGATCGGGGCGAGAAGCGAAAAATCGTTGTTCGAGCTGTCGAGGGCCTTGGAGACCATTTCCCAGCGTCTCGGATCGGCGTTGCCTTCGGTCCCGGTAAAGGGCGTGCGCAGGTAAAGGTCGTTGTTTGCCAGGAATTCCATGACGTAGGGATTGATCCTGCTCCTCACCGCCCAGGGCATCCAGTTTTCGACCGTCGTACGGATATACACATGGGCAAAGCGTCCGAAAAGCGGTTCGGCCAGGTCGTGGGCGGAGGTGGATTCGCTGCGGTCGTTGCCGGCCGCGACGATCCTCGCGTTGGGAGGGAGCGCCCAGCGGTTGTTGACAAAGCGTTCGAGCACAATCTTGAAAATGACGGACTGTGTCTGCTTGGTCGCGTTGGTCAGCTCGTCAAAGAAGAGAATGTGCAGCTCGCCGTCCTCGCAGAGGCGTTCGAGCTTGACGAGCCAGACGGGCTTGATGTCCACGATCTGATCCTGCGCCTCGTTGTATACGGCGCGTCCGTTGATCGTTTCGGGGTTCTCGTTCACCAGCTCGATGTCCAGCGCCTGCGGGTCGATCTGCCGCACACGGTCGCTCTTGCCGTCGCCGGACAGGCCGTGGAGAAAAACCGGGATGTTTGCCTCGACATAAGCGCGGATCAAGCTGAGCTCGTCGCGTTCCTCCACACGGAACGGGGCGTTCTCCGGCAGAGCGTCGTCGCTCTCCTCGCCCAGATCGCCGAGGAAATCCTCCCGCAGGTAGGCCGCGGCCTGATCCTGATCCATACCGCCCAGAAGAGCCTGGCAGCTCAGCAGCAGGCCGAGAGAGGCGTCGAACAGCCAGCGCACGGGGCGAAATTCCAGAAAGACCGATTCTCCTTCCGTCACGACCGTGCCGTCGCGCAGCTGCACATAGCCGCCCGCTCCGCTCTGCTCGAGCGTGAGGCGGATCAGCCTCTTCCCGCCGAGCGCATAGATCGGAACCGGCTCCCCGGCGACGCGGATGCTGCGGCCCGTGTCGTGCAGCGCACCGCGGCGAAATTCCCGCTCGGCCATATCGCGCAGGCTCTGATCGATGAGATAGGCGGGATAGGAACCGTATTCGGCCGTCACGACGCCGTCCTCGTCCTTTACGCGTCTGAGGAGCTTTCTGTCGCCCTCCTCGAGCAGCAGCGCCGGACGCAGCGCGCACGCGCCGCACTCGCCGTCGCGGCCGAAGCGGTCGACGCAGCCGTCGGAGAGCAGATAGTTGATCCCGCCCTCCGCTTCATGCAGAAAGCCGTCGTCCGGTGTCGTCAGCAGCGCGAGATCCGAGGCCGGTGCGGCGGTACCCACGGTCCTGAAGATTGGAAGCTGCTTTTCAAAGACCTGCTCATGTGATAAGAAAATCGATCTCATGCTTTTCTCTCTCCTCTGTGGGTCGGACGTACAGCACGCGTCCTCCCTTCGGATGGATCACGGCGTTCCCGTAGACGACCCAGATCGCGTCGCAGCGCTGCTCGGGCATCTCGGCAAAGCCGTCCGTGAAAATGATGCGGTTTTCCGCATCGCCGCTGAAAGCCTCAACGGCGACATGGAAATCGGTGCCTCCCGCTCCGCTGAGCTTGAGGTTTTGGATGTCCTCGTCGGTGTTTATGTCGTGAAAACCGTAAAAACGCGTGTCAAAGCAGCCGACGCGCACGACCGCGTCCTGCCGCATCAACCCCTTCACGCCCCGCACGAAAGCGCGCAGCAGCGCCGCGTCGACCGAGGCGCTCGTATCGAGCAGGATCTCGGCATGCGCGACGGGATAGGGTCTGAACTCGTGGCCCAGCACGCCCTCGCGGATCGTCAGGCCCGGGAACCAGTCGAAATCCATCTGCATGCTCGGCTCGAGCATTTCCGCCAGACCGGCGACGACGGCGGCGAGACCGGGATCGTCGATCTGACGCGTCTGAGCGTCGGTCTCCTTTCCGGCCTGTTTGTTCTCGCTCTGCGGAAAGACCACCTCTCTGACGAGAAGCGGCTCGTTCTCCCGGTTCTCCTCGGCGTTTTCGAGAAGCACCTCGTAGATCGCCTCGGCGCTATGCTCCGCGGCGTCGGGATAATACACGGCGTCCTCCGGCAGATCGAAGCCGTCCGCTTTCAGCAGCGCGTTGACGACGGCGTCGCTTGCGCGCTTCCACAGCAGCGGATCGCGGCCCCTGCCGCGCGCGAAATGGTTGAACTGCAGATGCATGATCTGCTGGGCAATATAAAAGCTCTGATGCTCCTGGGTATAGTAGCTCATCAGGCGGTCGTTGTATATCACGCTGCGGCCGTCGTTCGCAGCCGCGCCGAGACCGTCTGCCTCCCGGAACTGCAGCAGCGAGATGCGCTCGCTCCATTCCGGCCAGCGGTCCGACAAGTCCTCGCAGATCCGTCGGATATCCATCACTTGACCGCCATTCCGCAGCCTCTGCGGATCCGTATCCGCAGGGCGTTGTATCGTCTGGACTGTCTGGCGTTGTCGATCATCTGATAGGCGATCTGATCGTCGCCGACCAGGATCAGCAGCTCCTTCGCCCGCGTGACCGCGGTGTAGAGGATGTCGCGCGACATCAGCATCTGCGAGGAAGCGCAGAGCGCCAGGATGACCGCCCGATATTCGCTGCCCTGGGATTTGTGCACCGTCATCGCCCAGGCGTGCTCGAGCTCGAGCAGCAGATCAAAGGAGTAAACGGCAAGCTTTCCGTCGAAGCTGACGGTCAGACATTCCCGTTCGGGGTCGATCTGCGTGATCACGCCGATGTCGCCGTTGTAGATCCCGCTGCCGGCCGCGGAATCGTCCTCCGTGCGCCATGCGATCTCGTAATTGTTCCGGATCTGCATGACCCGGTCGCCCTCGCGGAACACGGCGCTGCCAAAGGCCTTTTCCTTTTTATCCGCGGCAGCGGGATTGAGCGCCTCCTGCAGGTGCTTGTTGAGATTGACCGTTCCGAGCTCGCCCTTGCGCGTCGGCGACAGAACCTGGATCTCCTCGCTGGGGATGCGCATCTTCTGAGGCAGCCTCAAGGCGCAGAGCTCCGTGATAGTCTCGACCGTATTGGCGGCCTGGAAGCGCTTGAGACGGAAGAAATCGCCGGCGTTTTCCGACAGGTCCGGATGCTCGCCGCGGTTGATCATATGCGCGTTGCGCACGATGCGGCTCTGCCCGTTCTGCCGGAAGATCTCCGTCAGACGCACGGCCGGAACGGCCTCGCTGCGGAGGATCGCGGAAAAGACGTCGCCAGGTCCGACGGAAGGAAGCTGATCGGCGTCGCCGACGAGCACCAGGCGCGCGTCGGCCGGCATGGCCTCGAGCAGCGCGCTCATCAGCGAGACGTCGACCATGGAACACTCGTCCAGGATCACGGCGCCGCATTCCAGCTGGTCCGAAGCGTTCTTGGCAAAGACCACGCTCTCCTCATCCTCGGCAAAGCGAGCGCCCAACAGCCGGTGTACGGTGGAGGCTTCGCAGCCGGTCAGTTCCGTCATACGCTTGGCCGCGCGGCCGGTCGGGGCGGTGAGAAGGGTGCGGATCCCGATTTTGTCGAACATGGCCAGGATCGCGCGGATTGAGGTCGTTTTGCCTGTCCCCGGTCCGCCCGTGATCACGACGATCTGGTTTTCCAGCGCCAGCTGCAGCGTCTCACGCTGCCGCGGCGCATAACGGATGCCCTGCTTCGCCTCCAGCGAAGCGATCAGCGAAGAGAAGTCCATCCGCAGCGCGTAATGCTCCTTTGCCATCGCGGCAATGCGCTGCGCGGCATGACATTCCGCCTCATAAAGGCGCGGCAGATAGCAGGCCTCGCAGCCGGCGATCTCCTCGAAGGAGATCCGTCCGTCGTCGATCATCTGCGCGATCGTTTCCTCCACGCGCTCGGGATCGACGCCGATCATCTGTGCGGTCGCTGCGGCGAGCTTGGCGCGCGGGATGAAACAGTGCCCGCCGCCGGCGTTGTATTCCAGTTCGAACGTGACGGCGGCCGCGATGCGGTTTTCACTCTGCAGCTCGATGCCGAGCTCGATCGCCATGTCGTCGGCCTCGGTAAAGCTGCCTCCGATGTGGGAGGAGGCAAGGATATAGGGGTTTTCCTGCAGGATCGCCATCGCGCTGTCGGCATAGTAGCGATACATGCGGATCGCAAGGATCGGGCGCAGGCCGAAGGAACAGATAAACTCCATCAAACGGCGCATCCCGGTCTGACGGCGGAAGGTCTCTGACATCTGCGTCGCCTTCTGCAGGCTGATGCCCTTGATCTGCGCCAGCTTCTCCGGCGAACGCTCGAGCACGTCGAGCGTGCTGTCTCCGAAGCGGTTTACGAGCAGCAGCGCGGTGGCCGGGCCGATACCGCGCACCGCCCCGCCGGCCAGATAATCATAGATCGCCGAGGCCCCGGAAGGCAGCATCCGCTGGGCGTATTCGGCCTTGAACTGCCTGCCGTGTACATTGTGCGTGGTCCAGCTTCCGGAGACGATCATCGACTCGCCCGCCGAGGCAAAGGGAAAGCAGCCCACGACCGTGACCAACTCGCCGTTCTGGTCGACAAGACGGAGGACGGTGTAGCCGTTCTCCTCGTTCTTATAGATCACGGACTGTACGTTTCCTGCCAGCTCGATCAGTTCGGTTTCCTGGTCCATGTCTTACTCCCTGTCCCGCTCCAGGAGCGGCTTGAGATATTGCCCGGTATAGCTTTCCCCGCAGGCGGCGCAGTCCTCCGGCGTACCGGAAAAGACAAGGGTACCGCCCTTCTCGCCGCCCTCGGGGCCGAGGTCGATGATGTGATCCGCCACCTTGATGACGTCAAGATTGTGTTCGATGACAACGACGGTGTTGCCAGCCTCGACCAAACGGTCCAGGATGTGGATCAGCTTGTGTATATCGGCCACGTGCAGGCCGGTCGTCGGCTCGTCCAGAACATAGACGGTAGAGCCGGTATCGCGTTTGGCCAGCTCGGTCGCCAGCTTGACGCGCTGCGCCTCGCCGCCGGAGAGCGTCGTGCTGGACTGACCCAGGCGGATATAGCCCAAGCCGACGTCGAGCAGCGTTTCGATCTTGCGGCGGACCTTCGGCTGGTTTTCGAAGAAGGCATAGGCCTCTTCGACCGTCATATCCAGCACGTCGGAGATGTTCTTGCCCTTGTATCTGACTTCCAGCGTCTCGCGGTTGTAGCGCTTGCCCTTGCAGACCTCGCAGGGGACGAAGACGTCCGGAAGAAAATGCATTTCGATCTTGACCAGCCCGTCGCCGGAGCAGGCCTCGCAGCGGCCGCCCTTGACGTTGAAGGAAAAGCGGCTTTGCCCGAAGCCTCGCGCCTTCGCATCCGGCGTGGAAGCGAAAATGTCCCGGATGTCGTTGAAGGCGCCGGTGTAGGTAGCGGGATTGGAGCGCGGCGTGCGGCCGATCGGGCTCTGATCGATGCAGATGACCTTGTCGACGTATTCCAGACCCTCGATGCCGTCCGAGCGGCCGGGACGGATCTTGACGCGGTTCTTCTCGGCTGCGAGCGTTTTATAAAGGATCTCGTTGACGAGCGAGGATTTCCCGCTGCCCGAGACGCCCGTGACGCAGATCAGCCTTCCGAGCGGGAATTCCACGTCGATGTTTTTCAGGTTGTTCTCCCGCGCGCCGCGGACGATGAGACTGTGCCCGTTCCCCTGCCTGCGCTTTGCCGGGACCGGGATGCGGCGTTTGCCGCTGAGGTACTGTCCGGTCACGGAGCCTTCACAGGCGCAAATGTCCTCGATCGATCCGGAACACACGACCTCTCCGCCCTTCACGCCGGCGCCGGGGCCGATGTCGATGATGTGATCGGCCGCGCGCATCGTCTCCTCGTCGTGCTCGACGACGATCAGCGTATTGCCGAGGTCGCGAAGCTCCTTGAGCGTGCGGATCAGCTTGGCGTTGTCCCGCTGGTGCAGCCCGATGCTCGGCTCGTCCAGGATATAGAGAACGCCCATCAGGCTCGAGCCGATCTGCGTAGCCAGGCGGATACGCTGGCTTTCGCCGCCAGAGAGCGTTCCGGCCGCGCGGGAGAGCGTCAGATAGCCGAGACCCACGCTGACGAGGAAGCCGAGGCGCGCGCGGATCTCTTTGATGATCCGCTCGGCGATGAGCATTTCCTTGTCGGTGAATTCGTTTTCGTCGAAGAAGCGCAGTGCTTCGGTCACGGAGAGATCCGAGAAATCGGCGATGCTCATGCCCTTGACCGTGACGGCAAGCGCCGTTTTTTTCAGCCTTCTGCCGCCGCAGTCCGGGCATGGGATCTCTGCCATGCATTCTTCGATGTCATCGCGCATCGAGGGGCTCTGCGTCTCGTGATAACGGCGCTGCAGGTTGTTGACGATGCCCTCGAATTCGCGCTTGATGACGCCGAAGCCCTCGTTCTTCTCAAAGCGGAGCTGCAGCGCCTCCCCCTTGGTGCCGTACAGGATGGCGTCAAGGCCTTCCTTGGGGATGTCCCTGACCGGATCGGTCAGCTTGAAATGGTAGCGGCGCGCGAGCGCCTCAAAATACATTTTGGAGATCGAATCGCCCTTGACGTTTCCCCAGCCGCTCGCCGTGATGGCGCCGTCCATGATGCTGAGCGAGGGATTGGGGATGATCAGGTCCGGGTCGACCAGAAGCTGCAGCCCCAGACCCGTGCAGGTCGGGCAGGCGCCGTAGGGATTGTTGAAAGAGAAAAGTCTCGGCGTCAGCTCTTCGATCGAGATCCCGCAGTCCTCGCAGGCGTAATTCTGCGAAAACGTGAGGATGCCGCCCCCCTCGCCCATCACTTCGACAAAGAGGATGCCGCCGGAGAGCGCAAGAGCGGTCTCGGCCGAGTCCGTAAGACGGCGGACGATCTCGTCCTTAATGACGAGACGGTCGACGACGATCTCGATGTCGTGCTTTTTATTCTTCTCAAGCCTGATGTCCTCGGACAGCTCGAAAAGGATCCCGTCGACGCGGGCGCGGACATAGCCGGACTTTTTTGCGTCCTCGAAAACCTTGACATGCTCGCCCTTCCGGCCGCGCACGACAGGTGCGAGCAGCTGGATCCGGCTGCCGCGCGGCAGCTCCATGATCTGATCGACGATCTGATCGATGGTCTGCTGGCGGATCTCTTTGCCGCAGTTCGGACAGTGCGGCACGCCGATGCGCGCCCAGAGAAGACGCATGTAATCGTAAATTTCCGTAACCGTGCCGACCGTGGAGCGCGGATTTTTCGAGGTCGTCTTCTGGTCGATGGATATGGCCGGAGACAGGCCGTCAATGTAATCCACATCCGGCTTGTCCATCTGCCCGAGGAACATGCGCGCGTAGGAGCTGAGGCTCTCAACATAGCGCCGCTGTCCTTCGGCGTAGATGGTGTCGAAGGCAAGGCTCGACTTGCCGCTGCCGGAGAGCCCCGTGATCACGACAAGCCTGTCGCGGGGGATCTCGACGTCGATATTTTTCAGATTGTTCTCTCGCGCGCCCTTGACAAAAATGCTCTCCTGCATTACGGCTCCTTTATCAGCTCCGCGGTCGTACCCCTCGTAAGACGGAGCAGATCCTGCGGGGACAGTTCCACCTGCGCGCCGATTCTGCCGGCGCTGACGACGACGCTCTCCAAAGAAAGACAGCTGCTGTCCAGAAAAGTCTGATACTGCTTTTTCATGCCCATCGGCGAGCAGCCGCCGCGCACATAACCCGTGAGCGTGTTGATCTCGCTCACATGGACCATTTCAACGGATTTTTCGCCGGAGGCTTTGGCGGCGCGCT
>JAFSNA010000100.1 GCA_017447645.1 Oscillospiraceae bacterium
AGGAATTTGTTTTTACCGCCGGTGAGCAGGAATTCTACGCAGAGCGCGGCTTCCAGAACGAGCCCCAGCGCTGCAAGGCCTGCCGTGATGCGCGCAAGAATGCTGCTCATGGCCCGCGCGAGTACTTCACGGCTGTCTGCGCAGCTTGCGGCGGCGAGGCGAGAGTGCCCTTCCAGCCCAAGACCGATCGCCCTGTCTACTGCAGCGAGTGCTTTGCAAAGATGAAGGAGCAGCAGGCCTGAGCCTTCTGCCCGTTATGCTGAAAGAATGGGGCGCGATCGCGTCCCATTCTTTTATGAAACAAGAAAGGGTGTAGAAAATGGAAATCACGAGAGAAACCATGCTTTCGGAGATCATCGAGAATTGCCCGGAGGCCATGCCCGCGTTTCAGGCCATCGGCATGCACTGCATGGGCTGCGCTCTTGCCAGCGGCGAGAATGTCGAGCAGGCCTGCGCCGCTCACGGCGTCGACCCCGACGAGTTCCTCGACGCGCTCAAGACCTATCTCGAGTCGCTCTGATCGGCCGAGATGAACAAGCCGGAGAAAAGGCGTTTTTCGTCTCTTGCTCCGGCTTTTCTTATATGTGAGAACGATGAACAAAAGACTTGAAGCGATCGCAGAGTTCGTCCGGGACGGCAGGGGACTGATCGACGTGGGGACGGACCACGGCTATCTGCCCGTGAGGCTTGCACAGAGGGCGTATACGGGCTTTCTCTGCGCCTCCGATATAAACCCGGGCCCGCTTGACGCCGCGCGCAGAACGGCGCGGGAAGCGCTTCTGGAGGATCGGATCCGCTTCCTTCTCTGCGACGGTCTTGACGACTGCCCGAAGGAGAGGATCGACACGATCGTGATCGCCGGCATGGGCGGAGATCTGATCTGCCGGATCCTGGACAGAGCGGAATGGTGTCTCGACGGCGCTTATTCGCTGATCCTCCAACCGATGACAAAAGCCGAGGTGCTGCGCTATTGGCTCGTCAACAACGGTTTTCGTCTGGAGGAGGAGCGTCTTGTCCGCGACGGCGGCAGGATCTATCAGATCGTTTTTGCGCGCTTTTCCGCAAATATGCCGCTGAGCGACGCCGAGCTTTTTGCCGGGGCTTTTGAAAACATCCGGGACGAAGCGCTCTGCCGCGAATGGCTGGATGCGCTGATCCGCCGTTTTGAGAAAGAATTGCAGGGCCTTCTCTCGTCCGCTCATCCGGAGGAGGGGAGAGAAGCGATCTGCCGCGGCGTTCTCGCCGGCCTGATCGAGATGAAAGGAAAACTGACATGAATACCGTGCGGGATATTTTTGATAAGCTCTGTGAGATCGCTCCGCTCGAGCTGCAGCTGGAATTTGACAACTCCGGTTTTCTGATCGGCCGTGCCGACGCGCCTGTTGAAAAGGCTCTTCTGAGCCTGGACGTGACGGCCGAAGTGGCCGAGGAAGCGATCGGGCGCGGAGCGCAACTGATCGTTTCGCATCATCCCGTCGTATGGGACGCGATGAAGCACATCACAGACTGCACCCCGGGGAACGAAAAGCTGATCCGTCTTCTTGAAAACGGGATCGCTGTGATCTCGATGCACACGAACCTGGATATGGCGGAAGGCGGCGTCAACGACGTGCTGATCTCCCTTCTGGGAGCTAGAAATGAAGGCGTTTTTGATGCGGAAGGCTGCGGCAGAAAGGGCAGTTTTGAAAAACCGATGCCGCTGGATTCTTTCCTTGCGATCTGCAAAAAGAAGCTGAATACGAACGGTCTTCGTTATCATGACGCCGGCAGACCGGTGGAGCATATCGCCGTGCTCGGCGGCTCCGGCGGAGGCAACCTGATCGGCGCATGGGAAGCCGGCTGCGACACCTATGTGACGGCAGATGTGAAATACAGCGTTTTTCTGCAGGCGCGCGAGCTGGGGATCAATCTGATCGACGGCGACCATTTCTGCACGGAGAACCCCGTCATCCCCATGCTGGCGGAAAAGCTGCGCGCCGCTTTCCCGGAGACAGAATTCCTGATCTCCGAACGGCACGGACAGACCGCGCGCTTTTTCTGAATCAACGCGACGGGCATAACAGGCCTTCGCTCCTCATAGACTCGTACAAACGAGATCATGAGAGCGGAGGCTTGTTATCATGTCAGATCCAAATATCTACGCAGATATCGCCAGACGTACGGACGGAGCGGTCATGGTGGGCGTCGTCGGCCCGGTCAGGACGGGAAAATCGACCTTTATCAAACGTTTCATGGAAACGATGGTCATTCCCAACATCGACAACGAATACGCGCGGGAGCGCGCCAAAGACGAGCTGCCGCAGAGCGGCTCGGGCAAAACGATCATGACCTCAGAGCCAAAATTCGTGCCAGAAGAGGCCGTAAGCATGACGATAGACGGCAAAGTGCAGCTGTCTGTGCGGCTCGTCGATTGTGTCGGCTATATGGTCGAGGGCGCGGCCGGACAGTTTGAAAACGGAGAAGAGCGACTTGTTGCGACGCCATGGGCGGATAACGAGATCAGTATGTCCGAGGCGGCCGAGCTCGGGACGCACAAGGTGATCTGCGAGCATTCTACCATCGGAATCGTCGTGACGACGGACGGAAGCATCTGCGGGATCGAGCGGGAAAAATACCGTCCGGCGGAGGAGAGGGTGATCCGCGAGCTGAAGGAGATCGGCAAGCCCTTCGCCGTTATCGTCAACAGCGCCGCACCGCGCTCCCGCGAGGCGCTTGAAACGGCGGAGTCGATCCGACGGAGTTATGGCGTGGAATGTCTTTGCCTCGACTGTCTGAACATGGATGAGGACGATTTTATGCGTGTTATGTGCGCCGTTCTGGATGATTTCCCGATCGAATCGGTCGGCTTTTTCCTGCCGGACTGGCTGGAAGCCCTGCCAGAGAATAACGCGCTCAAGTCCGCCGTCTATGCTGACATTGTCGAGAGCTTTTCTTCGATCAATAAATACCGTGATCTGGACAGAGCCCTTTGCGCGATCAACGAAAAGGAAATGATCGGCGGGGCCGAGCAAAGCGGAAGCGAGCCGGGCGAGGGCCGTGCAAGCGTCACGCTGACGCTCCCGCGTGCGCTGTATTATCGCTCGATCAGCGAGGAAACGGGCGTGGAGATCCGCAACGACAAAGATCTTTTTTCTGCCCTGAGTGAAATGAGCGCGGTAAAAGGGGAGTATGACCGCATCCGCGAGGCTCTGGAGAGCGTAAAGGAAAGCGGCTACGGCGTCGTACTGCCGAGCATAGAGCAAATGCAGCTGGAAGAACCGAAAATCATTCGGCAGGGCGGGAAATACAGCGTCCGGCTCAAAGCAAACGCCCCGGCCATTCATCTGATGATGACGAACATTGAGACCGAGGTCACACCGGCGATCGGCGGAGAAACGGCCTCGGAGGACATCATCAATTTCCTGCTGCAAGGCTTCGACGGAGACATCAACCGTATCTGGCAGTCAAATATCTTCGGAAAGTCCTTGTATGACATTGCCTGCGAATCTCTGACAAACAAGGTCTGCTCGCTGAGCGAAAACGCGCGCGGCAAGCTGCAGCACACGCTTGAGCGGATCATCAACGAGGGGAGCGCCGGGCTGATCTGCATCCTGCTGTGATGCGCAAACGGCTTGCACATACACCGGATTTCTTATATAATAAAAATGAATACAGGCCGAACCGTTCGTCGGCGCTGCATGTTTTCGTTCTGGTGGTCCTGCTGCTCGGCGCGGCATCGATCTGGGCGATTTTCCGCTGTTCGTCGCGTATCGCCGCCTCGGCCCATGTGACGCCGCCGACGCTTGTGATCGATGCGGGGCACGGCGGGATCGACGGAGGCGCGATCTCGGCTGACGGAACGAAAGAGAGCGACATCAACCTTGCGGTCGCGCTGCGGCTGGAAAGTATTGTCCGTTTCTGTGGACAGAAAACAGTCATGACGCGCTGGGATGACAGCAAAAAAACGGATATACTGTCTTATAGCGAGCATGAAGAGCTCAGAGATCGAGCAGATCTTGTAAACAAAACAGAAAACGCCGTATTGATCAGTATCCATCAAAACTGCTATCCGACGGCGCAGCCGAGAGGCGCGCAGGTGCTGTATTCGTCTTATGGCGACAGCGACAGACTTGGAAAGCGGATACAGGAGCTGCTCGTCGCTCAGCTGGATCCCCAAAACCGCCGTCTGGCCGCGCCGGCGCCGTCCGAGCTTTATCTTACGGCCCATGCGCGATGTCCGGCCGTTCTGGTCGAATGCGGCTTCATGTCCAATAATTTTGAGGTGCTGAAACTAAAAGAGAACGGCTATCAGAACGCGCTTGCGCTTCTGATCGCCGCGGCCTACCTGGAATACATATCCGGGAACAGTCTGCTGTAGATCGGAGAAAACAATGGCAAAGAGAGAAAAAACCGTATATTGCTGCAGGGAGTGCGGCTATGAGAGCGCCAACTGGGCAGGAAAGTGTCCTTCCTGCGGCGCGTGGAATTCCTTTGCGGAAGTGAAGATCGAAGCGGCTTCCGCTGCCAAGGGCGGAAGAGCGCGCATCGAAAGAACAAGGCCGCGCAGGATCACGGAGCTTGATATGTCGGAGGAGCTCCGGCTTTCGACCGGGATCCCAGAACTGGACCGCGTGCTGGGCGGCGGAGCCGTGAAGGGCTCGCTCGTGCTGGTCGGCGGCGCTCCCGGAATCGGGAAATCGACGCTCCTGCTGCAAATGTGCGGCAATCTGTCAGATCGCAGGATCCTCTATGTTACGGGCGAGGAAAGCGAACGGCAGCTGAAGCTGCGCGCCGTGCGTCTGGGCGTGGAAGGGGAGAACATCCTCGTTCTGCCCGAAACGGACATGGATGCGATCGTCGAGAGCATCAAAGACGAAGAGCCGGAGCTTGTGATCATCGACTCGATCCAGACGGTCTCGTGGGATGAGATCAATTCCGCTCCCGGCAGCGTCAGTCAGGTGCGCGAATGCACGATGCGCATCATGCGCCTGGCAAAAGAAAAAGCTCTGACCGTTTTTATCGTCGGCCACGTCACCAAAGAGGGCAGCATCGCCGGGCCGAAGGTGCTGGAACATATGGTTGATTGCGTGCTGTATTTCGAGGGCGAGCGGAACACCAGCTTCCGCATCCTGCGCGCGGCGAAGAACCGCTTCGGCTCGACCAACGAGATCGGTGTGTTCGAGATGGACGAGAGCGGGCTCAAATGCGTCGACAACCCCTCGGAGCTGCTTCTTTCCGGCAGGCCCGAGAACGCGCCCGGTACCTGCGTGGCCTGTGTCATCGAGGGCAGCCGTCCGCTGCTGGCCGAAGTCCAGGCGCTGGTCACGCCGTCAAATTACAACGCCTCGCGCCGCAGCAACGGCGTGGACTATAATCGAGCGGCCATGCTGCTGGCGGTGATCGAAAAACGCGGCGGGCTTCCCGTGAGCTCCTGCGACGCTTACATCAACGTGATCGGCGGGCTTGAGCTTGACGAGCCTGCGGCGGATCTGGCTACAGCTCTTTCAATTGCCTCGAGCTATATCGATCGCCCTCTGGGAGCGGATCTGGCTGCGATTGGAGAGATCGGCCTCTCCGGCGAGATTCGCAGCGTTGGACAGATCAACCAGCGTCTGAGCGAGATCGCTCGACTCGGTTTCCGTCGCTGTGTGATCCCGGCGCATGTGCGCGGCGAGATCAAGCGGCCGGAAGGATTGGAGCTGATCCCGGTCAAGAACGTCCGTGAAGCGATCCTGACTGTTCTAAAAGCGGAAAATAGTACCAAATAATGAAGAAAAGGCCTGTTTTCAGGCCTTTTCTTCGTTTTCAGAGCGTTTTCTGCGCCCGATCGGGTTCGCCATGGCCGCTTCGTGCAGAGAGGCGTTGTCCAGGTGCGTGTAGATTTGCGTGGTATTCAGATTGCTGTGACCGAGAACCTCCTGCAGCGCACGAATATCCACTCCATTTTTCAGCATCAGCGTTGCAGCCGTGTGGCGCAGCTTGTGAGGGGAGTACCTCTTCGGATCCAGGCCGGCAAGCTTCAGCTTTTTCTCAATCATCTGCTGGACGCCGCGCACGCCGAAGCGGCAGTTTTTCTGACTGATAAAAAGCGCGTCCTTATCCTTATCCGGGACTTTTTCATTATTTCGCACGGCCAGATAGTCGTCGATCGCTTCACGGCAGCCGTCGGCGAAAAACACGACGCGCTCTTTATTGCCTTTACCGACTACACGAAGATAATCCTCATGTATGTCGTGAATATTTAAGGATACAAGCTCAGAAATACGCAATCCGCAGGAAATAAAAAGCATAATGATAGCGTAATCCCTGTATACAAACGGCCCGTCGCATGCGTTAAGGAGTCTGACACACTCGTCTTCTTCAAGGAATTTCGGCAGAGAAGCCTGACGCTTCGGCATATCCAGCTCTTGACATACATTATAGTCCAATAAATGTCGCTTAACGGTAAGATAATAAAAGAAAGATTTTACGGAACTCGTTCTGCGGCAACGGCTTGCAGCCGAAAGAGAGCGGTTTTCACCGATAAATTCCGGGGAAAAAGACTGATACTTATAGAGCTCTTCTATGCGGATCGCTTTGATAAAGTCCAGATCGACGTCCGTGATGTCGATCTCTTCAAAGGGGATGTCGCGGTTTACAAGACGCCGCCGCAGCTTGAGATAGCGGAACAGGATCTTCAAATCGGTGTAATAGGCCATGACCGTTCGGTCCGAGTGTCCGCGCACAGTCGAGTGATACTCCAGAAACTCCATGAGGATATCGGGAATGTCGTTGATCTGATCAAGATTCATGGGGAACTCCTTACATTAGTTAAAAACTTCACAATGAAACTATTTGACTTTTTTGTTAAAAAGAAAAAATAGTTTGGGATATTTTTACGAAAAAGAGCATGTGGCGTCATAAAACAGCTTCAGAGGAGCGAATGAAAACAATTCAAACAATACGGAGATCAGATAAATGACCCGGTTTCATAAGAAGAAGCGCATTAAAGGATTTATCCAAATCGTCGGGCGTTGTTGCCGAGAATAGATCAAATAACTCGAAAAGAAAAAAGATTTATAATATAACTGATCAAAAAGCAAATGAGAAAAATAATCGGATGGAAAGTTTTAAAGAAAGAATCTGAAAAGCAAATCGCAAGAAAGGCTGATTATAATATCGTAAGGGCAAATCAGATAAAATCTCATACGATTTAATCATATCACGTTTCCATTGAAAAATCCAGTAAAAAATCGTAAAATCTGTATTATGCGATATTTATAGGGAAAGCATCATGCCGGAGAGCTATCCTTCCCCGGCAAAATGCTTAATCTTGAAATCAATCCATTTCGAGTTCTTCTTCCTCTTCGCGCTTCTTGATCAGACCCTTGAGCAGCGGCTCGCTGGTAACGCGGATCGCATTGAGCTCGGTAAACATGGCGACAGCACAGTCGATAAACATGGCGAACCAGATGCTGCACCAGCCGTTGATGCTCAGGAAGACAAGGATCGCCTTGATCACCATCGCAAAGATCGCATTCTCGGAGACGATGGCGCGGAGCCTTTCAGCGATCGGGAACACAGAAGGCAGCTGGTTCACACAGTTCGGATTGACCAGCGCATCGGCGTACTTCCCCGCTTTGCTGACACGGACGTCGATGTCGGCGCGGCTGTGAGATTCGATGCCGCTGGAATAGACATACATCTTTCCGCCCTGCACCCTGTCGCAGACCTGAGAGATCAAAGAGAGCTTCTTTTCGACGTCGAGCTCGCCGTATGCGTCGTCAAATCCGAGCCTCCGTGCGAAAGCGGCCAGCTCTTCCCTGCCGTCCTCGGACAGAAGGATGCATTGCGCTACGCCGGCATTTTTCAGCTCGGGAACAAGCTGATCGGCAGAGTCAAGCGCAGAATTGGAGATCGAGACGCGGCCGACGTAACGGCCGGCGATCATCATGTAATAATTCAGAGCGTCGGAATCCTCGCCCTCGTAGGGAACAGCCTCTCCCCTGCCAACAAACAGCTCCTTGGTCGCGAACACGACGTGCGCGCCGCCGATATCGACCTCAACGCCGTAACCGGGCAGCTCGCTGAAATTGCTGATGACCTCCAGCTTGTATTCGCCGTCCGTGGCGTTTGCCAGGGCTTTTGCGATCGGCTGCTCGGAATAGTAAACGGCGTGGGCCGCAAAGGTCAGAAATGTGTTGGTGTCCAGAATATCGGACTGTACGGACAGCAGCTTTGGATATTCCTCGGCGAGGACGCCGGCCTTGTCGATCAGAATAGTCCTGACCTCAGAGAGTTTCTCGATCGAGCTGGCCTTTCCAAAGAGCGCGCCGAAACGCGAGGCGGAAAAGATCCCGACGAGACCGACCAGCGGAATGGCGATCACCGCAGAAAGCGGCGTCGCGATGATCATGATCGAAAGCGCGCGGCGGATCGCTTCACGTACCGTCAGATGCGTGAGCAGCGGCGCGAGGATCGCAAAGAGCACGGCAACGCCGAGCAGGATCTTCAGCACGAAGGAGGCGGCCGATTCGATTCTGCTGCCGCAGTCAAGCTCCCCTGCCCCGGGCTTCCCGGCCGTTTCGACGGTGCGGGAAACGTCATCCTGGTCACGGTAACGCAAAAGCTCCTCCGCGGAGATGAGCGTGCGGTCCTTCACATATTCGATCAGGATCTGACCGACTTTATAAAGGATGACCATGGCGGTCGCGTCTACTGCACTGCCGATCACGAAGGCGATAACCGCGACAAAAACGATCACGATGGACGCAGCGAAATAATCGCCGCTCTCCACGCTGTTGATCGCGTCAAGAATGATGTCGTAAGCCGCCACCAGCGCAGCCAGGGCCAGCAGGATGACCTTTACGACGGCAGGCATACTGACGGTAGCGGAGACCGCGAAAATGACCGAGGCGATAACAAGTCGAACGACAAGGATACTTTTGGGCATTTCTCTGGTCTTTATCTGATCTGTTTTCGGGCGTTCTTTAAAGTTTGTGTGTAAGCCCATCTTTTCCCACCTCCGTACAACTTCGGCTAATAAGAGCTCAGGCTTTTCCGTCGGAGCCGAGTACGTGTACGATCTTGTGCGCGACCATATCCTTGACAGCCTGGCGTGCGGGCTTGAGATACTGGCGCGGGTCGAAATGGTCGGGATGCTCGGCAAAATACTTGCGGATATTGCCGGTCATCGCCAGACGGATATCGGAATCGATGTTGATCTTACAGACGGCCAGCTTGGCAGCCTCACGGAGCTGGTCCTCGGGGATGCCGATGGCGTCGGGCATATTCCCGCCGTACTCGTTGACCATCTTGACGAACTCCTGCGGGACCGAGGAGGAGCCGTGGAGCACGATCGGGAAGCCGGGAAGGCGCTTGATGCACTCATGCAGCACGTCGAAGCGCAGCGGAGGCGGGACGAGCACGCCGTCTGCATTGCGGGTGCACTGGGAAGCCTTGAACTTATATGCGCCGTGGGAGGTGCCGATGGCGATCGCCAGAGAATCACAGCCGGTGCGGCTGACAAATTCTTCGACTTCCTCGGGACGGGTGTAGCTCTCGTGTCCGTGCTCGACGCTGACTTCATCTTCAACGCCGGCGAGCGTTCCGAGCTCGGCCTCGACGACGACGCCGTGATCGTGCGCATATTCCACGACCTGACGGGTCAGCGCGATATTCTCTTCAAAGCTCTTGGAGGAGGCGTCGATCATGACGGAGGTGAAGCCGCCGTCAATGCAGGATTTGCAGAGCTCGAAGGTATCGCCGTGGTCAAGATGCAGAGCGATGGGGATCTCGGGGTTCTCGATAATGGCGGCCTCGACGAGCTTGACAAGATAGGTGTGGTTGGCATAGGCGCGCGCGCCCTTGGACACCTGCAGGATGACAGGGCTTTTCAGCTCCCCGGCCGCCTCGGTGATCCCCTGAACGATCTCCATATTGTTGACGTTGAACGCGCCGATGGCGTATCCCCCGTTATAGGCTTTTTCGAACATTTCTTTCGTCGTTACCAGTGGCATTTTCAAAAACTCCCTTTCTCTTTTCATTCTGCAAGACGCATTTTTGTACATTTCGCATCTTTACAAATTATCGTTCTTATTATATCCTCAAACATATCCATAATCAAGAAGCACATTCAATAAAAAATAAAAAATTTCAATTATCATACGGAGGACAGAATTCATGAGCGAACAACTGCGCGGAGCCTGCATTTTCGGCCAGTCCGGAGGACCGACGTCCGTGATCAACGCCAGCGCCTACGGCGTGATCCGCACGGCCCTTGACGCCGACTGCATCACGAAGGTCTACGGCGCCGCCCACGGGATCAAGGGAGTGCTCGAGGACAAGCTGTACGTGATGGACGAAGAGGACCCCGAAGAGCTGCGCCTGCTGCTCCACACGCCTTCTTCCGAGCTTGGCTCCTGCCGCTACAAGATCGCCGACCCCGAGAAGGACGACACCGACTACAAGCGCATCCTCGAGATCTTCAAGAAATACGACGTCAGATATTTCTTCTACAACGGCGGCAACGATTCGATGGACACCTGCAGCAAGATCAGCCGCTATATGGAGTCCGTCGGTTATGAGTGCCGCGTGATGGGCGTGCCCAAGACCATCGACAACGACCTCTTCGGCACCGACCACTGCCCCGGCTTCGCCAGCGCGGCCAAGTATATCGCGACCTCCTGCATGGAGATCAACAAGGACGCGCGCGTTTACGACAACGGCATGATCACGGTCATCGAGATCATGGGCCGTCACGCCGGATGGCTGGCCGGAAGCGCTGCGCTCGCGACCGCGTTCGGATCGGGCCCCGATCTTGTCTATCTGCCGGAATACGACTTCGATATCGAGAAGTTTTACGCCGATGTGGAAAAGATCTATGCCGAAAAAGGCAAGGTCCTTATCGCGGTATCCGAGGGAATCCACTACGCCGACGGAAGCTTTGTTTCCGAGGCCAAGACCTCCGCGACGGACGGCTTCGGCCATGCCCAGCTCGGCGGTCTTGCCGCGCTGCTTGCTTCCCTGCTCCAGGGTCGGACGGGCGCGAAGGTCCGCGGCATCGAACTCAGCCTGCTGCAGCGCTGCGGCGCGCATCTGGCATCGCAGACCGACATCGACGAAGCCTTCGGCGCCGGCAAGGAAGCGGTCGAGCAGGCCGTAAAGGGCGTGACCGGCAAGATGGTGGCTTTTCGCCGTGACAGCGTGGACGGCAAGTACGTCTGCAGATATGAGCTGATCCCCCTCGACAGCGTGGCGAACTTTGAGAAGAAAGTCCCGCTGGAATGGATCAACGACGAGCACAACGGCATGAAGCAGGAATTCATCGATTACGTCCTCCCGCTGATCCAGGGTGAGCCCGTTCTTCCTCTCGATCATTCCCTCCCCCGCTATGCGAAGCTGAAAAAGGTCCTGGCAAAATAATAAATTAAAAATACACGCAAAAACACGGCAGAGAGATCTGCCGTGTTTTTTACATGTTCTTGATCTGGTTCTGCAGAAGCTTACCGACCGTGTCGGCCAGCTTATCGAGCGACTGGATCCTGGCAAAATCGCGCCCGTAGATCAGCTTGGCCGATGGAACGTCCTCGTCGTCGCCCGTAAAGACGCAGATCACGGAAATGCCGTCCGCTCTTGCACTGCGTACCTCGAAGGCCGTATCGCGGACTCCCTGCAGCGCCTCATAGTTGACCGGCTCGCCGCTCTCCTTCTGCTTTATCTTCACGACGTCGTTCGGCTTGGCGTCGGAAAGAACGATCAGGATCTTATGGTCGCAGCTTTCTTTTCCCAGGAGATAGTGCGCCATGCGGATGCCCAGACCGTCGCGGTTGCAGCCGTTGGTGACGTATTCAAAGATCCTGTCGTTGGCGTTTCTTTCATGATAATGCCGATAGACACGCAGGATCGTATAGCCTGTCATCGAGCAGAAGGACATCACACGGCAAGGGATATTGCAGCGATTGAGACTTTCGGCAATGATATAGCCCTGGTTCGAAACGATCTCCTGTCTGTATTTCTGCGAGGTGGAGGCGTCCAGCAGGATGTCCACGCTCAGCTCGCCCATGTCGCTTTGCTCCACCCGCCGGAAAACGCGCTCGTCATGGAGGTACAGCGCCCGCCAGGCTCTTCCGCCCTCCAGCGCTCCGGAGTTGGAACGAACCGGAGAGGGATGCAGATGCAGAAGAACGGAGTTTTGTATTTTCCCCGTAAGCCTGTCGATCGCCGTTCTGCGTTCGGCGATGTGATCCGTAAAAAAGCGCCTGTTTGCTTCGATCTGCTTTGCCTCACGCTCGCGCTGGAGGGCCTCGAAACCGTTTTGGATCTTCGCGCTCCCCTTTTCGCCCTCGGTGATCAGAACGTGGCAGGCGGCGTGATTGCCGGTACAGACGCTGCGTTCCATCTCAGCGGTCTCGCGCACGCTGAGCGCGCTCTTTCCGTACTTAGCTTCCATGAAAGCGCGCAGCTCGGTCTCGCTCAGGCTCGAAACGCGCTGCTCGTCCGGATTCTGCAGACCGATGCGCTGTCCGCCGTAGATATTGCTCGGATGGTCGGCAAAACCGAGCCCGAATTTCCGATAGCGGCCCTTGACCGTTTTCCCTTACGGAGGCCAAGGGGAAAGCGGCGCTTCTTTTTTTCCGCCTCTTTTTCCTTCAGACGGATCTGAAACCAACGTTCAAAAAGCGCTTTTGCCCTCTCCACGATCTCATCCGTGCTCAATTCCCAGGAAAACTCCAGCTCGTTGAGAAGCTTTTCCGTGTAGGGATCGAGCCTGTTTTCCAGGCCCAGCGCCCGTCGATAGTGAGCGAGAGCCATCGTATCGCAGAAGGGCAGATCATGCGTGGTGACAAGCTGCGAGAGAAAACGCTCGGCATAGCCGCGGCGCAGCGCTTCCAGCACGGGCCGATCCCCGCGCTCTTTTTCAAAAACGGCGTTTTCCAGTCCGAGCCATAAAAGGCCCTCGTATGCGTCGGAATCCTCTTCGCTCTGAAAAGAGCGGAAGACGGCTTCGATCTTCGGGTAGTCGTAATGCCTCCGCACGGCGCCGATGATCGTGTTCCAATAGAGATCCGCCCGCGCGTCGGCGTCATAGGCCTTGAAGTCGGGCGTGAAGCCGTGACTTTTCGCCGCGTTCCAAATGATATTTTCCGCTCTTCTTTTTTGGAGATCGCTTACCTCGTTCATCACTCGGCAAAAAGCTCGGCGGCCCCGAGCGTACCGGAGATGCGGACCGCGACGATGTCAGAAACGATCTGACGCTCGAAGTCGTCCGTGGACTTGTTGATGATGCCCATTTCCAAAGCCTGCGCGGCGGTGAGCCCGTTCCGTATCAGCTCGACGGCAGCGATAAGACCGCGCAGATCGAGCGCTTTTGTCGAGATCTCGCCGCTTTCGCACTTTGCACGGATCTCGCCGAAGAGCGTGCAGAGCTGCTCGGCATACTCCTCCTTCAGCGTCGGATACTGCGCAAGCAGGAGCTTTTTGAGGTTCTCCTGCGAGATCAGCGGCATGTTGATGACCATGAAGCGGCTCATAAGCGCCTCGTTGAGTTCTCTTGTGCCGGCATAGCCGTAGTTCATCGTGGCGATGAAGCGCGTCGCGGGACTGAGCGTGATCCTGTCGTAGCCGGGCACGTCGATGATGCGCCGGAAGTCAAGCGTCGCGTGCAGGACGGCAAGCGACTCGTTCTTGGCCATGTTGATCTCGTCAAGGACGCCGAAGCCGCCCATCTCCGCGCACTGGTAGATCGGGCCGTGCCGCAGCGTCACCTCCCCGTTCCGGAAGGTGTCCGTTCCGATCAGGGAAGCGGCGTCCGTGTTCAGATAAAAAGAAATATCCCATTCCGGACGGCTGAAAACGGCCGCCAGGTTTTCCGCAAGGACGTTCTTTCCCGTGGCCTTCGGTCCCACAAGCAGCAGGTTTTCGCCCGAGAGCAGCGCGGTCAGCGCTTTTTCCCAAATCTCTGTCCCGTAGTAACGGTAGGACGGATCGGGAACGCGGTAATTCGTCCCGGCCTCCAGCGGATAGGCCGCGCGGAAATCCTCGATCTTCCGGATGATCTCTTCTCTTACGCCTTCACTTCTCAAAAAATCAAGCATGGTCTTTCTCCTCCTGTTCAGGGTTCGGCGCCTTTGCGTCCTGCGGCGGCAAGCTGGCCGAGATTGCGTTCTACGAGTTCGATCAAAACGGTGTCCGCGCCGCTCTTTTCAATCTCTCCGAGATCATACGACGCGCTGCGCAGAAACAGGGCGTTTTCAAAGCTGTCTGCAAGATAAGGATACAGCGAGATCCCGAAGGAATCGCGCCAGCAGAGAAGCCTTCCGCTCTTTTCCGGGCATTCGGAGCGAATCTTCATCGCGTTCCCTTTGTTGGGATCGCCCGAAAGCGTGTAGGAAAAGCCGGGAGCGTATAGCTCGGAGCTTTCCTGGTCGGTGCCGGTCGGATAAAGCATTTCATAGAGATCCCCCCGGTGCGGCTCGCCCGCGCAGAAGCTGCCGGAAAAGTACGGCGCGTCTTTTCCCATCGCGGCGAGGATCGTATCCGCCGCAAGCGCCGCGCCGTGGTCGGTCCAGTGGGAATCTGTCCGGTAGTAGAGGCAATCCCCTTCCCCGGCAAAGACCTCAAAGAGGTCGATATAGTTAACGCCGTATCGCTCCAGACAGGGCTTGAGCCGTTCGGCGTTCGAGGCGGCATGGTTTTCGGGGATAAAGGAGGGCATCCTTTCGCCGTAAAGACTGTTCTTGTTCGGCGCTATCGTGAAATAGAAGCGCACGCCACGGCTCTCCGCCTCCTGCTGAAGCGCAGCGAGATAGGACGCGGCAAGCTCAAGGTCCTCATCGCTCATCGAGCGGCCCATATAATCGTCGAGCGTCGAGGCATAGTAAAGCCAGCCGTCGCCGCCGAGCACGACCTGCTCCTCGACGGAAGAGCGGAAAAGCTTTGCGTTCAGCTCCGCCCAGGCGTTGACAAGCGGCTTGCGAAACGCAAAACGGTCGGCGAGATAATCGGAAACGTCGTTGAGAAAGTCCGTGTTCCATTTGCCGTCCTTCATCACAAGGCGCGGCCCGGAGGCCAGGATCTCGTTGGCGGAGGGCTTCGTCTCGCCCGCAACGGTCATCCCGAGGCTGGGAACGAGGCAAAAAGCAAGAAAAAGGACGATCCAGACGATACGCAGGATCCTGTCGGTTTCGCTCCGATCTTTGTGCATGTCCCCGCCTCCTTTCTAAAACTGGAAGTAGATGAAGGGATTGAAGCCGCCGCGCGCAAGGCTCATGATGCACAGGGCATAGAGCACAAGCGAGAGCAGCATGGAAACAAAAAGGCAAAGCGTTTTCCTTTCCGCGGCGAAGCCTTCGAGCCGGGCAGCAAGGAGCTTCGGCAGACGGCCGGCGAAGAGAAAGGCGATCACGATAACAAAGCAGGCGGCGGGATCGAGCAGAGAACGGAACAGATAGAGACCGTACGTGCTCACACCGCCCGTAAACATCCGGCCGATAAAGGCAAAGGCCTGAGCAATGCTTTCCGAGCGGAACACGACGAACAGAAGCATGACAGCCAAAAGCGTATAGACTTTCGCTGCGAGCCGCCCGAGGCGGCTTTTGCTGAGCTTTTTGGCCGGAATGACGCCCAAATCCTCCAGCGAAGCCAGAAGCCCGTGGCCGAGGCCCCAAAAAACAAAGGTCCAGTTCGCGCCGTGCCAGAGGCCGGTGCAGAAGAAAACGATCAGCTTGTTCAGCGCCGTGCGCCACTTCCCTTTCCGGTTGCCGCCCAGGGGGATATAGAGGTATTCCTTGAACCAGGAGGAGAGCGAGATATGCCATTTTCTCCAGAATTCCTTAATGGACGAGGAGCCGTAGGGATAATCAAAGTTCTCGCGGAAGCGGAAACCGAACATGTATCCCATGCCGATCGCCATGTCGCTGTAACCGCTGAAATCGTAATAGATTTGCAGCGTGTAGCAGATCCCGCCCAGCCACATCAGCGGCCAGTCCGTGACGCCGCCGGGCAGACAGCGGTCAAACACCTGATCCGCGATATATCCCACGGCGTTTGCGATCAGGATCTTCTTGGAAAGGCCCGTGACAAAGCGTCTGATGCCGGAGGTCGTAAGCTCCGGCGAACAGCTCCGCTGCGTGATCTGATCGGCGATGTCGTGATATTTGACGATCGGGCCGGCGATCAGCTGTGGGAAAAAGGAAATATACAGCAGCAGTCTCAGAAAATCCCTTGTTCCTGACTCTCTGTCACGGTAAACGTCGATGGTGTAGGACAAGCCCTGAAAGGTGAAAAAGGAAATACCGATCGGGAGCACGAGCCCCGTACAGGGCAGAGAAAGCGAGAGGCCGGCATTGAGGTTGCGGATGACAAAATCGGTATACTTGAAAACGCAGAGGATGCCGATATTGAGGATGACGGAAACGGCCAGGATCAGCTTTCTGTTTTTCGCCCGGCCCTGCAGCAGAAGTCCGGAGACATAGTTGATCAGTACCGATGAAAGAAACAGCGGCACATACTGTATCTGCCCGAACGCATAAAACACGACGCTTGCGGCGGCCAGCAGGATATTTTTGATTTTTAACGGCCGAATCACCCGGTAGAGGATAAATACTGCCGGGAGAAACGCGAAGAGGAATATCGCGGAGCTGAAAACCAAGTCGATCCATCCTTACTGATCTGAATTATTACGACAAATTATTTTAACACCATTCGACCGTCTTGTCATTAAAAAGATAAAGGATCTCGGGAAAAAGCAGGTCCGCCCGTTGGGGCGGACCTGCTGCGTCAATAAAGAACCGATTTATGGATTTGTTTCCGTTCCGGTGCCGCTGTCGCCGCCGGTCTCGCCGCTGTCGCCGCCAGTGCTGCCGTTGTCGCCGCCGGTGCTGCCGCCGTCGCCGCCGGTATTGCCGTTGTCGCCGCCGGTATTGCCGTTGTCGCCGCCGGTATTGCCGTTGTC
>JAFSNA010000010.1 GCA_017447645.1 Oscillospiraceae bacterium
CCCTTCTCCACGGTACTGATCCACGGCCTCGTGCGCGACGACAAGGGCAGGAAAATGTCCAAGTCTCTCGGCAACGGCATCGATCCGCTGGACATGGCCGATCAGTACGGCGCCGACGCGCTTCGCTTCAACCTCATTACCGGCAACTCGCCCGGCAACGACATGCGTTTCTATGTCGAGAAGTGCGAGGCCATGCGCAACTTCTGCAACAAGCTCTGGAACGCCTCCCGCTTCGTGATGATGAATCTTACGATCGAGCGCAACGAGCTGCCGGAGAAGCTGGAGATCGAGGACAAGTGGATCCTCTCCAAGCTCAACGACCTCAGCCGTGAGGTCTGCGACAACATGGACAGCTTCGAGCTCGGCGTGGCCGCAGGCAAGATCTACGACTTTATTTGGGACAGCTACTGCGACTGGTATATCGAGCTGACCAAGCCCCGCCTGAACGGCGAGGACGAGGCGAGCAAGCTTGCCGCGCAGAAGGTGCTGCTCTACGTGCTGACCGAGATCCTGAAGCTGCTGCATCCCTTCATGCCCTTCATCACCGAGGAGATCTGGCAGGCGCTGCCGCACGAGGGCGAGGCGCTGATGATCGAGCGCTATCCCGAGTGGAAGACGGAGCTGTCCTTCCCGCAGGACGAGGAGAATTTCGAGATGGTCATGGCGGCGATCAAGGCCGTCCGCGCCCGCCGCAGCGAGATGAACGTCCCGCCTTCGAGAAAGGCGCATCTGATCATCGCCACGGAAAAGGCCGCCGCTTTCGAGGCAGGCGTGAGCTATATCCGCAAGCTCGCCTATGCCAGCGAGGTCAGCGTGCTTTCGGCGCCGCCCGAGAAGACGGACGGCATGGTGACGGTCATTACCGACAACGCGCGCATGTACATGCCGATGGCGGAGCTTGTCGACATGGAGAAGGAAAAGGCGCGCATGGAGAAGGAGCTGGCAAACGCCGAAAAGCAGCTCGCCGGGCAGATCGCGAAGCTCTCGAACGAGAACTTCGTCACGCGCGCTCCCGAAAGCGTCGTCAACGTCGAACGGGAAAAGAAAGCAAAGCTTGAGGCGCTGATCGAAAACCTCAAGGCTTCTCTGGCCGGACTCGGCAACTGAAAAACATCTTCCGGCGGCCTTTTCCGACAAAAGGCGCCGCACCGCAAAGCTTATAATGGCATCGCACCCACAAGGTGCGGTGCCATTTTTATTTATTTCTGAAGAGGTGAGAACACGATGAAGATAGCGGCCTCCTTTTCCTCCGGCAGACTGACCGTCTACCTCTCCGGGGAGCTCGATCACCACGAGGCGGGCGGCGCGATCCGCGCGATCGGTGAGCTGATCGAGCAGAATATGCCGCGCGAGTGCATTCTGGACCTGTCGGGACTGAGCTTTATGGATTCCTCCGGCATAGCCGTCATCATCAACGCTGGCAGGAAAATGAGGACCTACGGCGGAAGGCTGAGCGTAGAGAATCCGGCGGAGCAGGCGCGCAAGGTGCTCGAGGCCTCCGGGATCGACAGACTGATCGCCGTGGCGACCAACAACTGAAAGGAGAAAACATGAAAGAGCAGAACTACATAAAGCTGGAATTCCCCAGCCGGAGCAGCAACGAGTTCTTCGCGCGCTCCGCTGCCGCGGCCTTCGCCGCCCAGCTCGACCCGACGCTCGAGGAGCTCGGCGACGTGAAGACGGCGGTTTCCGAGGCCGTGACGAACGCCATCGTCCACGCCTATCCCGACACGATCGGGCGGATCGTCATGCGCCTGCGCATCCTTGGCGGCAATACGCTGGAGATCATGGTCAAGGACTTCGGCAAGGGCATCGAAAACGTGCAGGAGGCTATGAAACCGCTGTACACGACCGGCGGAAGCGAGCGCAGCGGCATGGGCTTTACGATCATGGAGAGCTTCATGGACAAGCTGCGCGTGCGCTCCGAGCCCGGCAAGGGCACTACCGTCGTGATGCAGCGCGCGATCCGGCTGCGCCTCGGCAAACGATGAGCGAGGATCTGTACGGCGACATCCGACTGGCTCAGCAGGGAGACAGAGCGCGCGCGGGACAGATCGTCGAAGAAAACTCCGGCCTTGTCTGGAGCGTCGTGCGGCGCTTCATCGGCCGGGGCGTCGACGCGGAGGACCTCTATCAGCTCGGATGCGTCGGCCTGTTAAAGGCGATAGACGGCTTTGACGAAAGCTTCGGCACGCGCTTTTCCACCTATGCGGTGCCGAAGATCTCGGGAGAGATCCGCCGTTTCCTGCGTGATGACGGCGCCGTCAAGGTCAGCCGCGGCGTAAAGGAGCAGGCCGCGCAGATCCGTGCGGCGCGCGGCACGCTCGAACAGCGCATCGGACGCGAGCCAACGCTCACGGAGCTGGAACGCGAGACAGGCATCAGCGTCGAGGACATCGTTTTTGCCGAGACCGCTACCGGCCCGGCCGAAAGCCTTCAGAAGGAAAACGGCGAAGACGGCTTTACGCTAGAGCTGGTCCTCGGTGACTACGGAGCCGAGGAAAAAATGCTCGAGCATGTGGCGCTGCGCAGCGCCGTCGAAACGCTTCCCGACCGGGAGAGGCAGGTGATCGCGCTGCGGTTTTTCCACGGGATGACGCAGCAGAACTGCGCTCGCGTCCTGCATGTCTCTCAGGTACAGGTCTCCCGGCTCGAGCGGCGGGCGATCGAGGA
>JAFSNA010000101.1 GCA_017447645.1 Oscillospiraceae bacterium
AGGGCCGCCCTTTGTAAAGGGCACCCTGCACCCCGCCTAAACTTTTGCTGCGACGGTCGCAACGGTTGCGACGGTTTATTTGTGCCGTCTCAAATACCGTTGCAACCGTCGCAAGCGTCGCGCTTACGTCGGAGCCGCATCACCGTCAGGCAACAAACGAAGATATATCCGTCTGCCCTCATGCCGCAGTTTCCGCCCGTATTCAATGTTGTAGTCGCTTCTGAGCCGCGCCGCATTGACATTGAGATACCGTGTCAGTGTGTTCGCCGCCATATCGGCATCGACAATGCTGGCCAGCTCGGAGGGACTGCCGCTCCACTCCGGCGCGTCCTCCGTCAACAGTGCCGCCACCTTTTCAAGCGTCGGGTCGGGCGGCACCTTCCAAAGCTCACGCTCCGCGTGATCGAGCTGCCATGCCAGCGTTTCTTCATCTCGTATCAGATGGAGCCGCTGGTCGGGCTGATCGCGGCCCACCACATCCAGCGTGGCGGTCAGGTCGGTGCGTTTCTCCTTGCGGAGCAGCAGCGCGCCGTCCGCGCAGCCGAGCAGCCCCGTCGTGCCGGAGATCATATCGAACTTATCGTCCGCGATCTGCTTGCGCGTGTGATGCACCAGCAGGAGGCAGATGCCTCGCCGACCGGCAAAGCTCTTGAGCTGACCGATGGTGTCATAGTCGCCGGAGTAGCTGTACGTCTCGCCGACAAAATCACGAACCTTTTGGAGCGTGTCGATGATGACGAGCTTTGTGTCAGGATGTTGTCGGAGAAAGTTGTCAAGCTGCTCGGTAAGGCCCGCTCCGATCAGCAACGAGCCGATGGCGAAGTGCAAGCTGTCCGTGCCCTCTACACCGAACATCCGGGACATACGCTCTTGCAGCCGCTGGTAATCGTCCTCCAATGCCAGATACAGCACCCCTCCTTGCCGGACTGGGTACTCCCAGAGCGTTTGCCCCGTGCTGATGTGATAGGCAAGCTGGGCGACGAGAAACGATTTGCCAACCTTCGGCGCTCCCGCCAGCAGGTACGTCCCGGCGTACAGCAGACCGTCGATCAACGGCGGCCTGCTGGTAAAGGAACACTCGAACAAATCGTTCATGGACATCGTGTTGAGCTGCATCGGGTCACAAAAGCGCTGGATTTCCTGCAACTTTTTCTTGTATTCCATGTCCTCATCTGATATACTGACTGTGTTACCGGTGAATGGCTGCCCTGCATCTGCGCCAACAGATGTGACCGGGGCAGTCATTTCTTTTGTGTCGTTCATTTTGAACCCTCCTTCCATTGTTACCCAGCCTCCGGCTGAAAGTAACCGATTTCTTCCCATACCTTTCGGTCGGGGCAGTAGTAGTTGTACTCGTTGGAATCATCCAGCTTCAAAGCATATCCAAAGTGGAGAATACCCTGCTGAATGCCAACTCGCACATACTGAGCGTCCTTGTGCATCGCCTTGGCGATCTCGGTAACAGGGACGTTGCGCCCGGTAAAGGGCGGCAGATCAACATAGACCTTATCCGGCTTCATTCATATCACCTCCCACTCCAAAATACGAACTATTAGTTCGCATTTTGGAGTTTACCATACCCACGTCTCCTTGTCAACACTTTTTACGAATTATTTTTTCGTATTACGCTCTTGCAATTCGCACGGCGCTGTGTTACTATTCTATCCGAGGTGATTGTATGAACAGCAACCCTGCCGAGATCGGCTTGCGGATCAAAGAGGCAAGAAAAGCTGCCAAGCTCAGCCAAACCGAGCTTGCCGATATGCTGAACAAAACACTCCGCACCGTTCAGAAGTATGAGAGCGGTGAGATCGAGCCGTCCATCGCAACCATTAACTCCATTGCCGGTGCATTGAATGTCTCACCCGCAGAGCTGATTGGTTATCAGAAGCAGGAGCTTCGTCTGGATACGCTTTCCGACGTGCTTTTTGTCCTGAACGAGTTGAACAAAAAGGCCGGTCTGCGTTTCGACATCGACGTAAGACGTCCCCCGCACTATGACGAGTGGACTTGTTCTGTCCGCTTCAACGGAAACGATGCAACCGCAACCTACAACGCTGATCTTTGCTTGTTCATGGAACGATATGCTGCCGAACGCGAAAGGTTGGAATCCTATTGGACTAACCAAGAAGCCTTTGATGATTGGTTTGAGCGGGAACTCGCCTATTACGCCAATTCTCGGCTAACAGATAAGGAAGTCGAGGTGCTTTCCTTCACGGAACGAATCAAGCGTCGCGATGCACTTGTTGAAAAATTTGTCGAGGATCAGAGAAAGCAGAAAAAGGCCGCCGAGGAAAACGGCGACCAATGACAGGTTGTAAGAGGGTTTTGCCCTTTTACATATAATAATTTGCCTGGGCGAAAGGAAGATTGATAACATTTGAAATTACCAAACGGATACGGAAGCGTCAAGAAAATGTCAGGAAAACGCAGAAAGCCCTACATGATTCGCAAAACCATCGGCTGGGAGTACGATCCCGTCAAGGACAAGCAGGTACAGAAGTACGCAGTGATCGGTTACGCCGCCACACGAGCCGAAGCAATGCAAATGCTGGCGGAATACAACCAGAACCCCTTTGATGTGAAAGCGGCAAAGGCCACCTTCCAAGAAGTCTACGATCAATGGTCAAAAGCAAAGTTCCCGACGATCTCCACGTCAAACGTACACGGTTATGAAGCCTCCTACCGGGTATGCGGGACGCTCTACAACAAGGTTTTCAAGGACATCCGCCTTGTAGACTTGCAGTTTGTGGTAGACACCTGCGGGAAGAATTATCCGACGCTGAAAAAGCTCAAGGGGCTGTTCAGCCAGCTCTATGAGTTTGCCATGAAGAACGACATCTGCAACAAGGAC
Source organism: Oscillospiraceae bacterium (assembly GCA_017447645.1). Classification (GTDB taxonomy): domain Bacteria; phylum Bacillota; class Clostridia; order Oscillospirales; family Oscillospiraceae; genus Limivicinus. The sequence continues at coordinate 2,855 of JAFSNA010000101.1, forward strand.
TACTCCGAATATGTGGACATCGTTCGATACAAGGATAAGAACCCCGACAAGCGCGATCACAACAAGTTTGAGAAAGCCGAGGTGGAGCGTCTGTGGAAGATCAGCGACCAGCCTTACTATCAGATCGTCCTTATGCTGATTTACAACGGCTGCCGCATCTCGGAGTTTCTGGACTTGAAAAAGGAAAACGTCAATCTGGAGGAACAGTATTTCGACGTGATCTCCAGCAAGACGGAGAACGGGATTCGACGGGTGCCGATTGCCGACAAGGTGTTGCCGTACTACAAGGCGTGGTATGAAAGCTCCGACTGCGAGTATCTGATCCATACATCGGATCACAAGCACTTTGAGTACCGCAACTACTACGACAGCTATTGGACGCCGCTGATGGAAAGTCTCGGCTTTGAGCACAAGCCACACGACACCCGGCACACCTGTATCTCCATGCTGGCGGAGGCTCATGTAGACCAGACCATGATTAAGAAGATCGTAGGGCATTCCGGCGCTATGACGCTCACCGAGCGTGTCTACACCCACCTTGATACAGAGGCTTTATTGGAGGCCATCAACAAAATCTGAGGACAGGGCTTGAAAATGGACAACGAAAAAACAGGAGATGCTCTCCTGCTGGAAAGCATCTCCTGTAAAAACTCGATTTTCCATGTTGTGATTTTTGCTGCCTACCTGCTTCCTACCCGCTCCTTGTTCAAGAAATCGGGTCACGTCGCAGGGCAACTCACAACACCAAAACAAGCGCTTTTCCCGCAAATAGACGTCCAAAGACGTACCCAAAAGCGGTGAATAGTTCTCGCTGACAGCGCAGATTAACGTTTGGAGAACTGAGGCGCGCGACGGGCGGCTTTGAGGCCGTACTTCTTGCGCTCCTTCATGCGCGGATCGCGGGTGAGGAAGCCCGCCTTCTTGAGGATGGGGCGATAGTCGGCGCTGGCGAGGAGAAGCGCGCGGGCCACACCGTGACGCAGGGCGCCGGCCTGGCCGGACACACCGCCGCCGGTAACGGTGGCAACGATGTCCACCTTGCCGAGGGTCTCGGTGGCAACCAGCGGCTGACGGACGACCATCTTCAGCGTCTCGAGGCCGAAGTAATCGTCGATGTCGCGGCCGTTGATGGTGATGACGCCGCTGCCGTTGGGAATGAGGTGGACGCGGGCGATCGAGGACTTTCTGCGTCCGGTGCCGTACATATAGGGCTTCTTGGTCTTATAAGTAGCCATGTTTTATTTCCTCCTTCTCAGCGATCCCAGACTTCGGGCTTCTGGGCGGCGTGGTCATGCTCCGGTCCGCGGAAGACGCGCAGACGCTTGAGCTGCCAGTCGGCGATGGTGTTCTTCTGCAGCATGCCGCGGACGGCGAGACGCATCGCAAGCTCCGGCTTGTTGGCCATGAGGTGCTTGTATTGGGTCTCCTTCAGTCCGCCGGGGTAACCGGAGTGGGTACGGTAGTACTTCTGCTCCAGCTTCTTGCCGGTGAGGACGGCGTCCTTGGCGTTGATGATGATGACGTAGTCGCCGCAGTCGATGTGGGGGGTGTAATCGGTCTTCAGTTTGCCGCGCAGCAGATCGGCGGCGAGTGCAGCGGTCTTGCCCAGGGGCTTGCCGGCTGCGTCAAGGACGTACCACTTGCGGGTAACGGACTCCTTGGTGAGCATGGTCGTGGACATAGTTGAGCCTCCGTATAGAATCAAATGTTTTGACATTTTCAGGCGCGCTTGCTACAATCTTTTCAAGACTCCCTCAAGCGAGCTTTCTCTTTATACCACAGCGCTTTTTGCCTGTCAACAAGTTTTTTGATTCTGGATTTGAAATCTCCAAAAATCTCTCAAAATCTCTCAAATCCTATCGAATGCTGAAAACGATTTTTACTTTTTGCGGTGAGGAACGATGGATAATCTGCTCAACGCGTTCACCGGCACCGTGCGCCGGGCGGTGGACGACTATCACATGATCGAGGCGGGCGACGCCGTCGCCGTCGGCGTGTCGGGCGGCAAGGACAGTTTGCTGCTGCTCCTCGCGCTCGACCATCTGCGCAGCTTTTACCCCCTGCCCTTCACGCTTGAGGCGATCACGATCGAGCTCGGCTTCGAGGGCATGGACTTCACGCCCGTGGCGGAGCTCTGTGCCGGGCGGGGCATCCCCTACACGCGCATCAGGACGGACATCAAGGAGATCGTCTTCGACGTGCGGGAAGAAGAAAACCCCTGCTCGCTGTGCGCGAAGATGCGCCGCGGCGCGCTCAACGACGCGATCCGCGCGCGGGGGATCTCCAAGCTCGCGCTCGGCCACCATTTCGACGACGCGGTGGAGACCTTTCTGCTGTCCCTGCTCTTCGAGGGGCGCCTGAGCTGCTTCCGGCCCGTGACCTACCTCGACCGCTCCGGCGTCACGCAGATCCGGCCGCTCGTCTACGCGGGCGAGAAAAAGATCGCCTCGCTGGCGGAGCATCTGCGCCTGCCCGTGGTCGAAAACCCCTGCCCGATGGACAAGAGCTCCAAGCGTCACGAGGTCAAGGAGCTGCTCGCCGCCCTGAGCGCGGACTATCCCGACATGAAATCCAAGGTCTTCGGCGCGATGCAGCGCCTGCCCCTCCCCGGCTGGCAGCCGGATGTGAGCTGGCACGACCGGAACAACGAAAAAAAGCTTTCGGAAAAAGTTTGAGACTGCAGGCAAACTCTCGCGCCGAGCTTTTGACACGCGGCCCTCTCCGATGCGCGGAGAGGGTCGCTTTGACTTTTCCTTGCGCCTTCGGCGCGGATTTGGTATAAATATAGGGTAAGAAAGCTCAAGGAAAGGGGGCGCGGAGAGGATGCTCAGACTGATCATCGGCCGGGCCGGCACGGGCAAGACCGCGGCCGTCATCGCCGAGATCCGCGAGGCCGTGGAAAAGGGCCTCGGCGGCCGGATGCTCATCGTGCCCGAGCAATACAGCCACGAGGCCGAACGCGAGCTGTGCGCCCGCTGCGGCGACAGTCTTTCCCTTTACGCCGAGGTCTTCAGCTTCACGGGCCTGGCGCGCCGCGTGCTGCAGCAAAAGGGCGGCGCCGCCGCGCCCTGGCTCGACAAGGGCGGGAGGCTGCTGTGCATGGCGCTCGCCCTCTCGCAGATCGCCCCGCGCCTGAAGCTCTACGGCGCAGCCGCGCGCAGGGCCGAGCTGCAGGCCGCCCTGCTCGCCGCCGTCGACGAGTGCAAGAGCGCCGCCGTCACGCCCGGGATGCTCCTCGCCGCCGCGGAAAAGGCCGAAGGCGCGCTCGCGCAGAAGCTCTGGGACATGGCGCTCGTGCTCGAGAGCTATGACGCCGTGGTCGCAAACGGCCGCGCCGACCCCGCGGACCGGCTCGATCTGCTCGCCGAAAAGATCCCCGCGAGCGGCATCGGCAGGGGCGAGCACATTTATATCGACGGCTTCATCGACTTTACCCGCCAGGAGCAGGCGGTCATCCGCGCGCTGATGGCCGCGGGCGCGGAGGTGACGGTCTGCCTCACGCTCGACGAGCTCTCCGGCCCGGACGAGGTCTTCGCCCTTTCGCGCACGGCCGCGCGGCGGCTGATCGCCGACGCGGAAGAGCTCGGGCTCAGCGTGCAGATCGAACGCATGGACATCCGCGGAGACAAGGCCGACGCGCTGGAATTCTTCGTCGATGAGCTCTTCAGTTGGTCCGCCGCGAAATGGGCGGGCGAGAAGCCGGAGATCCGTCTCACGGCCGCGCCGGATCTGGTGTCCGAGTGCGAGCTGGCCGCCGCGCGGGCGATCGAGCTCGTGCGGGACAAGGGCTGCCGCTGGCGCGACGTCGCCGTGGCCGTGCGCGGTTTTGAGGACTACCGCCGCACGCTCGAGAGCGTCTTCGCCCACTACGGCGTGCCGCTGTACACCGCGCGCAGGAGCGAGCTGCTGGACAAGCCTCTGCCCGCGCTGATCGCCTCCGCTTATGAGATCGTCTCCGGCGGCTGGGACGTGGACGACGTGGCCAGCTATATGCGCACGGGTCTCACCGGCCTGTCGGCCGAGGAGTGCGACGAGCTGGAAAACTATCTCTTCCTCTGGCAGCTGCGCGCCCCCGCCTGGGAGCGCGAGGACGACTGGCGCCAGCACCCCGGGGGCTACGGCAAGCCCTTCGACGACAAGGCCGAAGAGGCCCTGCGGCGCATCAACGCGCTGCGCCGCCGTCTCGGCGAGCCGCTGCAGCGCTTCGCGCGCAGCGCGAGACTGGCCCGGACCGCGGCCGGACAGGCCTCGGCCCTCTCTTCGCTGCTGTTGGATCTGGGGCTCAACGAGCGCCTGGCCGAGCGCGCCGAGGCCCTTTCCGCCGCCGGGCGGGAGGAGCTTGCCGCCGAGACGGCCCAGCTGTGGGAGATCACGGTCGGCGCGCTGGAGCAGAGCGCGGCCGTGCTGGGCGACGATCCCATGGAGGCCGACGAGTTCGGCCGTCTGTTCACTCTGATGCTCTCGCGCTGCGACGTCGGGACCATCCCCGTCTCGCTCGACCGCGTGTCCGCCGGCGACTTCGACCGCATGCGCCGCCGGGACATCCGCCACCTCATCGTGCTCGGCGCCTCCGAGCAGCGGCTGCCCGCCGCGGAGGAGAGCGGCGGCGTGTTCTCCGAAGCCGAGCGCGCACAGCTGCTGGAGCTGGACATCGACCTCGGCGGCGCCGGGGACAGCGAGCTCTGGCGCGAATTTTCGCTGATCTATTACTGCCTGTCTCTCCCCTCCGAGAGTCTGAGCCTTTCCTATCCCCTCGCCGGGAGCGAGGGGACGCAGCGTCCCTCCTTCGTGATGGAGCGGGCCAAGGCGCTCTTCTCGCTGCCGATCGAGCCCGCGGACATGACGGCCGTGCGCTCCGCTTCGGCCGCGAGCGCGCTCGCTCTGGCTGCGAATGCCGCCCGGGACGGACGCGCCCGCGCCGCGGAGGAGTATTTCGCCGCGGCCGACCCGGCTCGTCTGGACAGCCTGCGCCGCGCGGCTTCCCTGCGCCGCGGCCGTCTCGGCGCCGAGGCGGTGCGCGCCCTCTACGGCGAGCTGCCGCGGATCTCCGCCTCGCAGGTCGACAAATTCTCGTCCTGTAAATTCGCTTACTTCTGCCAATACGGGCTCAGGGCGAAGCCGCGCGAGAGCGCCGAGTTCCGTCCCGTCGAGATCGGCAGCTTCCTCCACGCCGTGCTCGAGCAGACCGCGCGCGAGGTCAAGCGCCGCGGCGGCTTTGCCGCCGTCGAAAACGACGAGGTCAAGGCCATCGCCGAGGAGGCGATCGACCGCTATGCGGAAAAGGAGCTCGGCGGTCTTGACGAGAAGAGCGAGCGCTTCCGCCATCTCTTCGCGCGCCTGCGCGCCGACGCGCGGCGCATCGTGCTGGACACGGCCGAGGAGCTGCGTCGCTCGGATTTCGAGCCGATGGATTTCGAGCTGAACTTCACCGACGCCTCCCGCAGACCCGTGCTGCTGGGCGAGGGCGCGGCGCGCGCGCAGCTCGTCGGCATCGTCGACCGCGTGGACGGCTGGGTGCACGGCGACAAGCTGTATCTGCGCGTCGCGGACTACAAGACCGGCACGAAGAGCTTTTCGCTCTCCGACGTGTGGAACGGCATGGGGCTGCAGATGCTGCTCTATCTCTTCGCGCTCGCCCCCGAGGGCGCGGAGCGCGACGGGAAGACGGTCGTGCCCGCGGGCGTGATGTACGTCCCGGCCCACAGCGCGCTCGTCGCGATCGAGGGCGAGGAGGACGCGGACAAGGTCGAGGACAAGCTGCGCGGCGAGCTGCGCAGGAGCGGGCTCGTGCTCGGCGAGGAGGACGTGATCCGCGCCTGGGAAAAGGGCGATAAGCAGATCTACATCCCGCTGAAGAAGAAATACGGCGCCTGGGACAGCGAGAGCGTGGCCTCCGTCGAACAGATGGGCAAGCTCTACCGCCACGTGCGCCGGACGATCGCCTCCATGGCCGAAGAGCTGCGCGCCGGCGCGATCGACGCCGACCCGTATTTCCGCAGCCAGAAGGACCGCGCCTGTGAGCTTTGCGACTTTGCCTCGGTCTGCCGCTTCGTCGAGGGCGAGGCGGGCGAGCACAGCCGCTGTCTGAAAAAGAGAAAGGCCGACGAGGTCTGGGCGCTGATGGACGGAGAGGGGGCGCAGGCATGAACGGGATCGACTTCACACCCTCGCAGACGGCCGCGATCGAGCGGCGCGGCAGCGCCGTGCTCGTCTCCGCCGGCGCGGGCAGCGGCAAGACCCGCGTGCTCACCGAACGGCTGCTGCGCCGCATCGAGCAGGGAAAGAACATCGACAGCTTTCTCGTCATCACCTTTACCCGCGCCGCGGCGGCCGAGCTGAAGGGCCGCATCATGAGCCGCCTTGCCGAGGCCGCGGCCGCGGATCCGGCCAACCGTCACCTGCGCCGTCAGAGCGCGCTGTGCCGCCGCGCCCCCATCCAGACGATCGACGGCTTCTGCGCGGATCTGCTGCGGCAAAACTGCCATCTGCTCGGCCTCGCGCCGGACTTCCGTGTCGTCGAGGACGACCGCGCCGCGCAGATGAAGGCCGCGGCGCTCGAACGGACGATGGAGGAGTGCTACGCCCACAGCGAGGCGCATCCCGGCTTTCTCACGCTGGCCGACACGGTCGGCGCGGGGCGGGACGACCGGCGTCTGTGCGAGCTGGTGCTGGAGCTGCACGGCAAAATGCAGTGCCACGCGCGCCCCGACCAATGGGCCGAGCGCATGATCGAGCTGCTGCGCGCCCCGGTCGACGACGTCGGGCAGACGCCCTGGGGCCGCGAGCTGACAAAGGATCTCTCCCGCCGGGCGGACTACTGGGCCGGCGAGATGGAGCGCGTCCTCGCGCTCGCGGACGGCGACGAAAAGACCCGCAAATGCTACGCCGCGAGCATCGCCGCCGGCGCGGAGCAGCTGCGGGAGCTTTCCCGCGCCCTGCGCCTCGGCTGGGACCGGGCGCGCGCGTGTCCCCTGTCGCTCCCGCGCGTCGGCTATGTGAAGGACCCCGGCGATCCGGAGCTGACGGAATACGTCAAGGCCCGGCGCGCGAGCTGCATGGAGGAGTGCAAAAAGATGCAGAAGCTCCTCGCCTCGTCGTCGGAGGCCCTGCTCGCGGGCATGGCGCTGACACACGACGCGATGGAGGCCCTGCTGCGCCTGACGCTGGACTTCGACAGGGAGTACGCGCGGAGCAAGCGCCGCGCGTCGCTGCTGGACTATTCCGATCTCGAGCACTTCGCCGCGCAGCTTCTGACCGACGAGAACGAACAGCCCACGGCTTTTGCCCGCGAGGTCTCCGCGCGCTATACGGAGATCATGGTCGACGAGTTCCAGGACGTCAGCCGCGTGCAGGACACGATCTTCCGCGCGCTGTCGAAGGACGGGCGCAACCTCTTTCTGGTCGGCGACGTCAAGCAGTCGATCTATCGCTTCCGCCTGGCCGACCCGGAGATCTTCACCGAAAAATACGAGAGCTTCCTCGACGACGAGCTGGCCGCGGAGGATGAGCCGCGCCGCATCCTGCTGCGGGAGAACTTCCGCTCCCGCCGCGAGATCATCGCCGCGGCGAACGCCGTTTTCTCCGCCTGCATGTCAAAGGAGCTCGGCGACGTCGATTACGACGAGGCGGCCGAGCTGCGCTTCGGCGCGAGCTCTTACAAGGGCGAGAGAGCGGTCCCGGAGCTGCTGCTCTACGGCGCGGCGGCGGCCGAGGACGAGGGCGAGACGCCCGACCGCCTGGCCTATGAGGCCGAGCTGACCGCCCGTCGGATCGAGAGCATCCTGCGCGAGGGGCGCACGGTCACGACGCCCGACGGCGAGCGGCCGCTGCGCTGCGGCGACATAGCGATCCTGCTGCGCACGGTGGCGAACACCGCGCCCGTGTTCCGGCGCGCGCTGCTCGGCCGCGGCATCTCCGTGGCGGCCGCCCGGGGCGGGGAGTATTTTTCCTCCCTTGAGGTCGCGGCGGTCCTGGACCTGCTCGCGATCATCGACAACCCGCATCAGGACGTGCCGCTGATCGCCGCGCTGCGCGCGCCCTGCTTCGGCTTCACGGCGGACGAGCTGTCGGCGATCCGCGCCGAGGATAAAGGCGTCGATTTCTACGACGCGCTGTGCCTGCATGCGCGGCGCGACGAAAAATCCCGCGCCTTTCTCGAGCGTCTCGGCGCGCTGCGCGCCGCCGCGCCGGACCTCGGCTGCGCCGAGCTGGTCTGGCAGATCATCGGAGAGCTCGACCTGCTTGCGATCGCCGCGGCCATGGACGACGGCGAACGGCGGCGGAGCGATCTCATGGAGCTCGTTTCGCTCTCCGAGAGCTTTGAATCCACCGGCTGGCGCGGGCTGCACCGCTTTGTGCTGTGGCTGCGCCGTCTGGCCGAAAAGGGCCGCGACCCGGAGGGCGCGGCCGCGGGAGAGGGCGTGCAGATCCTCTCGATCCATAAGTCCAAGGGTCTGGAGTTCCCGGTCGTGTTCCTCTGCGATCTCGCGCACAGCTTCAATCTGCGCGACAGCAGCGCGCGCGTGCTCGTCCATCCCGTGCTCGGGCTCGGCGCCAAGGTCACGGATCTCGAGCGCCGCGTCGAGTATCCCACGCTCGCCCGCACGGCGATCGCGCGGCGGCTCGCACGCGAGACGCGCTCGGAGGAGATGCGCCTGCTGTACGTTGCGATGACGCGCGCGCGGGAAACGCTCGTCATGAGCGCCTGCGTCAAGGATCCGGAAAAGTACGTTGAAAAGCTGCGCCCGGCTTCGAAGCCGCCGCTCTCGGCCGAGACGCTTTCCTCCGCCGCGTCTCCGCTGCACTGGCTCGTCGCGGCGGCCCTCGCCGACGGCGGGGAGCATCTGCGTCTGCGCCTCTGCGTCGGCGAAGAGCGGGAAGCGGAGGAAAAGGCCGCGGCCGCCGCGCCTCCGGCCGACGAGGCCTTCCGCGCGCGGCTGGAGCGGCAGCTTGCCTTCCGCTACGGCCACACCGGGGCCGAGAGCCTGCCGAGCAAGATCACCGCGACGGAGCTCAAGGACCGCGCGGAGACGGACGAGGACGCCGCGAGCATCGCCCCCCGGCGCGCGCGCAGCTTCCGCCTGCCCGACTTCGCCGCGGAGGAAAAGCCGCTTTCCGGCGCGGCGCGCGGCACGGCGACGCACTTGGTGCTGCAGTACATGGACTTCGCGCAGACCGGCAGCGAGGAGGCCGTGCGGAGCGAGATCGAGCGCATGCGGAAGGAACGCTATCTCTCAGACCGCGAGGCCGAGGCCGTGGACGCGGGGGCGATCGTCAAGCTCTTCCGCTCGCCGCTCGGCAGAAGGATCCTCGCGGCGGACATGCTGCGGCGCGAATTCAAGTTCTCGCTGCTCTGCCCGGCCGACAGGCTGCTCGGCGCGGCGGCGGACGACGAGGTGCTGCTGCAGGGCGTGGTGGACTGCCTGATCGAGGAGGACGGCGCGCTCGTCGTCATCGACTACAAGACCGACGCGATCCGTACGGAGGCGCAGCTTGACGAGCGCCGCGCGCTCTATACGCCGCAGCTGCGCGCTTACGCCGCGGCGATGGAGCGCATTTTCCGCAAGCCCGTGAAGGAGTGCGTGCTCTACTTCCTCGCGATGGGCAGAGCGGCCCGGGTGGAGCCGGGAGAAAAACCGTGAAAAAAGCTCTTGCATTCTGCCGGACGCTGTGTTACAATCCTCTCTGCGTCTTGTAACTATGCCTTCGGCAAATCAAGACAGCCTTGATCAAGGAGAACACATCATGAAAGCAGGTATCCATCCGAAGTACGAGCAGACCACCATCCGCTGCGCCTGCGGCGCCGTCATCGAGACCGGCTCCACCAAGAAGGACATCACGGTCGAAATCTGCTCCAAGTGCCACCCCTTCTACACCGGCAAGCAGAAGCTGGTCGACACCAGCGGCCGCGTGGACAAGTTCAACAAGAAGTACGGCATCAAGTAAGAATCGGATATGAAGACAAAGCCTCCGTCGGACGCGACGGAGGCTTCGTCTTTTTTCTTGTTCCCGGCGGGGGAAAAGGCAAACAAGGGCCGCTGCAAAACAGCCTGTTAAGCGCAGCGAAGGATCTTTCTTGAAAGGTTCGTTAAAACCTTCAAAAGAAAGATCCTTCGTCACTTCGTTCCTCAGGATGACATGGGGAAAGCCGTTTTGCAGCGGCCGCTGTTTGGACGCGCTCATTCCGCGCGCCCGAGCTTCGCCTTGAAGGAGATCGCGCGGGGCGTGTCCATGCAGTCGAATTTCACGAGATACGCGCGCATTTCGAGATCCAGCGCCTCGACCGAGCCCTCGCCCATGATCGGGTGCTTTACCCGCGCGCCGACTTCAAAGGCGTTTTCCTCCGCCCGTCCGGGCAGGTACTTCTCGCTGCAGGCGATATATTCCCTCGCCTCCGCGATCAGATCCGCGCGCGGCGGGGCCGTCAGCTCCAGGTTCTCCTCGCCGATGTCCAGCAGGAAACGCGAGGGGTACTTCGGCGCGCCGTCGAAGCTGCGCCCCGCGCTCTCGGATAGGTAGAGCCGCTTTTCCGCGCGCGTCACGGCCACGAAGGCCAGACGCCTCTCCTCCTCCATGCCGGGCAGCGTGACGGTCTTGCGTCCCGGAAAGACGCCCTCGTTCATCGCGCAGAGAAAGACGTAGGGGAATTCCAGACCCTTGGCGCTGTGGACGGTCATCAGCTTGATCTTGTCGGGCGCCTCGGCCGTGTCGGCGTTGGTGAAGAGCGCGACGTGCTTGAGATAGTGCTCGAGCGTACACTCCTCGCCGCAGGAAGTCTCGTATTCGTAGATCGACTGCTTGAGCTCGGCGAGGTTGTCCAGCCGCTCCTGCGAGCCCTCGGTGCGCAGCATCTCCTCATAGCCGCTCTCGGTCAGGATGGCGGTGAGCAGTTCGGAGACCGGGCACGAGTCCGCGAGCGTGGTGTAGTACTCGATGAGCGAGACGTATTTCGCCGCCCTCGTGCCGCGGAAGATCTCGTCCTCGCGGGTGCGGCGCAGCGCCTCGTAGAGCGTGCAGCCGTGCTCCTCGGCCCATTCGCGCAGAAAGGCCATGCGGCGCTGGCCGAGGTTGCGCCTGGGCGTGTTCGCCGTGCGGAGGAAGGAGAGATCGTCGCGGTAGCAGAGCATGCGCAGATACGAAAGCGCATCCTTGATCTCCATGCGGTCGAAAAACTGCACGCCGCTGTAGATCGTATAGGGCAGCTTCTCCTTCAGGAACAGCTCCTCGAGACTGCGGGTGATGTAGTGCGCGCGGTAGAGCACCGCGATCTCGCGCAGCGGCACGCCCGCGCCCTCCAGCGCGCGGATCTCCGTGAGGATCCATTTCGCCTCGGCCTCGGCGTTCTCGGCGTAGTGGCACAGCACGCTCTCCCCGTCCGGCCGCGTGGGGATCAGCTCCTTTTTGATGCGCGAGGCGTTTTTGGCGATCAGCGCGTTCGCCGCGGCGAGGATCTGCGGCGTGGAGCGGTAGTTCTCCATCATCATGATCGTGCGCGTCGAGGGGAACTCTCTGTCGAAGTCGAGCAGGAAGCGCACGTTCGCCCCGCGCCAGGTGTAGATCGTCTGGTCCGGGTCACCGACGATGAAAAGGTTTTTATGGTAGGCGCACAGCGCCTTCATCAGCCGGTACTGCGGCTCGTCGATGTCCTGGAACTCGTCGATCATGATGTATTCGAGCCGCTTCTGCCATTTCAGGCGGATCTCCTCGTTCTGCGAGAAGATGTACAGCGTGAAGATCAGCAGGTCGTTGTAGTCGAGGGCGAAGCACTTTTTCTCCTGCCAGAGATAGCCGAAGAAGATGATGTCCCGCGCCGTGTCGGCCTTTTCGTACTTCTCGCGCAGCTCGTCGGGCGAGAGGGCGATGAGCTCCCGGTAGTACTCGGGGCGGTTTTTCAGCTTTTCGATCTCGATCATGTCGCGCGCGGCCGAAAAGGTCATGTCGCGCAGGGAGAGGCCGCGCTCCTCGTAGATCACGCGCAGCATCGAATCGATGTCGGAATTGTCCAGCACGAGGAAGCGTTTGGGATAGGAAACGGCGTAGCTGTCCTCCTGCAGCACCGACACGCAGAAGCCGTGAAAGGTGTTGATATAGCCCGTGTCGTTGTCGCCGGTGAGGTTGTGGATGCGGCGGCGCATCTCGTTCGCGGCCTTGTTGGTGAAGGTCACGCAGAGGATGTGGCCGGGCAGGATGCCCAGCTCCGTCACGAGATAGGCGAAGCGCCGCGTCAGCGCGCGCGTCTTGCCCGAGCCCGCGCCCGCGATCACGCGCACGAAGCCCTCCGTCGCCGTGACGGCTTCGCGCTGCGCCGTATTCAGTCCGGCAAGCAGGTCTGTCATGTCATTCTCCCAGGACAAAGTAGTCGTGTTTCTCGTTCATAAAGCCGTTCAGCTCCGCGGCGAAGGCGAGATCGAGTGCGCTGACGCGGCCGCGGCCGGCCACAAAGGGGTCGATGCGGCGGTGCTTGGCGAAGATCTTCCGCCAGGAGCTTCTTTCGTCCGGCGCATCCGCGCGCTCGGTGCGTCTCAGCGCGCGGAAGGCCGCCCAGTCCGCCGCGAGAGCCGGATCGGCGCAGAGCCCGGCGATCACCGCCTCCTCCGTGGAGGCGAGGTCGCGCTCGCAGATCACGCCCGCCGCCAGCGCGGCGCGCAGCAGCTCGGAAAGGCGCTGCATCGCATAGCGGTCGGCGTCGCAGACATAGATCCGCGAGCAGTCCAGCGCGAGGAAGGCAAAGCGCGCGGCCTTTTCTTCGCTTTGAAAAACAAGCTCCGTCTCGCCGGATTCGTTTTCCCCGGCGCGCAGATCGGCAAAGAGTTCGGAGAGCTCCTCTCGGGAAGCCAGAGAGAAGTTCACCGCGTTGCCGCAGGTATAGTCCAGCCGGTCGGCCGAGAGCCGCGGGGGATCGTTGTCCGCGATCGGATAACGGTGATAGTCCTCCACGTCTCCGGTGCGCAGGCCGAGAGCACGCAGGATCGCGCCGAGCTCGGCGTCAGAGCGGATGATCTCCGCCGTGCCGCTCTCGGTCGCGGTCTGTTCGAGGTAGTCCCCGCACAGGAAGTCCACCACATGGGCGAAGACGGGCGTGGCGACGTCGTGCAGCAGCGCGGCCGCGGCCTGCTTCTCATCGTGCGTGAAGCGCCAGACGATCAGCGCCGCGCCGAGGCTGTGCTCGAAGCGCGTGTAGCGCTCGATGCCGGCAAAGCGCGGGAAGGCCGTATACTCGCAGCCGCAGTTCATCCCCACGTCCCTCAGGCGCCGCAGCGGCGGCGTGTCGCACAGGCGCAGGAGGAACTCCGGCGTTTCTGTTTGGTAAATGGAATGATAGTCCATTACGCCCTCTTTCCCAGCTCCCAGAAAGCCACGGCGCTGGCCGCGGCGACATTGAGCGAATCCACGCCGTGCGCCATCGGGATGCGCACGGTCCAGTCGCAGTCCGCGATCGTGGACGCGGCCAGGCCGTCGCCCTCCGTCCCGAGCACGACGGCGAGCTTTTCACATTCCCGCAGCCGCGGATCGTCGAGGCGCAGCGAGTCCTCCTTCAGCGCCATCGCGGCCGTGCGGAAGCCCAGGCGTCGCAGGGTCTGCGTCCAGGGCTCGCCGGAAGGGAAATACGCCCAGGGCAGCTGGAAGACCGTGCCCATGCTCACACGGATCGCGCGGCGGTAGAGCGGGTCGCTGCCCTCGTCGGTGAGCAGCAGCGCGTCCATGCCCAGCGCCGCCGCCGAGCGGAAGATCGCGCCGATGTTCGTCGGATTCATCACGTTTTCCAGCACCGCGAGCCTTCGGGCGCCGCGGCAGACCTCCTCCGCGGAAGGCAACGCCGGCCGCCGCATCGCGCAGAGCATCCCACGCGTGAGATGGAAGCCCGTCAGCTGCGTCAGGACCTCGAGCGGCGCGGTGTAAACGGGAATGCCGGGACAGCGCGCGATCAGAGGGCGTCCCTTGCCCGAAGCGTGCTTCGTCTCCATCAGGAACGAGACGGGCGCGCAGCCGGCGTCGAGCGCCCGCTCGATGACGACGGGGCTCTCGGCGATGAAGAGGGCCTGCGAGGGGTCGCGGCGGCAGACGAGCTGATTTTCCGTCAGACGCGCGTAGACGTCCAGCTCCGGCGCGGAAAAATCGCGGATCTCGATGATGTTCGGCATGGTTTTTCTCCCTGTGATCTGATGATACCATTCTACCGCGCGCGGGAAAAGTGCGCAAGGGGGCGTTTGTGTCCCGTTTTTGGTCCAGTCCGCCGCGCCGCGGATACAAAAAGGGAATTGACGGCGGCGCTCAGGAGGGATAAAATCGAGAAAAAGACGCGTTCGGTGTGTTTTCAGGGAAAGGAGTGGTCCCATGCCCGGTCCCGGAAGAGGGCTCGGTCCCCGCGGATTTCTGACCGAGGAAGAAAAGAAAAACCTGCCGAAGGTCAGCGGCGCGCTGATCCGCCGCATCCTCGGCTATCTTAAGCCCTACTGGCTGCAGTTCCTGCTGGTGTTCGTGACGATCCTGCTCTCGGCGGTGGTCGGCCTGTTGCCGAGCATCATCACCGGGCGCATCGTGGACGAGGCGCTGGTAGGCAAAAACATGCGCCTGCTCATCCAGCTGCTCGTCATGGCCTTCGTGACGCTGACGGCCTCGCAGGTGATCTCGGTGCTCGAGAGCTACATCAACGCCTGGATCTCCCAGCGCATCATCTTCGACATGAAGAACCAGATGTACGACCATCTCCAGCACATGCCGCACGCCTTCTTCACCTCGGAGAAGCAGGGAGACATCATCACCCGCATGAACACGGACATCTCGGGCGTGAGCTCGGTGATCTCCGGGACGCTGTCGAGCATCGTGTCGAATATCGCGACCGTGGTGACCACGCTCGTCGCGCTCTTTACGATGAGCTGGAAGCTCGCGATCGTGGGCATCGTCGTGATCCCGCTGCTGATCCTGCCGACCAAGAGCGTGGGCAAGAAGCGCTATCAGCTGCTGACCGACGCGCAGGCGAAAAACGACGAGATGAACCAGCTGATCAACGAGACGCTGTCGGTCTCCGGCTCGCTGCTCGTCAAGCTCTTCACGCGCGAGAAAAAGGAGTACGACCGCTTTGTCGACGTCAACGAGGAGGTCACGCAGCTGGCCCTGCGCGAGCAGAACAGCGGCCGCTGGTTCCGCGTGGTGATGGGCCTGTTCACCCAGCTCGGTCCGCTGCTGATCTACTTTGCGGGCGGCTGGTTCATCATCTCCGAAATGGACAGCGCCCTCACCGTCGGCACGATCACGGCCACGGTCTCGCTCATCAACCGGCTCTACCGCCCGGTGGAGAGCCTGCTGAACATCCATGTGGACTTCACGCGCTCCCTCGCGCTCTTCACGCGCATCTTCGAGTATTTCGACATGCCCAACCCGATCCAGTCCCCCGAGAACGGCCTGACGCCCGACGTGACCGACGCGGACATCGTCTACGAGCACGTGGCCTTCTCCTATTCGCCGGACAAGCCCCTGCTGACGGACATCGACTTCACGGTGCCCGGCGGGAAGATGTACGCCATCGTCGGCCCCTCCGGCTCCGGCAAGTCCACGGTGGTCAACCTCATCCCCCGGCTCTACGACGTGCTCTCCGGCAGCGTGAAGATCGCCGGCGTGGACGTGCGGGACTTCGATCTTTCGTATCTGCGCAGCCAGATCGGCGTTGTGACGCAGGACAGCTATCTCTTCAACGGCACGATCCGCGACAACCTGCTCTACGCCAAGGACGACGCCACGCAGGAGGAGATCGACGCGGCCTGCTATATCGCCAATCTTGAGGACTTTATCGACGCGCAGCCCGAGGGCTACGACACGATGGTGGGCAACCGCGGGCTCAAGCTCTCCGGCGGCGAAAAGCAGCGCCTCTCGATCGCGCGCGTGATCCTCAAGGACCCGAAGATCCTGATCCTCGACGAGGCGACCTCGGCGCTGGACTCGATCACCGAGAACGCGATCCAGGAGGCGCTCGAGGCGCTGATGGAGGGGCGGACGAGCATCGTCATCGCCCACCGCCTCTCGACCATTCTCAAGGCCGACCGCATCCTCGTCGTCAAGGACGGCGTGATCGCGGAGAGCGGCACGCACGAGGAGCTGCTGGAAAAGGGCGGCGTCTACCGCGAGCTCTACGAGACGCAGTTCCGCAAGATCCTGGACATGGAACGATAACGAAAAAGAACGCCGGATCCCTCGGATCCGGCGTTCTTTTTTTGTTTTCAATGCCTGCCGCGGTAGGTCAGGAACGAGGGCAGCGGGAGATCCCAGTTCAGCACAAAGCGGGCCAGCCTGTCGCCCCTGCTGCGCGTACAGAAGAAGGCGAAGATCCACCGCGTGATCCCCCAGGCGACGAAGCCGGAGAAGATCCCGATGAGCGCCGCCGAGGCGACGTCGCTGGGGAAGTGGGCCATCAGATAGTTGCGCGCGAAGCACATCAGGAATACCACGCCCGCCGCGGGCCACAGCCAGCGCTTGCCCTGCATGAAGCAGATCGCGCTCATGCCCGCCGCCGCCGCGGTGACGTGGCCGGAGGGGAAGGAAAAGCCGTCCTCGGCCGGGGCGCCGACCGCCTGCCACCACTCGCGGTAGATCGACAGCGTCTCAAAGGGGCGCGGCCGGGCGACAAAATCCTTGAGCAGGATGTTCGTGATCAGCGCGCCGCAGCACACCGCGCCGAAGACGCACACGCCCAGAGGCCGCGTTTTGGCAAAGCACATCAGCGCCAGCGCGAGCAGGAAAAAGAGGATCCCCTTTTCGCCCAGCAGCGTGATGAGCCGGCACAGCGGCGTGAGGACCGCGCCCGCCTTCTCCGCGAGCGTGTGCATCAGGCTCAGGATCCCGAGATCAAAGGACGAAAACGTGTCCGTCAGCCACGAGGCGGCCGCAGTCATCTCCATAGCGTGTGTCCCTCCGAGTCGTTTTTCACAGACAGCATTTTATCACAGCGCCGGGAAAGATACAATCGCGAAGTTGCGCAGGGGCGCGCTGCTGTGGTATAATCTCTGCGATACCAGAATATGGGGAGAGACGACATGATATACGACGAGATCAACGCGCTCGTGCGCTATGGCCTGGACAAGGGACTGATCGAGCCCGCCGACGGGATCTGGGCGCGCAACCGCATCCTGGACATCCTCGGTCTGGACGGCTTTGAGCCGACGGGCGAAGAGGCCGGGCAGGACCTTGAGGCGATCCTCAAGGCCATCCTCGACGACGCCGCCGCGCGCGGCCTCATCGACGGCGGGATCACGAGCCGCGACCTGCTGGACACGCGCCTCATGGGCGTGCTGACGCCGCGGCCCTCGGCCGTGATCGGGCGCTTCCGCGCGCTGTACGACGAAAGCCCGGAGCGCGCCACCGACTGGTACTACCGCTTCTCCTGCGACACGGACTATATCCGCCGCTACCGCATCGCGAAGGACCGCAAGTGGAAGGCCCCGACCGCGTACGGCGAGCTGGACATCACGATCAATCTCTCCAAGCCCGAGAAGGACCCGCGCGCCATCGCCGCGGCCCGCAGCGCCGCGCCCTCGGGCTACCCGAAGTGCCAGCTCTGCCGCGAGGCGGAGGGCTACGCCGGGCGCGCCGACTATCCGGCGCGGGAGAACCACCGCATCCTGCCGATCAGGCTGGCGGGCGAGGACTGGTTTTTGCAGTATTCTCCCTACGTCTACTACAACGAGCACTGCATCGCGCTCTGCGCCGAGCACCGCCCGATGAAGATCGACCGCGCGGCCTTCCGCCGCCTGCTCGATTTCGTCACGCTCTTCCCGCATTACTTCATCGGCTCGAACGCCGACCTGCCGATCGTCGGCGGCTCGATCCTCAGCCACGACCACTTCCAGGGCGGGCGCTACGAGTTCGCGATGGCCCGCGCCCAAATCGAGCGCGAGCTGCGCTTCCCCGGCTTCGAGGACGTCGCGGCGGGCATCGTGCGCTGGCCGATGAGCGTGATCCGCCTCCGCTGCGCCGACAGCGGCCGTCTGGTGGATCTGGCGGGCCGGATCCTGGACGCCTGGCGTGCCTATTCCGACCCCGAGGTCTCGATCTTCGCCGAGACCGACGGCGAGATGCACAACACGATCACGCCGATCGCGCGGCGCCGCGGCGCCGATTACGAGCTCGACCTCGTGCTGCGCAACAACCTCACGACCGAGGAGCACCCGCTCGGCCTGTTCCACCCGCACGCCGAGCTGCACCACATCAAGAAGGAGAACATCGGCCTGATCGAGGTGATGGGCCTGGCCGTGCTGCCCGCGCGGCTGCGCGGCGAGCTCGCCGAGCTCGGCCGCCGTCTCGTCTCGGGCGAGGATCTCGCGGCTTCTCCCCTGACGGAAAAGCACGCGCCCTGGATCGAGGAGCTGAGGGAGAAATACGAGCTCCGTCCGGAGAACGTCGAGACGATCCTGCAAAGGGAGGTCGGCGAGGTGTTCAAGACCGTGCTCGAGCACGCGGGCGTGTTCAAGCGGGACGAGGCCGGCACCGCCGCCTTCCTGCGCTTCGCCGGCAGCGTGCGGTAAAAAGGGGCAAAACAAAAAGCACAGGGGCGGCGGAGGCCGCCCCTGTGCTTTTTTCCGAACGGACCGTCCTCCGTCCCCTCAGCGCCGGAAGACGATCGTCGCGGGCGCGTCGGCAAGGTCGACGGCATAGCGCATACCCGCAATCTCCTTCACGTTCCCGGCGAGCTTCAAAAAGGGCTCGACCGTGCCGATCACGTCATAGCCGAAGCCGCGGCCGCGGTAGTGCATCGGGATCACGATGGCGGCTGAGAGCGCCTTCGCGATCTCCCAGGCCTGCGCCGCGTCGACGGTGTAGTGCCCGCCGACCGGGATCATCAGCACGTCCACGCGCCCGAGCGAGGCGATCTGCTCCGCCGTCAGGGGGCAGCCGATGTCGCCCATGTGCACGGCGCGCAGGCCCTCGGCCTCGACGAGCGTGACCGTGTTCTCCCCGCGCAGCGCGCCGCGCCTGTCGTCGTGGAACGTGGGGATCTGCAGGATCTTTCCCGTGAAGGTCCCGCCCGTCGGCGCGACGCCCGCGGCGTAGTTGTGGTCGTTGTGGCCGTGGCTGCAGACGACCCGGTCCGCCGTGAGCGCCGGCAGCTTCCAGCCCGGGACCTTCCCGGGGGCGTAGGGGTCGAAGACGATGCTGCCGCAGTCGCTTTCGAGCAGAAAACAGGCGTGTCCGCACCAGGTGATGGTCATGATGAGCCCTCCTCGATTTCTATGAGAAAAGTATAGCATGGGGCGGCGGCGCAATCAAGTGCCGCGGCGGCGATTATTGTTAACTTGTTCTTGACCATTCTTTTTCGTGATGTTATTATGGAAGGTAAGAAAAAGCCTTGATAGGAGGCGTGAACATGAAGATCTTCCTCCGCATCATCCGCGTCATCCTCGGTCTGGTGCTGCTGACCGCCTTTGCCTACGGTCTGTTCATTTTCGCCCAGGCCGCGCCGAAGAGCGGCGATTATACGGATCTCAAGACCGGCGAGGGCGGCGTCCCCGTCGATCAGAGCGTGCAGACTCCGCCCCCCGTCGCCGAGCCGATCGACACGCAGGACGGCGCCGCGGTCGAGCCGGTCATCCCCACGGTCGAGCCCGCGCCGGAGCCCACGCCCCTGCCCGACACGCCCGAGGGCCGCGCCGCCGCGCTCGGTCTGCCCGCGCCGCCGGATATCGACATCGACAGCTGGGAGTTCGTGCTTGTCAACGCGGACAATCCCCTGCCCGCGGACTATGAGCCGGAGCAGTTCGGCTATATCAACCTGACGCTCTCCGAGCGCGACGTGCAGACGAACTACAACCCCAACCGCGTGGATTCCCGCGTCGACCTGCGCATCGCGCAGGCGCTGGTGGACTTCTGCGGCGCCGCCAAGGACGCGCTGAAGCTGGACATCGTCTATCTCACCTCCTGCTACCGCAGCTATCAGTACCAGGCGGACAACTTCCGCCGCGTCTGCATCAACAACGGCATCGCGGACGGCAAGGACAAGAACGGCTTCTATATCACGATGCCCGCCGGCTGCAGCGAGCACCAGAGCGGCCTGTGCGCGGACATCATCGACTACTGGCGCACCCCGCTGCGCGCCGCCGACCTGCACAACATCCCGCTGGAGGTCTGGCTGCGTGAGAACTGCCAGGACTACGGCTTCATCCTCCGCTTCCCCGAGGGGAAGGAGAGCATCACCGGCGTGATGTATGAGCCCTGGCACTTCCGCTATGTCGGCGTTCCCGCCGCGAAGTACATCATGGAAAACGGTCTCTGCCTGGAGGAGTTCGTCGAGCTGTACAGGGGTCCGGCCGAGCCCAAGGCCTGAAACAGAAAAGCAGCAAACTGAAAAGCGCCCCGAAAAACTTTGTTTTTCGGGGTTCTTTTTTCGCCCTTTTTCGCCTCGGGGCGGGTGCTATGCTTGTCCCATCTTCAGCAAAGCCGCCGCATTCGGGCGCGGCGGCTCGGAAAGGGGCGAAGCGGCATGTTTTTTCGGCGTCTGTTCCGCGCGGGGATGTGCACGCTCTGCGCGCTGATCTTCGTGCTCAACTCCCGCGGGCCGCAGCAGGCCGCGGCCGAGGGTGCGGAGGAGCCTCCCGCCGCGTCGCCGCCGAGCGCGGCGGCGCTCAGCGACGCCTACCGCCGTCTCAGCGCCGGCAAGCCGGAGCTCGCGGCCGACGAATGGCCGCTGCAGCTCTACGGCAGCGGCCGTCCGGTGAAGGAGGAGCCCGCGGAGACCGTGCGCGTCGGCGGCGTGCCGGTGGACGCGCGGATCGCGGACGAGCTGCGCGCGATGATCGCGGACGCGCGCGGCGCAGGGCTGAGCGTCTATCTCTCCTGCGGCTATACGGACGCCGCCGCGCAGGAGCATATCTTCCGGCGCACCGCGGCGAAATACGGCTCGGAGACCGCGCAGACCATCGTCGGGCTCCCGGGCGAGAGCGAGCACCGCAGCGGGCTCGCCGTCGACATCGCCGACCGCTATTACGCGGAAAAGGACAGCAGTCTGGAAAACACCAAGCTCTTCGCCTGGCTGAAGGAACACAGCTGGGAATACGGCTTTATCCTGCGCTATCCCAAAGACCGCAAGTCGATCACCGGCCACGTCTACCAGCCCTGGCACTTCCGCTACGTCGGAGCGGAGGCCGCGGCCTTCATGACGGATCACGGCCTGACGCTCGAGGAATTTCTTGACCTTTACAAGACCGGCGACGGAGGGGTATACTGAAGAAAAACAAAAAAAGGATGGGCCATCATGGACTATCAGGACATCAACGCCTCGACGATCGACCGCTGGATCGCCGAAGGCTGGGAATGGGGCCGCCCCATCGGCCGCGAGAGCTTTGAGCGCGCGAGGAACGGCGATTGGGACGTGCTGCTCACGCCGACGAAGACCGTGCCGCACGAGTGGTTCGGCGATCTGCGCGGCAAGCGCGTGCTGGGACTTGCCAGCGGAGGCGGCCAGCAGATGCCGATCTTTGCCGCGCTCGGCGCCGTGTGCACCGTGCTGGACTATTCGAAGCGGCAGCTTGAGAGCGAGCGCGCCGTGGCCGCGCGCGAGGGCTATGAGATCGAGATCGTCCGCGCCGACATGTCGAAGCCCCTGCCCTTCGCCGACGGGAGCTTCGATCTGATCTTCCATCCCGTGTCGAACTGCTATGTCCGCGAGGTGCGGCCGATCTGGCGGGAGTGCCTGCGCGTGCTCCGTCCCGGCGGGCGGCTGCTCGCGGGGATGGACAACGGCGTGAATTTCATCACGGACGACGAGGAGCGCGAGATCGTCAACCGCCTGCCCTTCGACCCGCTCGCCGATCCCGACCAGATGGAGCAGCTGCGGCGCAGCGACTGCGGCGTGCAGTTTTCCCATACGCTTGCCGAGCAGATCGGCGGCCAGCTCGAGGCGGGCTTCACGCTGCTCGCGCTCTATGAGGACACAAACGGCAGCGGGCGTCTCCACGAGCTCGGCATCCCGAGCTTTATCGCCACGCTGAGCGAAAAGAAAAAGGACTGAGAGAAGATCTCTCAGTCCTTTTTCCATACGTTTTCTCTCACACGAGCCGGATGTGCCGGCAGCTGTCCGCGCCGAATTCCTTCTCCATCTCCTCTTTGTAGACGGGGAAGTAATCCGTGGGCATCAAGGCCTGCACGCAGCCGGCGAAGCCGCCGCCGTGGACGCGCCAGGCGCCGCGGCCCTCGAGCAGCTTGCGGCTTTTCTCCAGGCCCTCGGCCAGCTTCGTGTCGCCCGTGGCGCTGGTGACGATGTTGTTGAGCAGCTCCTCCGACGAGCGGCCGGAGGCGTTCATCAGACGCATGTACTCCTCGCCGTTGCGCGCAAGCAGCGCGTCGCGCATCAGCGGCACGCGCTCGTTCTCGTCGAAGAAGTGCATCGCGCGGCGCACGGGACGGTTGGCCGGGTCCCAGCCCTTGGCGCGGAATTCCGCCGGGTCGACGTCGCCGAGCACGCCCTTGTCAAAGAGGTTGGCCACGTACACCATATCCGCCGGGATGCGCGCGTAGGAGCTGTCCAGACCCGCATGGCTGCCGCCGGTGTCGGTCAGGCAGAGCGTGAGGCCCATGGCCTCGAAGTCCGCGACCAGGGGGACGATCTCGTTGGTCTTGAAATCGACGTAGACCGTGTGGCCCAGCGAGCAGGCCAGCTGGTCCATCAGGCCGCAGGGCTTGCCGAAGTATTTGTTCTCGGCCGCCTGGGCCGCGCGCGCGATCACCACGGCGTCGACCTTGCCGTCGTTGAACAGCGCGCTGAGGATGCGGCCGATCATGACGGAGAAGGCCGCCGAGGAGCTCAGCCCCGAGCCGGCGGCGAGCGTGCTGCGCAGCTGGGCGTCAAAGCCGCCGACCGCCAGGCCGAGAGCGGCGAATTCGTTGATCATGCCGCGCACAAGCGACTTCGGCGAGCCGAATTCGGCCGGGCGGACGGCAAGCTGGCTGATCTTCACCTCAAAGGGCTCGTAGCCGAGGGAATGGATCCGCACGACGCCCTCGTCGTTCGCTTCATATTTCGCGTAGAGACCGAGATCGACCGCGGAGGCGAGGATACGTCCCTTCTGGTGGTCGGTATGGTTGCCCGCGAGCTCGGTGCGCCCCGGAGTAAATAGTTCTTTTTTCATCGGTTTATCTCCTGTTTAAGCGTTTTTACGCGTTTTTTACCAAATATCAGAATATACCAAAAGCCCAGGCAAGTCAATCTCTGCGCGTGACAAAATGTCAAATGATAAACGTATCTTGCGCCTCCGATACGGCAAGGATATAATGAAGATATAAGAAAGCATATCCGCCGAAGGAGGACCTATACCTTGAAAAGTGCGAACGGGATCAACCTGACGATGCTCTGCGATTTCTACGAGCTGACGATGTCGAACGGCTATTTCAACGCAGGGATGGCCGATCAGATCTGCTATTTCGATGTGTTCTTCCGCGACGTGCCGGACGGCGGCGGCTTCGCCGTCGCCGCGGGGCTCGAGCAGATCGTGGACTACATCCGGAACCTGCGCTTCGAGCCGGAGGATATCGACTATCTCCGCTCGCGCGGCATCTTCAGCGAAGCCTTTCTCGATTATCTCAGACACTTCCGCTTCACGGGCGACGTCTGGGCCGTGCCGGAGGGCACGCCGATCTTCCCGCGCGAGCCGGTGATCACCGTGCGCGCGAACGCGATCCAGGCCCAGCTGCTGGAGACCTATCTGCTGCTGGAGTTCAACCACCAGAGCCTGATCGCCACGAAGGCCAGCCGCATCTGCCGCGCGGCCGAGGGCCGGGCGGTGATGGAATTCGGCTCGCGCCGCGCCCAGGGCATTGCCGGCGCCGTCGTCGGCGCGCGCGCGGCCTACATCGGCGGCTGCTGCGGCACGGCCTGCACGGTCTCCGACCTGCTCTACGGCGTGAAGGCGCTGGGCACGATGGCGCACTCCTGGGTGCAGATGTTCCCCTCGGAGTATGAGGCCTTCGTCAGCTACTGCCGCAGCTATCCGACCAACGCCGTGCTGCTGGTGGACACCTACGACTCGCTGCGCTCGGGCGTGCCGAACGCGATCCGCGCCTTCAACGAGGTCCTCAGGCCTCTCGGCATCACGAGCTGCGGCATCCGCTTCGATTCCGGCGACATGGCGTATCTTACCAAGCAGGCGCGGAAGATGCTCGACGAGGCCGGCTGGCAGGGCTGTCGGATCACGGTGTCCAACTCGCTGGACGAGTGGCTGATCGCGGACCTGCTGCGCCAGGGCGCGCAGATCGATTCCTTCGGCGTGGGCGAGCGGCTGATCACCTCGAAGAGCAGCCCCGTCTTCGGCGGGGTCTACAAGCTCTGCGCCGTGGAGGACGCCGCGGGCGCGATCGTGCCGAAGATCAAGATCAGCGAAAACGTCGGCAAGATCACGAACCCCGGCTTCAAGAAGCTCTACCGTTTTTACAGCCGCGAGAGCGGCATGGCCGAGGCGGACTACATCTGCCTGCGGCACGAGCGCGTGGACGACACGAAGCCCCTGGAGATCTGCGATCCCGACGCGCGCTGGAAGCGCAAGACGATGGAAAACTTCACCGCGCGCGAGCTGCTTGTCCCCATCTTCGAAAAGGGCGAGCTGGTCTATGCGCTGCCGACGCTCGAGGAGATCCGCGCGAACTGCGCCGCCGAGCTCGCCACGCTCTGGCCGGAGGTCAAGCGCTTTGAAAACCCGCACGGCTACTACGTCGATCTCTCCGGGGAGCTGATGGCGCTCAAGGACAAGATGCTCGCCGCGCGCGGCCGGGTCCCGCAAAAGGAGGAACGGACATGATCGAAGCACTCAGCGCCCGGAGCCTTGCCTGGGGCCGGACGGAAAACAACATCCGCGCGCTCGCCGGCTACGCCGCCGCCCGCAAGGCGGAGATCGGCCGGGAAAACGTCTTTGATTTTTCCATCGGCAATCCCAGCGTACCGCCTCCGCCCTGCGTGAACGAGGCCTTCCGGGCGC
Organism: Oscillospiraceae bacterium; assembly: GCA_017447645.1. GTDB lineage: Bacteria > Bacillota > Clostridia > Oscillospirales > Oscillospiraceae > Limivicinus. Next base: position 27,805 of record JAFSNA010000101.1, read on the forward strand.
TGCTGGAGGAGACGGATCCCGTCGAGCTGCACGCCTACACGCCCGCGCCGGGCCTGCCGAGCCTGCGCAGGGCCATCGCCCGGCAGCTGAGCGAGAAGAGCGGGACAGACTTCGACTGGCGCCAGGTCTACGTCACGATGGGCGCCTCCGCGGGCCTTGCCGCCTTCTGCCGCGCCGTGCTGCTTCCCGGGGAAAAGGCCGTCGCATTCGCGCCCTTTTTCATGGAGTACCGCGTCTTCGCCGAGGCCGCGGGCGGCGCGCTCGTCACGGTGCCGCCGCGCGAGGACATGCAGCCGGATCTCGGCGCGCTCACGTCGGTGCTCGACGAAAAGGTCAAGCTGGTGATCCTCAACTCGCCGAACAACCCCTCCGGCGCGGTACTGACGGAGGAGAGCCTGCGCAGGATCTCCGCGCTGCTCTCCGACGCCGAGCGGCGGTACGGCCATCCGGTCTATCTGCTTGCGGACGAGCCCTACCGCGAGCTGCTCTTCGACGGGCGCAGGCCTCTTTGCGCGGCGGATTATTACGACGACACGGTGATCTGCTACTCCTACAGCAAGTCTCTGTCCCTGCCGGGCGAGCGTCTGGGCTATCTCGCCGTCAGCAGCCGGGTCCGGGACAGGGAGGCCGTGTTCGACGCGATCGCCGGCGCGGCGCGCGGCTGCGGCTACATCAACGCGCCCAGCCTCATCCAGCGCGTCGTCGAGCGCTGTCTCGACGCGACGGCGGATCTGGACGTCTACGCGCGGAACCGCGAGGCGCTTTACGGCGGGCTGCGGGAGCTGGGCTTCACGTGCGTGTATCCGGACGGGGCTTTCTATCTCTTCGTCAAAAGCCCGATCCCGGACGCCGTGGCCTTCAGCGAGCGCGCCAAGCGCTATGAGCTGATCCTCGTCCCGAGCGACGATTTCGGCGTTCCGGGCTATCTGCGCCTGGCTTACTGCGTGCCGCGGGAGATGATCGATCGCTCGATGGGCGCCTTTGCCGCCCTGGCGAGGGAATTCGGGCTGAAAAAAGAATAGTCTTCCGAACGGGAGCGGCAGATCGCCGCTCCCGTTTTCCGCCGCGCCGCGAGGGGCGCCTAAAAAAGCACTCTTGCGGCGACCGCGCGGATAGATTATAATGTAAAAGGTTATGCTCAAAACTTTTTTACGGGAGTATTGCTATGCTGAAGAGTATTTGCAGCGGATGGGAGTTCACCGAGACCTGGCGCGAGGACTTCCCCGCTTTCGAGGGCTCCGCGGAAGAGGTGCGCCTGCCGCACAGCGTCCGCCCGCTGCCGCAGAACTACGCGCTTCCCGCCGACTATGAGATGATCTGCGGCTACCGCAGAAAGCTGGACATCCCGGCGGAGTGGGCGGACAAGCGCCTCTTCCTGCAGTTTGACGGCGCGGCGCATATCGCGTCCGTCTACGTCAACGGCGTCCTCGCCGCCGAACACCGCTGCGGCTACACGGCCTTCCGCGTCGAGATCGGCGGCCTCGTCCGCCCGGGAGAGGAAAACAGCGTCGCGGTGAAGCTCGACTGCACCGAAAACGGCGAGATCCCGCCCTTCGGCTTTGTGATCGACTATCTGACCTACGGCGGGCTCTATCGCGAGGCCTGGCTCGACGTGCGCGAGAAGACTTACGTCAAGGACGTGTTCGTGATCGCCGGCATGGATCGCCGCGCGGCCGTCCGCTTTGAGATCGACGGCGCATATGAAAAAGCCTGCGTTCGGATCCTCGACGGCAAGACCGTCCTCGCCGAAGCCGAGGGCCGGGGCGAGGTCTCCCTGGCCGTGCCCTCCGCGCGGCTGTGGGATCCCGACGGCCCGCAGCTCTATACCTGCGAGGTCAGCCTTCCGGGCGGCGACAGCAAGGCCGTTTCCTTCGGCTTCCGCAGCGTCGAGTTCCGCGCCGATGAGCTGCTCGTCAACGGCCGGCCCTATTTCCTGCGCGGGCTCAACCGCCATCAGTGCTGGCCCTATATCGGCTACGCCGCGCCGGAGAGCCTGCAGCGCGAGGACGCGCGCATCCTGTGCGAGGAGCTGCAGCTGACCGCCGTGCGCACCTCTCACTATCCGCAGAGCCATTTCTTTATCGACGAGTGTGACCGCCGCGGCCTGCTGGTCTTCACCGAGATCCCCGGCTGGCAGCATATCGGCGACGAGCGCTGGATCGACCAGGCCGTGGAGAACGTGCGTGAGATGGTGACGCAGTACCGCAACCACCCCTCGATCGTGCTCTGGGGCGTGCGCATCAACGAGAGTCAGGACAACGACGCCTTCTACCGCCGCACCAACGCCCTCGCGCACGAGCTTGACCCCAGCCGTCCGACCTCCGGCGTGCGCTATCTGGAAAAGAGCAGTCTGCTGGAGGACGTCTACGCCTACAACGACTTCTCCCACAAGGGAAACAACCCCGGCTGCAAGCCGAAGGACAAGGTCACGCCCGACATGTCCAAGGCCCTGCTGATCTCCGAGCACGACGGCCACATGTTCCCCACCAAGAGCTATGACACCTGGGCGCGCCGTCAGGAGCACGCGCTGCGCCACATGCGCGTGCTGGGCGACGCGATGGCCGACGGCCATCACGTGGGCTGCTTCGGCTGGTGTATGTTCGACTATCCCACGCACAAGGATTTCGGCTCGGGCAACCGCGTGTGTTACCACGGCGTGATGGACGCCTTCCGCAACCCCAAGCTCGCGGCCTCGGCCTATGCCTCGCAGGGCGACGGGCGCTGGGTGCTCGACGTCGGCTCGTCGATGGACATCGGCGACTACCCCGGCGGCGAGACCGGCGAGATCTACGCCTTTACGAACGCGGAGTGCGTCAAGCTGTACAAGAACGACAACTACGTCGCGACCTTCTCGACGAAGGGCTGGAAGGGTCTCCGGCACGGGCCGGTGCTGATCGACGACAAGATCGGCGACCTGCTGCGCTCGCAGGAGGGCTTCGAGCCGCTCAAGGCCAAATTCATGCACGACCTGCTGCTCTCGGCCGAGAAGAACGGCCTGGCCAATCTGCCCGCAGCCGACAAGCTGAAGATGGGCGCGGTGATGCTGCGCTACGGCCTCAGCTTCGAGGACGGCGTGGCGCTCTACGGCAAATACGTGGGCAACTGGGGCGGCGAGGCCACGCGCTGGCGCTTCGACGCAAAGGTCGGCGGCAGGGTCGTCGCCTCCGTGACGCGCGCGCCGGGAGCGAAGCTGCGCCTGGTCTGCACGCCCAGCGCGACGACGCTGCGCGAGGGCGAGACCTACGACATGGCGGCCGTGCGCGTGCGCGTCGTGGACGAGTACGGCAATCCGGCCCCTTACGCCCAGCTGCCGCTGCACTTTACCGTCGCCGGCGCGGCCGAGCTCTGCGGACCCGCGGACGCGACGGCCGAGGGCGGCATGAGCGGCTGCTATCTGCGCACGACCGGGCGCGCGGGCAAGGCCGTGCTGCACATTTCCTCGCCGCAGACCGCGTCCGTTGAGATCGAATTCGATGTTGTGAAATAAAGAGGGATCATCCATGTCCGAACTGAACTATGTCATTGAACTGCAAAGCGGCGAGCGTCTTGGCGGAGCAGCCGAAGCCGCGGGCGAAGTCCGCGTCGTGCTGCCGCTGCGCGGGAAGCTGCGCGCGGTCACGGCCACGATGCGCGTGGAGCTCGCCGACGGCGAAAAGATCTTCATGAACGGCTTCCAGACCTGGACCTACTGCCCGGAGTACACGCGCCGCGATAAGATCCGCTCGCTGCGCCACCTGCCGAAAAAAGGCGTGGAGCACTACGGGCTCGAGCGCTACGGCGACAACTATTTCGTCCCCTATCCCAACCGCCGCGGCGTCACCCACGGCGAGAGCTGGTGCTATTTCCGCCGCGGCGAGAGCTATCGGCTCATCGCCTCGCTCGACGAGGAGCCGGGCTATACGCTCTTTTCCTTTGACGCCAACACCGGGGAGCTCTCGATCCGCCGCGACTGCGAAGGCCTTGCCGTCGACGGCGAGTTCCACGCCTTCGATCTCTTCTTCGCCGAGGGCGGCGAGGACGAGGTCTTCGACGCCTGGTTCGCCGCGATGGGCGTGAAGTGCCGCACGCAGGAGAAAATGGCCGGGTATTCGAGCTGGTACAATCGATACGAGAACATCTCCGAGGCCTCGATCCGCGCGGATCTCGAAGGCTGCGCAAAGGTGCTGGAGAAGGGCGACCTTTTCCAGATCGACGACGGCTGGGAGAGCAACGTGGGCGACTGGCTGGAGACCGACCCCGTCAAGTTCCCGCATGGGCTCAAGCCCCTGGCGGACGAGATCCACGCGCGCGGGTATCTGGCGGGGCTCTGGCTCGCGCCTTTTGTGGCGAACGCGCGCTCGAAAGTCTTCAACGAGCATCCCGACTGGCTCTTCCTCCACGAGGGGAAGCCCTGGTACTGCGGCAGCAACTGGGGCGGCTTCTATGCGCTGGACATCGACAAGCCGGAAGTACAGGCTTACCTCCGCGAGAGCTTCCGCCGCGTGTTCGAGGACTGGGGCTTCGACCTGGTCAAGCTCGACTTCCTCTACGGCGCGGCACCCTTCGGCAATGAGAGGGAGAGTCGCGCCGGCCGCATGATCCGCGCGATGAAGTTCCTCCGCGAGCTCTGCGGCGACAAGCTGATCCTCGGCTGCGGCGTGCCGGTGATGCCGGCCTTCGGACTGGTGGATTACTGCCGCATCAGCTGCGACGTCGGCCTGGACTGGGACGGCAGCTGGCTGATGCGCCAGACGCACCGCGAGCGCGTCTCCACCCGCCAGGCCATCGCGAACACCGTCTTCCGCCGCCAGCTCAACGGCCGCGCCTGGCTCTCCGATCCGGACGTGTTCTTCCTGCGCGAGGACAACCTGAAGCTGACGGAGGAGGAAAAGACCTCGCTCGCCACGGTCAACGCCCTCTTCGGCGGGATGCTGCTGTGCTCGGACGACATGGGCAAATACAACGACAAGGCGCTCGAGAGCTATCGCCGCACGCGCGAAACGCGCGCGGCCGAAAACATCCGCGTCGAGGCAGACACGCCGGGTCTCGTCACCGTCAGCTATGAGCTCGGCGGCGTCCACAAAATGGTGAAGCTGAAAAATATATGCCTGACAAAACACAGATAACCGAAGTCAAGAAAGAACGCGCCGTCCTCGCCGGGCTCGCCGCCGCGAGCATGACGCCCGCCGAGCGTTCGAGCGAGGTCTCGATGGAGGAGCTCGCCGCGCTGGTGGAAACCGCCGGGGGCGAGAGCACGGCCATGCTGATACAGCAGCGCCCGACCCCCGATCCGCGCTGCTTCATCGGCGACGGCAAGGTGCGCGAATTAAAAGAGCTCATCGAGCGCAACGACTGCGACCTCGCGGTCTTCGACAACGAGCTGAGCCCCTCGCAGATGCGCGTGCTCTCGGAGGAGCTGGGCGTCAAGGTGCTCGACCGCTCGGGGCTGATCCTGGACATTTTCGCCCAGCGCGCCCGCACGCGCGAGGGCCAGCTGCAGGTCGAGCTGGCGCAGTACAAGTATCTGCTGCCGAGGCTCACCGGCATGTGGTCGCACCTCGTGCGGCAGACCGCCTCGGGCGGCTCAAGCCCGATCGGCACGCGCGGCCCGGGCGAGACCCAGCTTGAGAGCGACAGGCGGCATATCCGCCGCAAGATCCAGAAGCTGGAGGAAGAGCTTGCGGACGTGCGCCGCGTGCGCGGCACCCAGCGGCGGCGGCGCGAGAAAAACGCGATGCCGATGGTCTGTCTCGTGGGCTATACCAACGCGGGCAAATCCACGCTGCTGAACTGTCTTACCGGGGCGGGCATCCCCGCGAACGACCGTCTCTTCGATACGCTCGACACCACGACGCGGCGGCTGCGGATCGACGAGACGACCGAGATCCTGCTCTCCGACACCGTCGGCTTCATCCGCAAGCTGCCCACGCATCTGATCGAGGCCTTCAAGGCCACGCTCGAGGAGCTGCGCTACGCCGACGTGCTGCTGCATGTCATCGACCTGTCCAATCCCGAATGGGAGACCCAGGCCCAGATCGTCGACAGCCTGATCGCCGAGCTCGGTGCGGAGAGCACGCCGCGGCTGCGCGTGTACAACAAGTGCGACCGGTATTTCGGCATCCTGCCGCACGGCGAGGACGTCGTGTGCATCTCGGCCAAAAGCGGCGAGGGCACACAGGCGCTGCTCGAAAAGCTCTCGGCGCTGCTGGACAAGGGAAAACATCAGCTGACGCTGCACATCCCCTACGCGCGCGCCGGGCTGCTGGACACGCTGCAGCGCGAGGGCGTCGTGAAAAAGACCTCGTACACCGACGAGGGTCTCGTCGTCGAGGCCGTCGTGCCCAGCACGCTGCTCGGCAAGCTCAGGGAGTTCGTCCCCGGCTATGTCGAGCCGAAGGAGGACCGGGAATAAACCATTCCCATGGAAAAGAGGCGAAAAATGAGAAAGCGGCTCTTTGAGATCATCGAGGCCTCGCGCGGCGAGGATCGGGCAAGCTCTGTCTACGACGCGTTCATGATCGTGCTGATCGTGGTCTCGCTCATCCCGCTCGCCGTCAAGGGCGAGCATCCTGCCCTCGTTGCGCTGGACAAGGCCTGTGCCTGCATCTTCGCGCTGGACTACCTGGCAAGGCTCTCTACAGCGGACTTCAAGTACAAAAGCGCCTCCGTGCTGTCCTTTGTGCGCTACCCCTTCTCCTTTATGGCGATCATCGACCTGCTGTCGATCCTGCCGAGCTTTACGGCCATCAACGGCAGCTTCAAGGTGCTGCGCCTTATGCGCATGTTCCGCGCGATGAGGATCCTGCGCGTGTTCAAGATCGCGCGCTACTCGCGCAGCGTGAAGATCATCGGACGGGTGTTCCGCCGCTCGAAGGACGCGCTGGTCGCCGTCGGCTCGCTGGCGCTGGCCTATGTGCTGATCTCCGCGCTCGTGATCCTCAATCTCGAGCCGGATTCCTTCGACAGCTTCTTCGAGGCCGTCTACTGGGCGACCGTCAGTCTGACCACGATGGGCTACGGCGACATCTATCCCGTCACGACGACGGGGCGCGTGTTCACGATGCTCTCGGCCGTATTCGGCATCGCGATCGTCGCGCTGCCCTCCGGCATCATCACGGCCGGCTATATGTCGGAGCTGACCAAAGAACAGGAGCAAACGGAGGAGGAGATCACATGAGGATCGAGACCGAACGGCTGATCCTGCGCCCCTGGCGCGAGGACGACGCGGCCGCGCTGTACAAATATGCCTCCGATCCGGAGCTCGGCCCCTCCGCGGGCTGGCTGCCGCACGAGAGCGAGGCTTACAGCCTGGACATCCTGCGCAGGCTGCTGATGGACGGCCACACCTGGGCCATCACGATCAAGGGCTCGGACGAGCCGATGGGCAGCATCGGGATCTCTCCCGGCGGTCTGGAGGCGCAGCAGGGCGAACCGGAGATCGGCTATTGGATCGGCCGCCCCTTCTGGGGACACGGCTATGTGCCCGAAGCCGTGAAGGCAGTGCTGTCGCTGTACTTCTCCTTCGGGGCGGAGCGCATCTGGTGCAAGCACTACCGCGGCAACGACAAGTCCCGCCGCGTGATCGAAAAATGCGGCTTCCGCTATCTCTTCTCCTCTGTCGAGCGTTGCTCGCAGCTGCCGGAGGAGCGGGAGACCCTCTGCTATGCCGTCACTTCGGAGGAATTCGATGACTGAGTATTTCATTCCCGCCTCCTGCGGCGAGAGCGAATATGTCGAAAAACGATCGCAGTTCCTCGGCCACGTGCGCCCCGTGCAGAGCGAGGAGGAGGCCAGAGCCTTCATCGCCGAAATGAAAAAGACCTTCTACGACGCGCGGCACAACTGCTCGTGCTATCTGCTGAAGGACGGCGTCGAACGCTATTCCGACGACGGCGAGCCGCAGGGCACCGCGGGCCTGCCGATGCTGGAGGTCTTTCGGCGCGAGGGCGTGACGGACCTTGTCTGCGTCGTCACGCGCTACTTCGGCGGCGTGCTGCTGGGCGCGTCCGGTCTGTTCCGGGCCTATACGAAAACGGCGAAGGACGCGCTTGACGCCGCGGGCGTTTCCGTCGTGCGCCGCTGGGAGGAGACGGAATTCGCCTGCTCCTACGCCGCGGCCGAGACGCTCAAGCGGGAGGTCGCCGCCTTCGACGGCATTGTGACGGACACGCTTTACGCCGCCGACGTGACGGTGAAGGCCCTCGTGCCGGAGGAAAAGGCTTCCTCTTTTGCCGCGCGCATCCTCGATCTGAGCGCCGGCGCGGTAACGGTCAGGACCGTCGGCGAGAACTTCCGCGCGGTGCGCGTGCGATAGTTACAAAAAAATTTCAAAAAAATAGAGGGAAAACGGATTTCCCGTCGTATAAGATGATCGGAAGGACAAAAGACTTTCCTTCCGATCATTTTTTCACTCTTTTCAGGGAAAAGGAGGCGGCGAAATGCCCTGTCCGAGAGAGGAGCGCGAGGCGCTCGAGCGCGTGCTCGTCGGCCCCTGGGGCGTGCGCGCCGAGGATTCCGCCGGGAGACTGCATCCCGAGGAGGAATGCTCGATCCGCACCTGCTTTCAGCGGGACGTGGATCGCATCACGCACGCGAAGTCCTTCCGCCGCTTGAAGCATAAAACGCAGGTCTTCCTCCAGCCGGAGGGCGACCACTACCGCACGCGCCTGACGCACACGCTGGAGGTCACGCGTCTGGCGCGCACCGCCGCGCGGGCGCTGCGCCTCAACGAGGATCTGGTCGAGGCCGCCGCGCTGGGCCACGATCTGGGCCACACGCCCTTCGGCCACGCCGGCGAGCGGGCGCTCGACAGGATCTATCCGGGCGGCTTCAAGCACTATGAGCAGAGCCTGCGCGTCGTGGACGTCCTCGAGCGGGACGGCAGGGGCTTAAATCTCTGTTATGAGACGCGCATGGGCATCCTGCACCACACGCACGGCGCGCCCGACGACACGCGCGAGGCCACCGTCGTACGCCTCTGCGACCGGATCGCCTACATCAACCACGATCTCGACGACGCGATCCGCGCCGGCATCCTGACGGCGGAGGACGTGCCCGAGCGCATCCGGAGAGAGTGCGGCGAGCGCAACAGCGAGCGCATCAATTCCTTCATCACGGATCTGATCGCCTCGAGCACGGAAGGCGTGATCCGCCTGAGCGATGCCATGCAGGACACCTTTGACTATTTCCACCGCTTCATGTTCTCCGACATCTACACCAACCCCGTCGCCAAGAGCGAGGAAGGCAAGGTCGAGGGCATCCTCTCCGTGCTGTACGACTACTATTCCGCCGACGCCGACCGGCTCGGCGAGGATTTCCGCGGCGTGGTCGAGCGCGAGGGGCGCGAGCGCGCCGCCGTGGACTATATCTCCGGCATGACCGACAGCTACGCCATGGAGAAATTCGGCGAGATCTTTATCCCCTTCGCCTGGACGGTGAAGTGAGTCGATCCGGCTTCTCCTCCGGGAGAGGCGGGCAGCCTTATCCACCCTCGGGAGGTGATTTTACGGCTTTTCCCGACACTTTCATAAACGAACTGGTCGCGCGGAACGACATCGTCGACGTCGTCTCGGGCTATGTGCGGCTGGGGAAGAAGAGCGGCTCGAACATGTTCGGGCTCTGCCCCTTCCACAGCGAAAAGACGCCCTCCTTCTCCGTCTCGCCGGACAAGCAGATCTATCACTGCTTCGGCTGCGGCAAGGGCGGAGGCGTGATCAGCTTCATCATGGAGATCGAAAACCTCTCCTTCCCGGAGGCGGTGGCCTTTCTCGCGCGGCGCGCGAACATGCCCCTGCCCGAGCAGGAGAACGACCGCGAGAGCAAAAAGCGCGCCCGCATCCTCGCGCTCAACAAGGACGCGGCCCGCTTCTATTACGAGCAGCTCTCCTCCCCCGCCGGCGAGCGCGCCCGCGACTACATGGCGCGGCGCGGCATCTCCAAGACCACGGCCACGAACTTCGGGCTCGGCTTCGCGCCGGACGCGTGGGACACGCTGGAAAGGGCGATGCGTGAAAAGGGCTATACGGATTACGAGCTCTTTGACGCGGGCCTGATCAAAAAGGGCCGAAACGGCGGCTGGTACGACACCTTCCGCGACCGGCTGATGTTCCCGGTGATCGACGTGCGCGGCAACGTGATCGGCTTCTCCGGCCGTATCCTCGGCGAGAACGGGCCGAAGTACCTCAACAGCCCGGAGACGAGCGTTTTCAACAAGGGCAGCAACCTTTTCGCGCTCAATCTGGCAAAAAAGTCCAAGAGCGGATATATCCTGCTCACGGAGGGCAATATAGACGTGGTAAGCCTGCACCAGGCCGGTTTCGACTCCGCGGTCGCCTCGCTGGGCACCTCGCTGACGGCCGAGCAGGCCAGGCTGATCTCTCGTTACAGCTCGCAGGTCGTCATCGCCTACGACAACGACGGCGCGGGACAGAAGGCCGCGCAGCGCGCGATCGCGATCCTCGAAAAGCTGGATCTCAAGGTCCGGGTGCTGCAGATGAGCGGCGCGAAGGACCCGGACGAGTTCATCAAACTCAAGGGGCCGGAGGCCTTCGCCCGGCTGATCGAGGGCTCGGAAAACCAGGTCGAGTACCTGCTCGCGCAGATCGCGAAGAAGTACGACCTGAAAACCGACGCGCAGAAGCTGGACTATCTGCGCGAGGCCGAGGAGCTGCTCGCCCGGCGGCCGAGCGCGGCCGAGCGCGAGATCTACTGCCGCCGCATCGCCGCCGAGGTCGGCATCAGCCCGCAGGTCCTCATCGGCGAGGTGAACGCGCGCCGCAAGCGCCTCCTCCGCAGGGCGGAGAAGACCGAGGGCGTCCGGCCGACGGCCTCCTCCGAGAGGGCAAGAGAGGCTCTCCGCTATGACGACCCGGCATCGGCCGTCGCGGAGGAAGGCGTGATCCGCCTGCTCTACCTTGAGCCGGAGCTCGCCTCCTCGCCCCGTCTGCCGGCGGCGGAGGAATTCTCCTCGCCGGAGCTGGGGCACATCTACTCGGTGCTGCTCTCGCGGCTGCGCGAGGGACGCTCCGTCAGCGCGGACATGCTCGGCGGCGAGCTGGAGCAGAAGGAGCTCTCGCAGCTCGTCTCCATCCTGCAGCAGCCCGAGGCACTCGCGAGCAGCGGCCGCGCGCTGGACGACTACATAAACCGGATCCGCGATCGGCGCCGCACGAAGGAACAGGGCCTCGACCCGATGCAGATCTATCAGCAGAGAAAAAAAGAACTGGAAAACACATAAATGAGGGACAAGATATGAAAGACGAACGCAATTACACCGAACAGGAGCTGGAGGAAATGGCGAACGCCATGCTCGAGAGCAACCTGGCCGACGAGCCCGAGCTGCCCGAGAAGCCCCGCAAAAAAAGCTCGAAGAAAAAAGAGAGCGTGCCCGACGCGCCGGAAAAGACGCCCGAGGAACGGCTGAACGAGCTGCTGGAAAAGGGCAAAAAGGCCGGCAAGCTCTCCTCGAAGGAGCTGGAGTGCCTCGAGGACATGAACCTCGACGGCGAGGCCATCGACAAGTTTTACGAGACGCTCGAGCAGAACGGCATCGACATCGACATGCCCGCCGGCGACGTGCTGCCGCCGCTGGACGATCTTGTCCCGGAGGTGGACGACCTCTCCGAGATCGAGGAGGTCACGGAGGAGGAGATCAACGCCACCGACGAGCTGGCCGACACCTATGCCACCGACGATCCCGTGCGCATGTACCTCAAGGAGATCGGCAAGGTGCCGCTGCTCACGCCGGAGGAGGAGGTCGAGCTGGCCAAGCGCATGGCCGAGGGCGACGAGGTGGCCAAGCACCGCATGACCGAGGCCAACCTCCGTCTCGTCGTGTCGATCGCCAAGCGCTACGTCGGGCGCGGCATGCTCTTCCTCGACCTGATCCAGGAGGGCAACCTGGGTCTGATCAAGGCCGTGGAGAAGTTCGACCATACCAAGGGCTACAAGTTCTCCACCTACGCCACCTGGTGGATCCGTCAGGCCATCACCCGCGCCATCGCCGACCAGGCGCGTACGATCCGCATCCCCGTGCACATGGTCGAGACCATCAACAAGACCATCCGCATCTCGCGCCAGCTGCTGCAGGAGCTGGGGCACGACCCCTCGGCCGAGGAGATCGCCGAGGAGATGGGCATGCCCGTGGACAAGGTGCGCGACATTTTGAAGATCGCGCAGGAGCCCGTCTCGCTCGAGACGCCGATCGGCGAGGAGGAGGATTCCCACCTCGGCGATTTCATCCAGGACGAGAGTGTGCCGGTGCCCGCGGAGGCGGCTTCCTTCACGCTGCTGCGCGAGCAGCTGGATGAGGTGCTCGGCACACTGACCGACCGGGA
>JAFSNA010000102.1 GCA_017447645.1 Oscillospiraceae bacterium
AGGTGCTGATCGACTACATCGTCGAAGATCTCGGCGGTGTGATCGGCGAGGACTATGAAGATCTCACAGGCGACGGCCGCATCGTCATCATCGACGAGGCGCCCTGATCCGACGCAAGGACCCGAAGAAAAGACCTGCGGTGAAAACCGCAGGTCTTTTCTTCGGGATTTTTCTTATTTCATTTTCAGCGCGTTCCCGCGATTCCACAGCCGGTCGTAGGAAAAGCCCGTGACCTTTTCGCATACCGCGATCTCTTCGGGGGTGATCACGCTGCCGTCCTCGCCTTTGCGCCGGGAGATCTCGCGGCGGATCACCTGAAATTCCTCTTTGCTCATGGGGAACTTCGCCGTGAAAAAGATCGTGACGAGACACAGCAGGATCGGCACAAAGATGTAGATATAGGCGATGCCCGTCTGCGTCGCGGCGGCCTGCCGCGCGCCGGCGGAGGCGATCGTCTCGTCATAGCCCACCATTGAGAGCAGCACGCCGATGATGAACACGCTCAGTCCCGCGCAGATCTTGCGGATAAAGGTCGCCATGCCGGAGCAGATGCCGGGGCGGTTGATGGAGGTGATCAGCTCGTCCACATCCGCCATGTCCGCGAGGATCGCGTAGATCGTCGTGGAGGAGCCGGCCATGCCCAGACCGATGATGAAGGTCAGGCCAAGGATCACGGGGAAGCTGGCGCCCTCGTGAGAGAAGGCCAGCATCGCCAGCGTCGCGGCGATGCGCACCGGGAAGCCGATGAGGATCGGCGTCTTCTTGTTGGTCCTCGCCATAACGGGATTGAAGATCAGCATACCGATGAACTGGGAGATGAGGATCACGCCCATAAGGTAGGTAAAGCGCCCGCCCCCGTATGCGTTGAGCGTCTCGTCCACATAGTACACCGCAAGGCCGGTCACAAAGTCGGTGGCCGCCTGACCGAAGATGAATATCGCGATGAAGAAGCGGAAAGCGCGGCTCTTGTACGCGGTAAAGGACTGGACGAAGCTCTCCCTCAGGCTGACCTTCAGGACGGGCTTCTGCTTTTCCCAGGTTCCGAAGAAGGTCAGCAGGATCGCGATGCAGAAGATGATGCCGAAGATGAAGGCTACGATCAGATAACGGCTGCTGTCGGTGTTGTCGGTGATGATCAGCGTGGACAGAAGCGCCGCGATGATGTTGCCGAAGGCCGAGAAAGCCATGCGCGTGCCGGTAAAGCGCCCGCGCAGGGTATAGTCGTCCACCATGTCCGGCAGCAGCGCATTGTAGGGAACCATCACGATCGTGAAGCCAGTAGAGAAGAGCATATACATCAGCATATAGAAGATGTACTTCAGCCCCATTTCCGCCTGCGGCAGCGGGACCCACATCAGGATAAAGGTGATTGCCGAGACGATGCTGCCGATGAGGATGTAGAAGCGCTTCGCGCCGAAGCGGGACTGCGTGCGGTCGGTGATGTTGCCCATGACCGGGTCGGTCACAGCGTCCCAGACCTTGCCGAGCAGAGGGATCGTGCCGGCCAGCGCCGGCGACATACCGAGAGCCTTGGTGAGGAACACCGTAAAGAAAGTGCCGATGACGACGAAAGCGCCGCCGCCGTAGATGTCCGCCGCGCCGTAGGCGCAGCGGGCGAGCAAGCTGTGTTCGCGGTCTTTTTTCATGTTTTTTCCCCTTTTGCTTTCCTGCAGACGGACTATCCATAAAATACCATAGACGCGCTGCGTTTACAAGCCGCGGCGGACGCAAAAAGGACCTGCGGCACGCCGCCGAGGTCCTTTTTTGCTTTTGCTTATTCCTTTGTGCCGATGCGGATCGTATCAAGCAGCTCCCGGAGATCCTCTCCCCCGGCGAGCTCCTCGATCGTCTTGTCGCAGCCCTGCGCCTTGAGCAGCGTGAGCAGCAGATAGCTGTACTCGTCCACGCCCAGACAGAAGCAGACGCCGTCGCCCTCGCGGTAGCGGAAGCCCTCGACGCCGTTGAAGGAGACGCGCGCGAAGCCGGGATATTTCTTCTCCGCCGCGGCGGTGATGAAGGGAAGATCCTCGCCTTTGTAGTAGGAGGCGTATTCCATCTGCATCGAGAAATCCTCGCCGGTGACGACGGCGACGTGCGAATCGCTGGAATAGCTGAGAAAATCCTCGCCGATCACGTCGAAGCCGAAGCGCAGCGCGTCGTAGTCGAGCAGGACCTCCACGGTCCTGGCATCCTGAAAACCGGAGACGAAGCTGTACTCGCCCGTTTTCATCATCCTCTCGCGCGGCACGGCTTTCTTTTCGGCGGGGGCGCATTTGGCTCCGCCCTCGTCCCGCTTCTTCAGCAGCAGCGCCGCGGCGGCGCCGCCGACGGCCAGCAGGCCCAACGGCGCGATCACTTTCCATTTGTTCATGACAGTCCCTCCGTTTCTCGCTTTGGATTTACTATATCACGAACAGGGCGCTTTGTTCAAGCCTGCGGAGCATCCTTGTTCTGTCCGGCGGGCTGTTTTTCGCGCTTCGCTCTGACGCGGCGGCGGATACGGCGCACAAGGAGGACGACGAGCACGACGATCACGCCCAGGAGGATCAGCGCCGGCAGCGCCTCGATCAGCCAGAGCAGCAGATCGCGGAAGAACTCGCCGACGGACTTCAGCCCGCGGCTGAGCGCCAGCCCAAGCTGCTGAACGAAGGAGAGCTTCGCCTCGGGCGTGTACTCCTGCACCTCCTCCACGGACAGGGAGATCGTGCTGTAGCTGACCTGGCGGTCCCAGTTCGTCAGCTGGGACTGGAGGCTTTCGATATGATAGCGCACGTCGGAAAGCTGGTCCTGGATCTCCAGCAGATCGGAGACGGTCTCGGCCTTCTCCATCATGTCCAGCAGGCTCTGCTCCTGCGTGCGGAAAGCGTTGAGCCGCGCCTGCACGTCGTAGTACTGGCTGGTGATGTTTTCGGTATAGGTATTGCTGTAAGGGACGTTGCCAAGCGTGGAGAGGGCGTTCATGATCGAGGCAAAGTCGCGGCTGGGGATGCGGATGCGGTAATCCGCGCTGCGGGAGGAAGCGTAGCCGTGCGAGCTGTGGTAATAATTGTTGCCGCTGACGCTGCTCGACTCGATAAAGCCGCCGTACTGGGCGATCATCGCTTCGAGCTTTTCGAGCGTATCGTCAAAGTCGGTGGTCTCCACGGTGGCGCTGGCCGAGTAGATGATCTTGTCCACGGCGATGTCGCCGGCGTCGGGCGTTTTTCCGCTCTCGGAACCGGCGAGCGCCGCGGCGTTTGCCGAGCCGTTCGACGAGGAGAAGCCTCCCCAGGCCGCTTCTTCCGCGTCCATGGGATATTCCGGTTCGGGAACGG
>JAFSNA010000103.1 GCA_017447645.1 Oscillospiraceae bacterium
AGGGGGCAAGGCCCGCCTCGTGTACGATCAGACGCGGTCTGAAAAATGCTGAACGCTCAGCATTTTTCAGGTAAACGCATTTTGACCTTTGTCAAAATGCGCGGCGGCAGAAGCTTTTCATTCAGGCTCTGTTTTTCCTGCGCCGCAGCAGGAAGGCCAGCGCGGCCAGCGCGGCGAGGCCCGCCGGCGCGATCGCGAGGAGCGGGGAGCCTTTCCCCGGCTCGCCCGCGCGCTCGCTCCCGCTCTCCTCCGCCGGGACCGGCGTCGCTGCCGCGGCGGGCTCGGGCGTGGGTGCGGGCGTAGGTGCGGGCGTGGGTGCGGGCGTGGGCTCGGGCTGCGCGGCGAGGTAGTCGGCGTAGTCCATCGCGATGCGCGCGATCTCCCCGAGCATCACCGGCGCGCGGTCGACGCCGTAGGTCATCACGCACAGCAGGAAGGGCCGCTCCGCGTAGACGATGGCGCTGTCGCAGACGAAGCCGAAGTCCGAGCCGTATTTGTGCGCGACCTCGAGCTCGCCGCGGTAGCGGCAGAAATAGTCGTTCGGCCGCGCCCGCTTGAGAAAGTCGAGCAGCAGCGAATATTTCTCCTCGTTCTCGTACAGCGTGCGCAGCGTGCCGATCAGAAAGCGCGGGGAATAGCTGTTGTTGTAAAAGAACTGTTCCGGCAGCTCGCTCTCGTCCAGGCCGCCGTACGGCGCGATGAGGCGCTTGAACAGCTCGCCCTTCGGCACCGCGTAGCTGCGCAGCACGCTGCCCGCGGCGTTGTTGGAATCGACCAGCATCGTCTCCAGCGCGTCGCGCAGCACATAGTGCCCGACCGTGTCCTCCGGCGTGAGCTCGCCCGCGGCAATCCGATCGGCGTAGAGCATGGCCAGCGGCAGCTTGTAGGTGCTCGCGCCCTCGAGGAAGAGGTCCGGGTTGTGATACCATTCCTCGCCGCTCTTCAGGTCGCACCAGCCGATCGCGATGCTGCCGGCCGGGCGCTTCCGGTCGAGATAGCGCTCGATCGCGTCGCCCAGGCTCTCGCGCGAGAAGTCGGCGTCGAAGGAAAAGCCGCTTTGCTCCTTTGCGGCGTCCGCGCGCACGGCCGCGCAGGGGAGCAGCAGCGCCAGCGCCAGCAGCAGGCAGAGCGTTCGGAAAAGCCTTCTCATACGCCCGTCCCGCCCGACTGATAGAACATGCCGAAGAGGTCGCGCATCTTGAAGTAGACCTCCACGTCGCGCCAGCCGCCGCCGGTCGAGCCGCCGGCCTCCTCCTTGATGCTGCACTGCGTGTCGGGCAGCGCCGCGGCGATCTCCCGCAGCACCTGCGGCTTGATCTCCGAGCCGCCGAGCCACAGTCTCTCCAGCCAGGTCATCTGCTTGAGCGGCTCGGGGTCGTAGCCCCGGGTGTAGCACATGTTCAGATGGCGCAGGTTTTTGCAGTTCAGCAGCGGGGTCACGTCGTCGATGCGGTTGATGAAGATCTCCAGATATTCCAGCTCCTCCAGCGTGCCGATCGGCGTGATGTCGTGGAGGCGTTCCTCGACGAGGATCAGGTATTTCAGGTGCGGCAGGCTCTCGAGGAAGCTCAGGTCGGAAAAGCCCATGTGGCCGAGGTCGAGCGCGATCAGATCCTTGCAGTAGCGCAGCAGGGCGATCTGCTCGTCGGTGGCGCGGGTCGCGGACCAGCCGTGGTTCGGCAGATTGGACGCGCAGAAGGCGATCGAGTCCGTGCGGATCGTATAGAGGCTGAAGCGGATCTCCCAGACGAAGTTCACGCCCTCGTGGCGCTTGTTCAGCGCGTCCATCTCCTCGTTGGAGAAGCCGCAGCCGCACATGTCCACCTTTTTCAGCTTCGGCAGCAGCGCCGCCGCCGCTTCGAGCTCGGCCGTGTCTGCGAGCTTGCGCTTTGCGAGGCTGAACTCCTCGCAGTCGCAGGGCAGGACGAGGTCGTAGAGCGGCACCTCATAAAGCGTTTCCTCCGGGCAGTGCTCCAGCACGGCGGCAAGCTCAGCCAGGCCGAGATGCGCCCCGCGCAGATCCGCGCTCTCCAGCTGCTCCAGACGGTCCAGCGCGCGGCAAAGCTCCTCCGTCTCTCCCTGCGCGCCCTCGGGCAGCGTGAGCGAGCGGGCGTCGCCGGGGACGCTCAGGCCCCAGAAGCGCACGTCGAAGAGGATGTCCAGCCCGGCGAAGTCGCGCCGCAGCGCGTCCGTCTCCTCGTCGCTGAACGAGGAGGGACGCAGGTCGATCTCCTTCAGCTCCGGCAGCAGGGCGATCAGCGCGCGCAGCTCTTCCGCGGAAAGGGCCTTGACCTCCAGCTTTTCCGTCCGTCCGTCGATCGCGCCGTCGGCGCTCGGGACGCTCCAGCGCAGGTCCACGTCCTCGAGCGCGCGCCAGTCCTCTGCGAGGGCTTCGTAATCCGTGCAGCCGGAGGCGTCGATGCTCTTGAGCGCGGGGAAGAAGCGCAGCCTGTCCAGCTCCTCCGGCGGGAGGCTGTGCGGCGCGATCCGCTCGGAAAAGCTGTCGAAGCGCTCCTGCCCGATCGGCACGCTCCAGCGGATCGTCTGTTCGGGGTATTTCGCCGCCGCGGCCTCATAGTCCCCGACCGTCAGATCGAGGGTGCGCGCGTCGACGACCGCCTCTTTTTTCAGCAGCTTTCCGCCCACGCGCACGAAGCGCGTCCCTATCACGGCCGCCGCGACGCCCGCTCCGACGATCAGCAGCGCCAGCAGCACGAGGATCCCTTTCTTCCTCTTCATGCCAGGTCTTTCTCCTTTGTTTTCTCTCTGTGCGAAAAAGCGCCCTCCCCTGTGAAGAAGCGCGGGGGAGGGCTTTTCTGTCTGTTCCGTTAAAAGTCGGCGTTGCCGGTCGTGCGCGGATGCAGCTCGACGTCGCGGATGTTGGACACGCCCGTGAGGTACATGACCATGCGCTCGAAGCCCAGGCCGTAGCCGGCGTGGCGGCAGCTGCCGTAGCGGCGCAGGTCGATATACCACCAGTAATCCTCCTTGCGGAGGCCGAGCTCGTCCATGCGCGCCTCGAGCACGTCAAGACGCTCTTCCCTCTGGCTGCCGCCGATGATCTCGCCGATCCCGGGCACCAGGCAGTCGGCCGCCGCGACGGTCTTCCCGTCGTCGTTGAGGCGCATGTAAAAGGGCTTGATGTCCTTGGGATAATCCGTGACGAAGAGCGGCTTTTGGAAGACTTCCTCGGTCAGATAGCGCTCATGCTCGGTCTGCAGGTCGATGCCCCATTTGACCGGGTACTCGAAGGCTTTTCCGCTCTTTTCCAGCAGCTCGACGGCCTCGGTGTAGCTGACGCGGCCGAAGTCGTTGGACACGACGTTGTGCAGGCGCTCCAGCAAACCCTTGTCGACGAAGCTGTTGAAGAACTCCATCTCCTGCGGGCAGCGCTCGAGCACGCGGTTGATGATATACTTCACCATCGCCTCGGCGGTGTCCATATAGTCGTTGAGATCGGCGAAGGCCATCTCCGGCTCGATCATCCAGAACTCGGCCGCGTGGCGCTGGGTATAGGAGACCTCGGCGCGGAAGGTGGGGCCGAAGGTGTAGACGTCGCCGAAGGCCATCGCGAAGTTTTCGGCGTTGAGCTGGCCCGAGACCGTCAGGTTCGTGGCCTTGCCGAAGAAGTCCTTGCTGTCGTCCACCGTGCCGTCCTCTTTGAGCGGCAGGTTGTTCAGATCCAGCGTCGTCACACGGAACATTTCGCCCGCGCCCTCGCAGTCGGAGCCCGTGATGATCGGGGTCTGGACGTAGACGAAGCCGCGGCTCTGGAAGAACTCGTGCACGGCCTGGGCCGCGACGCTGCGCACACGGAACACGGCGGAGAAGAGGTTCGTGCGCGGACGCAGATGCTGGATCGTGCGCAGGAACTCGACGCTGTGGCGCTTCTTCTGCAGCGGGTAATCGGGCGTGGACGCGCCCTCGACCGTGATCTCGGCGGCCTTGAGCTCAAAGGGCTGCTTGGCCTCGGGCGTGAGGACGAGCGTTCCGCGCACGATCAGCGCGGCGCCGACGTTCTGCCGGGCGATCTCGTCGTAATTGTTCAGCCGGCCCCTCTCAAATACGACCTGCAGCGATTTGAAGCAGCTGCCGTCGTTGAGCTCGGCAAAGCCGAAGTTCTTCATGTCGCGAACGGTCCTGACCCAGCCGCAGACCGTGATCTCTTTGTCTGCGAAGGAAGCGGAATCGGCGTAGATGCCCGCGATTTTCTGGCGTTTCATGTTTTCACTCGTCCTTTCTTTGTATCCCGCCGGGGAGCTGTATCCCCCGGGGATACGCAAATTTTTGTCCGGGCGAAGCATTTCGCCCGTGACGGCAGTATTATAACCACAATCCGGCAGGTTTGCACGCGGGAAAACGCCCTGCGGCCCGCTTTCGCGGGCCGCGGGGAACGATATGGCCTCCCGCCCCCCGTCATCCCGGGCGCGGCAAAGGATCTCATGCCTGCTTCCGCCCCCTGTCATCCTGAGCGCAGCGAAGGATCTTAAGGGACTAAAGGCGCTCTGTCAGAAGATCAGCTCGACCGGGGAGGGGTAATTGCACAGCGTCAGCTCGGTGTACGCTCCGCCCTCCTCGCCGTCGCGCGTCCAGGGCACCGGCTTGTCGAAGCGGAAGGTCGCCCGCTTCGTGTGCAGGATCAGCAGATCCGGGCAGTCGAAGCTCTGCGTCAGAGCGCTTGTGAGGATCGCGCCGAAGCCGTCGATCGTCTGCGGCTCACGCACGAGCACCAGCTCGCTCTGCCCGTCGCCGAGGCTGACCATCTCCTCCTTCAGCCGCAGGATGCCTGCCACGGAGGTGGAGTTGGACATGCTGCCGTACAGGAAGCGCCCCTCGACCGTGCCGCCGTCGTATTCCACGCGGGCGTTGACGGCCTCGATCCGCGGCAGCGTCGCCATGCCCTGCAGCACGTAGGCCAGATGGCCCAGGGCCTTCTTCTGATTCTGCGGCGTGGCGTAGCTGACCTCGGTGAAGGCGCCGAAGGCCGCGATGTAGGCGAAGTATTCCTTCTCCCCGAAGCCGCCGACGTCGAAGGGATGGGGCGTCCCGTCCAGGATGCGGCGCGCCGCGGCGAGCGTGTCGTTCTTCGGCAGATCGAGCGTCGTGGCCACGTCGTTGGTCGTGCCCATCGGAAAATAGCCGACCGGAGGGGGATTGTCCAGCCGCATCAGCCCGGCCAGCACCTCGCTGAGCGTGCCGTCGCCGCCGATGCAGGCCACGGTGTCGTACTCGGCGCCGTGCTCCGCGGCCAGGGCCGTTGCGTCGCCGCGTCCGGCGGTGAAAAACAGCGTCGTGCGGAAGCCGCCGCGATCGAGCAGCTGCAGCGCATCGGGCAGGTTGAGCTTATACCCGCCCCGACCCGCGGCGGGGTTGACGATGAGCATCAGTTTTTTCTTCATGGTCTTTCCTCTTTTCAAGAAAAACATGACGTGCGTAACAAATCAATTATACGCCGGCAGGGAGAAAAAGGCAAGCCGGGGCTAAACGCTTCCCCGTGTGCGGGGAGGGCTTCCCGGGCGCCGCGGAAATCCGCCCGTACAAAGCAAAAAGGACGCATCGGCTGCGTCCTTGTGATTGCTGTATTTTTACTTCTCCAGCTCGTTGAGCTTCGCGGACATGGAGGACTTCTTGTGCGCCGCGTTGTTCTTGTGGATCAGACCCTTGCCGGCTGCGTGATCGACTGTCTTAACAGCAACTTTATAGGCACTGACGGCTGCGTCCTTGTCGCCTTCGGCAACGGCTGCGTCAAACTTTTTCATCATGGTCTTGAGCTCGGTCTTGTCGGCACGGTTCTTGGCACGGAGCTCCTTGGACTTTTCGTCTCTCTTGGCAGAAGATTTGATGTTGGCCATGTATTGCCACCTCCTTCTGTATTTTTTTACTCGCATTGATGGATTATAGCAAAGCGTCCGGGGAAAATCAAGCCTTTTTTTCAAAAAGCCGTCCGGCTTTTTTCTGCGCTGTATTTCTTGTGGCGCAAGGGGATAAGCTACACTATATCTTGATCTGTTCAGGAGGACAAGCCGATGAAGAACCCAAGCCGTACCGATCTCGCCTCCGAGGCCTGCGAGCTGCTGGGAGACGAGCTCTCCTCGCTCGCGGGCGTCGCCGTGCGGCGCGAGACGCTCTTCGGCGCGCCGCTGCTGTCCGTCGAGATCCGCGGCGAGCGCGCCGCCGCCAGGCTCGGCAAGCCGCCGGGGCGTTACTACACGCTGGAGCTGCCCGCGCACCCGCGCCGCGCCGCAGAGGGCTTCGAGGGCCTTGCGCGGGCGGCGGCGGAGCTGATCCGCCGCTGCGGCGTGCCCCGGGAGGGCGGGGTGCTCGTCGCCGCGCTGGGCAACCCGGACATCACGCCCGACGCGCTCGGCCCGCTGTGCGCCTCGCAGGTGCTGGTCACGCGGCACCTCAAGCAGAGCGGCGACCGGCTGTGGGAGGATTTTTCTTCCGTCAGTCTCTGCCGCCCCGGCGTGCTGGGCACGGCCGGCGTCGAGAGCGCCGAGCAGATCCGCGCTCTGTGCGCCGCCGTACGCCCGGCGCTGGTCGTCGCCGTGGACGCGCTGGCCGGCGCGGACGCCTCCCGGCTGTGCCGCAGCATCCAGGTCTGTGACAGCGGCATCTCGCCCGGCTCGGGCGTGTGCAACGACCGCGCGCGCATCGACCGCGCCTTTCTGGGCGTGCCCGTGACGGCCGTGGGCGTGCCGACCGTGACGGACGCCGCCTCCGACGCCGAAGGCCGCGCGCTTTTCGTCACGCCGCGGGACATCGACTCGGCCGTGCGGGACTGTGCGCGCGTCATCGCCTACGGGCTCAACCTGGCCCTGCACCCGGGACTGAGCGTCGCGGACGTCGACGCGCTGGTCGGGTAGTCGGGGCGGCTTTTGGCGGGTCGGGACGCGGGGTGTTTCACGTGAAACATCTGTTCTGTCATTCTGAGGAGCGCAGCGACGAAGAATCTTCACACCACTCCGCCTTCTGTTCCTTAAGATCCTTCGCTGCGCTCAGGATGACAGGCGGCGGGGGAGGCGCGGCGCGGCTCTTCAAAAGGCGAGGGCAAACGCCAAAGGCGCGCGTCAACGGCGCGATTGTTTCACGTGAAACACTAAAATACCGCCTGCGGCATTGAAATTCATGTTTTTTACTGCTATAATGGCTGACATCGAAGCAAACAGGCAGGTTTTTTATGGCAAAGATCGTGGCTTTCGCAAATCAAAAGGGCGGCGTCGGCAAGACGACCAGCTGCGTCAACCTCTGCTGCGCGCTGCGGCTGCTCGGCAAAAGCGTGCTGCTCGTCGACGGCGACCCGCAGGGCAACGCCAGCTCCGGCATGGGCGTGGCCAAGTCCACGCGCCCGAATACATACGACATGCTGGTCTCCTCCGCGCCCGCCGCGGACTGCGTCGTGCGCACGCCCTACGGCGACGTGATCCCCACGGGCAAGGAGCTCGCCGCCGCGTCGGTCGAGCTGATCGGGGCCGAGCGGCGCGAGTTCGTGATGCGCGACGCGCTGCAGACCCTTTACAGCGACTACGATTATATCCTCATCGACTGTCCGCCCTCGCTGGAGCTGCTGACGGTCAACGCGCTCGTCGCCGCCGACAGCGTGCTGATCCCGATGCAGTGCGAGTACTACGCGCTCGAGGGCCTGGCGGATCTGATGACCAGCATCCGTCTGTGCAAGAAGCGGCTCAACCGCCGCCTCGACGTCGAGGGCATCGTGCTGACGATGTACGACGCGCGCATGAACCTGACCAACCAGGTCGCCGAGGAGCTGCGCAAGTACCTGGGCGACAAGGTATACGAGACCGTGATCCCGCGCAGCGTGCGCCTGTCCGAGGCGCCGAGCCACGGCCGGCCCGGCGTGGTCTACGACAAAAGCAACCGGGGCAGCCGCGCCTACATGGACCTGGCGCGGGAATTCATCGCCAGATGCGAGAGGTGAGAAAGGGCATGGCCGGAAAAGAGAAAAAGGGGCTCGGGACGGGCCTCGGCGTCCTCTTCGGCGAGGACGCCTATACGGATGAAAACGAACTGAAGCTCCTGCCGCTCGGCAGGCTGGAGCCGCGGCAGACCCAGCCGCGCAGCGTCTTTGACGACGAGGCCCTCTCCGAGCTGGCCGAGTCGGTGAAGCGCTACGGCGTGATCCAGCCCGTGACGGCGCGGAAGCTGCCCTCGGGCTACTATCA
This sequence comes from Oscillospiraceae bacterium, assembly GCA_017447645.1. Lineage (GTDB taxonomy): Bacteria > Bacillota > Clostridia > Oscillospirales > Oscillospiraceae > Limivicinus. Next base: position 8,184 of record JAFSNA010000103.1, read on the forward strand.
GATCATCGCGGGCGAGCGGCGCTGGCGCGCGGCCAGGCTCGCGGGGCTGGAGGAGATCCCGGTGCGGGTCATCGAGGCCGACGACCGCCGCACGGCGGAGCTGGCGCTGGTGGAAAACCTGCAGCGCGAGGATCTCAACCCCATCGAGGAGGCCCGCGGCTATCAGGCGCTGATCGGCGACTACGGCCTGACGCAGGAGGAGGCCGCGCTGAGCGTGGGCCGCTCCCGTCCGGCCGTCGCGAATGCGCTGCGGCTGCTCTCGCTCGACCCGGGCACGCTCGCGCTCGTCGAGGACGGGAAGCTTTCGGCCGGGCACGCGCGGGCGCTGCTGCCGATCACGGATCAGAAGGCCCGTCTCTCCGCCGCGAACGAGGTGATCAAAAAGGGCCTGTCCGTGCGCAAGACCGAGCTGCTGGCCGCACGGCAGCTGCGGGCGGCCGCGCAGGCGAAGGAAAAGCGCTCGCCGGACGGCGTGGACTACGCCGCCGACGTGGCCGAGCGGCTCTCGAGCCTGCTCGGGCGCCGGGTGCGTCTCGTCGAGGGGCGCAGCGCGGGGCGCATCGAGCTGAGCTTTTACGGCGCCGACGACCGCGAGGCGCTGATCGCAGATCTGGAAAAATACGGCCGCCGCAAGGCGGGGAAGGAATAAAGGGGTACGAACCATGCTGGATATCCGTTTTGTCCGGGAAAACCCGGAGCTCGTCAAGGAAAACATCAAAAAGAAATTTCAGGACTTCAAGCTGCCGATGGTGGACGAGGTGCTGGAGCTCGACGCCAAAAACCGCGCGGCCATCACCGAGGCCAGCGAGCTGCGCGCCGAAAGGAACCGGCTCTCCAAGGCCAACGGCCCGCTTTTCGGCAGGCTCAAGAAGGCCTCCGACGAAGAGAAGGCCGCCATCCAGGCGCAGATCGACGCCAACATGGCCGCCGTCAAGGCCAACGACGAACGTCTCGCCGAGCTCGAAGCGCTCGAGGAGGACTGCGCCGCGCGCATCCGCACGCTGATGCTGAACATCCCCAACATCATCGATCCCTCCGTGCCCATCGGCCCGGACGACAGCGCGAACGTCGAGGTCGAGCGCTTCGGCGAGCCCGTCGTGCCCGATTTCCCGATCCCCTACCACACCGAGATCATGGAGAGCTTCAACGGCGTCGACATGGACGCGGCCGGCCGCGTGTCCGGCAACGGCTTCTATTATCTCATGGGCGACGTCGCGCGGCTGCACTCGGCCGTGCTGGCCTATGCGCGCGACTTCATGATCGGCAAGGGCTTCATCTACTGCATCCCGCCGTTCATGATCCACGGGAACGTCGTCGAGGGCGTCATGAGCCAGACCGACATGGACGCGATGATGTACAAGATCGAGGGCGAGGACCTCTATCTGATCGGCACCTCCGAGCATTCGATGATCGGCAAGTTCATCGACCAGATCATCCCGGAGGAGAGCCTGCCGCAGACGCTGACGAGCTATTCTCCCTGCTTCCGCAAGGAGAAGGGCGCGCACGGCATCGAGGAGCGCGGCGTCTACCGCATCCACCAGTTCGAGAAACAGGAGATGATCGTCGTCTGCCGCCCCGAGGACTCGATGGCCTGGTACGAGAAGATGTGGCGTTTCTCGGTCGAGCTTTTCCGCAGCATGGACATCCCCGTGCGCCAGCTCGAGTGCTGCTCGGGCGATCTGGCGGATCTGAAGGTCAAGTCCTGCGACATCGAAGCCTGGTCGCCGCGGCAGCAGAAGTACTTCGAGGTCTGCTCCTGCTCGAACCTGGGCGACGCGCAGGCGCGCCGCCTGAAGATGCGCGTCAAGGGCGCGGACGGCAAGATGTATCTGCCCCACACGCTCAACAACACGGTCGTGGCTCCGCCGCGCATGCTCATCGCGTATCTGGAAAATCACCTGCTCCCGGACGGCAGCGTGACGATCGCCGAGGTGCTGCAGCCCTACATGGGCGGCACGAAGCTGCTGGTGCCGAAAAAGTAAGTCTTTATTAAATTACTGATAAAGGAGTGCGTACCATGAAAAAGTTCTTCGAAGAATTCAAAACCTTCATCACCAAGGGCAACGTGCTCGACATGGCGGTCGGCGTCATCATCGGCGGCGCCTTCGGAGCCATCCCCACCGCCCTGGTGGGCAAAGTCATCACGCCTCTGCTGGCGTGGGCCTTCAACAGCCCCAGCACCGACGCGCTGAACATCGTGCTGCGCGCGGCCGAGCTGGACGAGGCCGGCGAGGTCGCCAAAGAAGCGATCGTCCTGGGTCTGGGCGACTTCGTGGGCGCGATCGTCAACTTCCTGGTCATCGCCCTGGTGCTCTTCCTCGTGATCAAGGCCTTCAACAAGGCCCGCGAGCTGGCCGAGGCCAAGAAAAAGGCCGAGGAAGAGGCTGCCGCCGCCGCGGCCGAGCCCGAGGAGCCCAAGCCCACGACCGAGGAGCTGCTCGGCGCGATCCTCGAGGAGATCAAGAAGAAAGACTGATCGCCCTTTGGGGGAGCAAAAAAGAGATCCGTGCTGTGCACGGATCTCTTTTTTTGCTTTCGGCGCGCCATGCCTGGCTTTTTCCCTTCCGTCATTCCGAGCGCCCCTTGTCATTCTGAGCGCCCCTTGTCATTCTGAGCGCAGCGAAGAATCTGTCCCCCATCCGCGCGCGTGAAAAAAGATCCTTCGTCGCTGCGCTTCTCAGGATGACAGGGAAAAAGTCAAGCGTCATCAAAACGGAGGCGGCCCGTTGGGCCGCCTCCGTTTTGTTCCGAAGGTCGCTCCGTTCCCACGCCCTCAGAAAGCACGGGACGCCGTCTCCTGCGGCAGGATCCCCGCCCCGTTCTCCGGAGGCCGGACGCCGAAGGGCGGATATTACTCCGTTTTCTTCGCCGGACGCAGATCGATCATGCGGCTCATGGCCGCGGGGCCGAGGCAGCGGCTGTAAAAGTCCGCGAGCACACGGTGATACACGCCCGTGATGTCCTCGCCCTCGCCGCGGATCGGCTTGACGAAAACGTGCGCCGTCGTGCCGGAGATGCGGTAGTCGCTTTCGATCTCCTCATAGCCGAAGCGCTTGAAAAACCGGAACAGCTTCTTCTGATGGTCCGGCTCGGGGTCGGGGAACTCGGTGATCTCGGCGATGATCCCCTGCTTGTCGGCGTAGCGCTTGTGGATCAGGCGCATGACCTCCACGCCCAGGCCCTTGCCGCGGTACCAGGGGAAGACGCCCAGGTACTTCAGCAGCACATAGCCGTACAGCCCGCGGCAGCAGACCAGCGCGTAGGCCCCCTCCAGGCCCGTCTCGTCGTCATAGGCGATCAGCAGCTCCTGGTCGCCGCGCGAGATCGCACGGTGGATCGCAAGCTTGCCCAGCAGCTCCTCGCTGTCGAAATCGACCTCCATGAGGCCGTAATAGCGCTCCAGGTCTCGGTGTCCGCCTTTTCTGAGTGTCAGCATGTTTTTTCCTCCCCTGCAAAGGATTGCGCGCGGACAAGGCCCGCATACACGCCGTCCTTCGCCATCAGTTCTTCGTGCGTGCCGATCTCGACCACGCGCTCGCCCTCGACGACGGCGATGCGGTCCGCGTGGCGGATCGTCGAAAGCCGGTGGGCGATGATGATGCTGGTGCGCCCCTCGCAGAGCGCGTCGAGCGAGGCCTGTATGCGCTGCTCCGTCACGGTGTCGAGCGCGGAGGTGGCCTCGTCCAGGATCAGGATCTTCGGATTCTTCAGGAAGATGCGCGCGATGGACTCGCGCTGCTTCTGCCCGCCGGAGAGCATCACGCCCCGCTCGCCGATATAGCTGTCATAGCCGTCCGGCAGGGCCATGATCTCATCGTGGATCTCGGCGCGGATCGCCGCGGCGACGATCTCCTCGTCCGTCGCGTCCCCGCGTCCGTAGCGGATGTTGTCGCGGATCGTGCCGGCGAAAAGAAACACGTCCTGCTGCAGCATGCCGATGCCACGCCGCAGGCTCGCCTGCGTGAGGTCGCGCACGTCGCGGCCGTCGACCAGCACCGCGCCGTCCGTCACGTCGTACAGCCGCGGCAGCAGCCGGCAGAGCGTGGTCTTGCCGCCGCCGCTCGGCCCGACGACGGCCAGGCACTGCCCCGGCTCGACACGGAGATCGATATGGCTCAGCACCGGCACGCCGTTGGAATAGGAAAAGCTGACGTCGCGGTATTCGATCCGGCCCTCGACGTCCGTAAGCTCCTCCGCGCCGGGCCTGTCCTTGATCTCGGGCTCGGTGCGCATGATCTCGAGAAAGCGCTCGAAGCCCGCCGCGCCCTGCATATACTGCTCGGAGAACTGCGCGAGCTTCCTCACGGGCGTGACGAAGGTCGAGACGTAGAGGGAGAAGGTGATCAGATTGACGAAGTCCATCTTCCCCTTCATGATCAGCAGCCCGCCGACGGCGATGACCACGACCTGCATGATGCCGGTGGTGAATTCCATGCCGGACATGAACAGGCCCATGGACTTGTAATACTCCACCTTCGCGCCGCGGAAGAGGGCGTTGGCCCCCTCGAACTTCTCGTGCTCGACGTGCTCGTTAGCGAAGGCCTTGGCCGTGCGGATGCCGGAGATGCTGCTCTCGATCGCGGCATAGATGTCCGCGGTCTTGCGCTTGACCTCGATGTTCGCGCGCTTCATCCGCAGGCGCTGCGAGAGCGTGAACCACAGGCACAGCGGCAGGATCACCGCCAGCGCGAGAGCCAGCTCCCAGCGGATCGTGAACAGCACGATCAGCGCGCCGAGGATCGTGAGCGTGCAGATCACGACGTTCTCCGGCCCGTGGTGGCTCAGCTCCGTGACCTCGAAGAGGTCGGAGGTGATGCGGCTCATCAGCACGCCGGTGCGGTTTTTGTCGTAGAAGCTGCAGCTCAGATCCTGCATGTGCGTGAAGATGTCGCGGCGCATGTCCGACTCGGTCAGCACGCCCATGCGGTGTCCCACGACCGTGATGACATAGTACAGCACGCTTTTGAGAAAATAGGCCGCGACCATGATCGCCATTACGGCGAAGAAGGCCGCAAACAGCTTTTGCGGCAGCAGCGTGTTCATCGCCGTGCGCGAGACGTAAGGGAAAGTCAGGTCGATCGCCGCGACGGAGAGCGCGCAGACCATGTCGATCGCGAACAGGCCCTTGTGTGCAAACACATAGGCCATGAAGATCTTCAGCGGTTTGTCACGATAATCGAGCTTCAAGTCTCTTCCCCCGCAAATCGTTCTCTGGCCGCGACGGCCAGCGCGTCGCAGCGGTTGTTGAATTCGTTCTCGGCGTGGCCCTTGACCCAGTGGTAGCGCATCTCGTGCGCCTCGGTGAGCGTGAGCAGCCGCTCCCACAGATCGGGGTTGAGCGCCGCCTTTTTATCCGGTTTTTTCCAGCCGTTCGCGCGCCACTTGACGGCCCAGCCCTTGTCCAGCGCGTCGATGACGTACTTTGAATCGGCGTAGAGCTCGACGATGCAGCTCTCCTTCAGGGCCTCGAGCGCGGCGATGACGCCGCAGAGCTCCATGCGGTTGTTGGTGGTCATCGCCTCGCCGCCGGAGAGCTCCTTTTCCCGGCCGCCGTAGCGCAGGATCGCGCCCCAGCCCCCGGGCCCGGGGTTGCCGCTGCAAGCGCCGTCGGTATAGATTTCAACCGTTTTCATATCATATCATTTCCTTATTGTTTCCCCCTTTGGGGGACGCGGCGCGCAGCGCCGATCGAGAGGGTTATAATAATGAATACCTTTTATGCTTCCCCCTTTGGGGGAAGCGGCGCGCAGCGCCGATAGGGGCTGTTCGTCAACGCACACCCCTTCAGTCAGCCGCGAGGGCTGACAGCTCCCCCGAAGGGGGAGCCTGTAAGGAAGGGATAAAAAACCTTTTATGCTTCCCCCTTTGGGGGAAGTGGCGCGCAGCGCCGATAGGGGCTGTTCGTCATCCGACACCCCCTCCGGGGGCGGCGGCTCTTCCCCTTATCTCCGCCGCCTCTCGAGCAGCACCCGGTACTCGCTGCGGTCGATGATGCCGGCCGCCAGGAAGCCGTCGAGCTGCTTCTTCCAGTGCTCGGCGGCGCTCTCGTTGCCGCGGTAGCCCTGCAGCTGGTCGTGCGAATGCGCCGCGGCCGTGCCGCCTCCGCGGGCCTTGATGCCGTCGAAGCGTTTGGCGGCGCGGACCTTCTTCACGCGCGAGAGCGTGACGGCCAGTACGATCACGGCCACGATCACCGCGATCATGACGATCGCGGCGTCGTCAAGCCGGAAGCTGCCCGTGCGGATCATCCAGCGCAGGCGTGAGAAGAAACGGCTGATGTCGCCGGCGTCGACGCGATTGATCAGCCAGATGACGCCCAGAATGAGCAGGCCCCACAGGCCGGAGCCCTTTTTCTTCGGCTTCTGCTGACGGTTGTTCGGGTTATTCTGCATGGCCATGAATCATTCTCCTTTCGCGTGCGCGGCATAAACCCCGCCTTCCGGCTTGCTCTGAAAGCTGAAAACTATTCTTCGCTGTCCTCGCTGTCCTCGTTCGCTTCCTCGTCGCGCTCGGGCAGAGTCTTTTCGATGTCGATGACGCGGCTGCCCTCTAAAAGGCGCATGACGCGCACGCCCTGCGTGGCGCGGCCCAGGCGGGAGATCCGCTCGACCGGGGTGCGGATGATCGTGCCGTCGTTCGTGATGACGAGCAGGTCGTCCTCCTCGCTGACCATCTTGATCGCGGCGACCGCTCCGGTCTTGTCGGTGACGGAATAGTTCCTGATGCCGACGCCGCCGCGGCCGTGGACGCTGTACTCGCCGAGATCCGTACGCTTGCCGTAGCCCTTCTCGGTGATGGACAGCACGTCGTGCCCGTCGCCCGAGCTGCCCGCGCCGACCACGAAGTCGCCGCCGCGCAGACGGATGCCGCGCACGCCGATGGCCGTGCGGCCCGTGGCGCGCACGTCGGTCTCGTTGAAGCAGACGGCCATACCGCCCTGCGTGCCGATGAAGATCTGCTCGTCGCCGGCGGTCTGCAGGACGCTGATCAGCTGATCGCCCTCCTCGAGCGTCAGCGCGCGGATGCCGCTGGAGCGGATGTTCTTGAGCGCGGACTGCTCCATGCGCTTGACCGTGCCGTTGCGCGTGACAAAGACGAGGTAGCTGCCCGTGTCGATGCCACGGCCGCAGATCATCGCGCTGATCTTTTCGTCCGGCTCGATCTGCAGGATGTTGACGATGTTCGTGCCGCGCGCGTTGCGCCCGGCCTCCGGGATCTGATAGCCCTTCTTGACATACACCCTGCCGCGGTTCGTAAACAGCAGGATATTGTCGTGCGTCGAGGCCGTGAAGACCGTCTCGGTATAATCCTCGTCCTTGGTGGCCATCGCGCGCACGCCGCGGCCGCCGCGGCCCTGGGCGCGGTACTCGCCCACGGGCAGGCGCTTGATGTAGCCGCCGTGCGTGAGCGTGTAGACGCAGGTCTTTTCCTCGATCAGATCCTCGATGTCGATCTCGTCCTCGACCTCCTGGATCTCGGTGCGGCGCTCGTCGCCGTAGCGGTCGCGGATCGCGATCAGCTCGTCCTTGAGCACCTGGCGGATCATCTCGGGGGAGGCGAGCAGTTCTTTATAATATGCGATCTTTTCCTCGAGCTCCTTGTACTCCTGCTCGAGCTTTTCGCGGTTGAGGCCCTGCAGCTGGATGAGTCTCATGTCGCAGATGGCCTGCGCCTGCACCTCGGAGAGGGCGAAGCGCTCCATCAGGTTCTGTTTGGCGTCGTCGTAGCTCGAGCGGATGATGCGGATGACCTCGTCGATGTTGTCCTGTGCGATCAGCAGGCCCTCGAGCAGATGGGCGCGCTCCTCGGCCTTCCTCAGGTCGTAGCGCGTGCGGCGGACGATGATCTCCTCCTGGAAGTTCAGATATTCGTCCAGGATGTGCCGCAGGGAGAGGATCTTCGGCTGGGTCTGGTTGTTCACCAGCGCCAGCATATTGATCGAAAAGCTCGACTGCATGGCGGTCTGCGCGAAGAGGCGGTTGAGCACCACCTGGGGGTTCGCGTCGCGCTTGAGCTCGATGACGATGCGCATGCCGTTGCGGTCGGTCTCGTCGCGCAGGTCGGAGATCCCTTCCAGGCGCTTGTCGTGCACCTGGTCGGCGATGGTCTTGATGAGCTGGCGCTTATTGACCTGGTAAGGCAGCTCGGTCACGATGATGCGGGTGCGGCTGTCGCGGCCGTACTCCTCAAATTCGGTGCGCGCGCGGATGACCACGCGGCCGCGGCCGGTGAGATAGGCCTGGCGGATGCCGCTGCGGCCCATGATGATGCCCCTGGTCGGGAAGTCCGGGCCCTTGATGTGCTTCATCAGGTCGGAGAGCTCGCACTCCGGGTCGTCGAGCACGCAGACGCAGGCGTCGATGACCTCGCGCAGGTTGTGCGGCGGGATGTTCGTCGCCATGCCGACGGCGATGCCGCTCGAGCCGTTGACCAGCAGGTTCGGGAAGCGGGAGGGCAGCACGCGCGGCTCCTTCCGGCTCTCGTCGAAGTTGGGGTCCCAGTCGACGGTCTCCTTGTCGATGTCGCGCAGCATCTCGCCCGAGATCTTCGAGAGCCTCGCCTCCGTGTAGCGGTAGGCGGCGGGGGGGTCGCCGTCGACCGAGCCGAAGTTGCCGTGCCCGTCGACGAGCATATAGCGCATGGAAAAGTCCTGCGCGAGACGCACCATCGCGTCGTAGACCGAGGCGTCGCCGTGCGGGTGATAGTGGCCCAGCACGTCGCCGACGCAGGTGGCGGATTTTTTGAAGGGCTTGTCGGAGGTCAGGTTGCCCTCGTACATCGTGTAGAGGATGCGGCGGTGCACGGGCTTGAGACCGTCGCGCACGTCCGGCAGGGCGCGACCGACGATGACGGACATGGCGTAGTCGATATAGCTCGTCTGCATTTCGCCCACGAGCTCTGACTCGGTGATCGCCTGATTCGGGAAGGCGATGTCCTCCGGCTTGTAATCGCGTTTATGCGTTGCCATTTCTTACCCCACCTCCTTATATATCCAGATTGACGACGTATTTCGCGTTCTGCTCGATCCATTCGCGGCGCGGCTCGACCTCCTCGCCCATGAGGACGGTGAAGACCTGGTCCGCGGCGATGGCGTCGCCGAGCGTGATGCGCCGCAGCGTGCGCTTCTCGGGATCCATCGTGGTCTCCCACAGCTCGTGCGGGTCCATCTCGCCCAGACCCTTGAAGCGTGAGATGTCGATCTTGACGTTGGGGTTGTCCCCGCGCATCTCGGCGCTGATGGCGTCGCGCTGCTCGTCCGAGTAGGCCACGCGCTGCGTCTTGCCGCGCTGCAGCTTGTAGAGCGGCGGCACCGCGGAATACACATAGCCGCGCTCGATCAGCGGGCGCATGTAGCGGAAGAAGAAGGTCAGCAGCAGGGTGCGGATATGGCTGCCGTCGACGTCGGCGTCCGCCATGATGATGATCTTGTGATAGCGCAGCTTGTCGATATTGAATTCCTCGCCGATGCCCGCGCCGAGCGCCACGATCAGCGGATAGAGCTTGTCGTTGCCGTAGATCTTGTCGGCGCGCGCCTTCTCGACGTTGAGCATTTTGCCCCACATCGCCAGGATCGCCTGGAAGCGGCTGTCGCGGCCCTGGATGGCCGAGCCCGCGGCGCTGTCGCCCTCGACGATGTAGATCTCGCACAGCGAGGGGTCGCGCTCGTTGCAGTCCTGCAGCTTGTCGGGCATCTGGCCGGACTCCAGCCCGGTCTTGCGGCGCACGCTCTCGCGCGCCTTTCTCGCGGCTTCGCGCGCGCGGTTGGCCATCATGGCCTTTTCGAGGATGGCCTTCGCCGCCGCCGGATGCTCCTCAAAATACGTGGCGAGCTGGTCGTTGACGATGTTGTCCACGAGCGTGCGGATATACGCGTTGCCGAGCTTCTGCTTCGTCTGGCCCTCGAACTGCGCCTCCGGCAGCTTGACGGAAATGATGGCGGAGATGCCCTCGCGCACGTCCTCGCCGGACACCTTGTCGTCGCCCTTGATGACGTTGGTCTTCTGCCCGTAAGCGTTGATCACGCGGGTGAGCGCGGTCTTGAAGCCGGTCTCGTGCATGCCGCCCTCGGGCGTGTGGATGTCGTTGGCGAAGGAGACGATGTTCTCGTTGTAGCCGTCGTTGTACTGCAGCGCGATCTCGGCGATCGCGTCGCCCTTCGCGCCGGAGAGATAGATCACGTCCTCGTGCAGCGGGGCTTTGTGCTTGTTGAGGAAGCGCACGAACTCGCGGATGCCGCCCTCGTAGTAAAGCGTGTCCTTCTGTTCCTTTCCCTCGCGCTTGTCCTCGATCGTGATCGTCAGACCGCCGTTGAGAAAGGCCTGTTCGCGCATGCGCGTGTGCAGGATCTCATAGTCGTAGACCGTGTCGTCGAAAACCTGCGGATCGGGCTTGAAGGTGACGTGGGTGCCGTGGTGTTCGGTCGTGCCGACGACCTTCATCTCCTGGGTGATCGCGCCGCGGGAGAACTTCATCTCGTAGATCTTCCCGTCGCGGTGCACCTGCACCTCCAGCCACTCGCTCAGCGCGTTGACGACCGAGGCGCCGACGCCGTGCAGACCGCCGGAGACCTTGTAGCCGCCGCCGCCGAACTTGCCGCCGGCGTGCAGCACCGTATAGACGACCTCCAGCGCGGGACGGCCCGTCTGCGCCTGGATGTCCACGGGGATGCCGCGGCCGTTGTCGGTGACGGTGATCGTCCCGTCTGCGTTGATCGCCACGTAGATATGCGTGCAGAAGCCGGCCAGCGCCTCGTCGATGGCGTTGTCCACGATCTCGTAGACGAGGTGGTGCAGGCCGGACGAGGAGGTCGAGCCGATGTACATGCCCGGGCGCTTCCGTACCGCCTCCAGGCCCTCGAGGACCTGGATCTGCGAGGCGTCATAGCTCTTTTCGGCCTGTGCGATCTCTTCGATGTTTTCCGTTTTTTCCGTATATTCTGCCATATTTCCCTCCGAAGGAGATAAAAATGAGAAATGAAAAAATAAATTTTTCCTTACGGGCTCCCCCTTTGGGGGGAGCTGTCAGCCCCTGCGGCTGACGGAAGGGGTGTGCGTTGACGAACGGCCCCCCCTATGGGCTCCCCCTTCGGGGGAGCTGTCAGCCCCTGCGGCTGACGGAAGGGGTGTGCGTTGACGAACAGCCCCTATCGGCGCTGCGCGCCACTTCCCCCAAAGGGGGAAGCATAAAAGGTATTCATTATGATAACCCTTTTGATCGGCGCTGCGCGCCACTTCCCCCAAAGGGGAAGTCAAAAGAGGCGTTTTATTTCAGGCCCTCCGCCGCTCTCTTGAGCAGCGTCTGGCACGACATCTGACTGAGATAGACCGTGCGCGTCCCGCCGTCGCGGCAGACGACGAAGCTCTTGGGGATGTCGTCCGCGGCGTTTTCGACCTCGCCGGCCTGCTCGGCCGCGGCGAGGAAGGCGCGCGTGAGGTGCGACTGCGAGGTGATGTCCAGATCGAAGATGCCCACGATCGTCTTTTCGTTCACGACCGTGCCCTTGCCGAGGTGCAGATACATCTATCGGATCCTGCCTTTCTCCACGACGAGCACCTTGCCGCCCGTGCGGGAGGAGATGCCCTCGTCCTCGCAGCAGGAGATCAGCGTCTGCCCGCCGCCGAGACGGTTGAGCACGAAGGACTGCCGCCCCTCGTCCAGCTCCGAGAGCACATCGTCCAGAAGAAGGATGGGGTATTCTCCCGTCTCGTCCAGAAAGATCTCCCGCTCGGCCAGCTTCACGGACAGCGCCGCGGTCCTGGTCTGCCCCTGCGAGGCAAAGGCGCGCGCGCTGCGGCCGTTGATGAAGATCTCCAGGTCGTCCTTGTGCGCGCCGGTGAGACACTGCTGGCTGTCCAGCTCCGCCTGGCGGTGCTTCTCCTGGTGCTCGCAGATCTGATAGTAGATCTCGCGGGCCGGGGCGAAGGCGTCCGTGACCGTGGAGACGGTGCTGTATCGGATCTCCAGCTTTTCCCCCTCGCCGGAGAATTCCCGGTGGATGGGGCCGGCCGCCTCGTCCAGGCGCGCGGTGAAGGCCGCGCGGTAGCGGATCAGCTGCGCCGAGATGCGGCAGAGCGCGTCGGAAAACTCATCGAGCGTGTCGAGCAGCGAGGGCTTGTCCTTCCAGTCCTTCAGGATGCGGGTCTTGTGCTCGTACAGGCGGTTGAATTCCGCCAGCAGCTCGGCGTATTTCGGACGGATCTGGCCGATCGCGTTGTCGAGCAGCCTCCGCCGCACGGCCGCGCCCTCCTTGATGAGGTTGAGATCGTCCGGGCAGAAGAGCACGACGTTGAGCGTCTCGCCCAGCTCCGCCGCGGTCTTTTTCACGCCGTTGACCTCGATCTTCTTGCCCTGGCCGGGACGGATCACGATGCGGATCATCTGCGCGCGCTCATGCGCGGACACGTCGGCCAGCAGCTCGGCCGAGGGATAGTCGAAGCCCACGGTCTCGCGGTCGAAGCGCGTGCGGAAGCTCCGCCCGCAGGCGAGCATATACACCGCCTCGAGCAGGTTCGTCTTGCCCTGGGCGTTGGAGCCGGTGATCACGTTCGTGCCCGGGTCGAACTCCACGCTTTCCCAGCCGTAGTTGCGCCAGCCGTTGAGCGCGATCTTGTTCACTCTCATAGCGTCTCGATCACGACGGTCCTCCCGCCGTATGTCACGGTGTCTCCCGCGCGCAGCTTTTTGCCCCGCATCGTGCAGACCTCGCCGTTGACCTTCACGAGCCCTTCGGCCACGACGGTCTTGGCCTCGCCGCCGGAGGCGGCCAGCGCGGCGAATTTCAAAAGCGCGTCGAGCTTGATGTATTCGGTTTTGATGGCGACGCTTTCCATGACGAACGGTCAGTCGCCGGCGCGCAGACGCACGGGCAGGATCATATAGGTGAACTTGTCGCCGCCGTCCGCGGCGCGGACGATGCAGGGCGAGGAGGCGGAGTTGAGGCACAGCGCGATCCTGTCGGCCGCCGCGGCCTTGAGCGCGTCCATCAGATAGCGGTCGTTGAAGCCGATCTCCAGGCCCTCGCCGCTGCCCTCGCAGGAGCAGAGGTCCTCCGCCTTGCCCAGCGGGGTCAGGCACAGGCAGTCGATGCCCTCCTCGCCGAAGGTGAGGCGCACGGGGCTGGAGTTTTTCTCGCTGATGATCAGCGCCACGCGGTCGATCGAGCTCATGAACTCGCTCTTGTCGACGGTGACGGTGTAGCGGAAGCTGTCCGGGATGGATTTTCTGTAATTGAGGAATTCGCCCTCCAGACGGCGGGAGACGACGACGGTGTCTCCGATCGTGAATAGGATGTGCTTGCTGCCCACGGCGATGGAGACCTCTCCCTCCTCGTCCGAGCAGATGCGCTCTATGTCGCTGAGCGCGCTGCCGGGCACGACGAAGCTGCAGTCCTCCATGCGTCCCTTCTCGATCTTCTCGCTGCGCTTGGCCAGACGGTATCCGTCCACGGACACGAGCGTCAGCTCGTCGCCGCTGATCTCAAACAGCGTGCCGGTGTAGAGCGGGCGCGCGTCGGAGGTCGCGACGGCGAAGATCGTCTGGTTGATCATACCGCGCAGGATCTTCTGCGGGACGGTGATGTTGTTCACGCCGTCCACGGCCGGGATCTCCGGGAAGTCCGCGGGGGAGATGCCGATGAAGTTGAACTCGCTGCGGCCGCACTTGACCTTGACGTTCATGTTCGCGTCCGACGAGATCGTCACGATCCCGTCTCCGAGCCGGCGCAGCATCTCGCCCAGGAAGCGGGCGCCGACGACGATCGAGCCCTTCTCGGCCACGTCTGCCTCGATGCGGGTGTAAATGCCCTTGCGCAGGTCATAGCCCGTGACGCGCAGGCCCAGGTCGGCCTCCAGCAGCAGACCCTCGAGCGCGGGGATCGTGCTCTTGGAAGCGGTCGCGCGCGAGGCGACGGCGCAGGCGGCCTGGATCAGATATTTTTCACAGCTGAATTTCATGGTTTTCTTGCCTCCGTTCGCTTATAAAAGAAAAAATAATATTTTTTAGTCGTTAAAGTAGTAGTCCGTCCTTTTGTGGAAAGCGCTCCGAAAGACCTGCGGCGCGCCGGTTTTTCATGTGGACAAAAATGTGGGCGGCCGCGCCTGCTTTCAACAGGGAAAAAAACTAATTTTTTCTCCACAGATCTTTTTCCGCTTTTCCACAGAAAAATGTGGTCAGTTCGAATTGATGTTCGAGGAGATAGACCGGATCGTCGAAGCCATGCGAGGATCCGATTTTATCAGATCCTCGATCTTGCGGATGGACGAGAGCACCGTCGCGTGATTGCGGCTCTCGAATTCGGCGCCGATCTCGTTGAGCGAGTAGTTCGTCAGCGTACGGATGAGGTACATCGCGATCTGACGGGCCAGCGTCGGGATGCGCGAGCGGTCCTGTCCGCGCACGGCCTCGGGCGTGATGTTGTAATAACGGGCCGTTTCCCGGATGATCTTGTCGGGCGAGGGGATCTCGTCGCCGCCGTGCTTCATGGCGTCGATCGCCTTTTGAACGTCCTCCTTGGTGATCTCCTTGTTGAGGATCTCCTTGAAAGCCGTCAGCTTTTTGATCACGCCCTCGATCTGCCGGATATTGGCGGTGATGTTCTCGGCGATATAGCTCACCGCCTCGTCCGAGAGCATCAGTCCCAGCTGCGCAGCCTTGTTGCGGGTGATGGCCATGCGCGTTTCGAGATCCGGCGGCTGGATGTCGGCCATGAGGCCGCCCTCAAAGCGGGTGCGCAGGCGGTCGTCCAGCAGGGCCATGTCCATCGGCGGCTGATCGGAGGTGATGACGATCTGATGACCGGCCTCATATATATTATTGAAGGTATGGAAGAACTCGTTCTGCGTGGCCGTCTTGCCGGCGATGAACTGAATATCGTCCACGAGCAGCAGGTCGACGTTGCGGTAGCGCGTGCGGAATTCCTCCGCCCGGCCCTCCTTCAGGGACTTGACCAGCTGATTGGTGAAGTCGTCGCCCTTGATGTATTCGATCTTCTTCTCCGGATGATGCTCGCGGATATACTGGCCGATGGCGAGCAGCAGATGCGTCTTTCCGAGACCCGAGTTGCCGTAGATGAACAGCGGGTTGTAGGCCTTGCCCGGGTTTTCGGCCACGGCGAGCGCCGCCGCGTGGGCGAACTTGTTCGAGCTGCCGACGATGAAGCGGTCGAAGGTATAGCCGGCCATTTCGGGCAGCGGGTCGTTTTCCTGCTTATGCTCCTCATAGCTGGCCGCCTCGTCCGGCAGAAGGAGCTGAAAATCGAAATCCGCCGAAAACAGATCGGAGAGGACCTGGCGGATCGTGCCGCCGAAGCGCGAATAGATGATGTTCCGCTTGAAGTCCGACGGGATGCGCAGCATCAGACAGCTTCCGTCGATGTCGATCGGCTCGCACTCGGAAAACCAGGTCGCGATCGCGGTGGGCGTCATATCCCTGGACAGGGCCTTGACGACCTCGCTCCAGACGTCGTTGAGAGAGTTTATGACAAACACCTCCGGGGAAAAAAATTCTGTGGGAAAACGGGCAGTTTTTAACTACATTATTATATCACGTTTCCGGCCCTTTTGCAAGAAGAACTAATAATATAATAAAGAAAGAAAGGGTAAAAACGCCGTTTTTTCCGCAGCCCCGCGGACGGGGAAAAGCGTGCGCTTCCGAGGAGGAGGCGTGCGGGGCATGCGCCGCGCTTTGCGATTGATTTCCCCCGCGGGAGATGATATAATCCCCTTGCATGAACATCCTCTTTGATCAAATACTGCAGCATCGGGAAGCCGCCGCCCTCCCCTCCCTGTCGGAGAGCGGAGGGCTTCCTGCGCTCATTTCCGGGCTCAGCGCCGTCCACCGGGCCAATCTGGCCGCCGCGCTGCGCTCGCGGACCGGCCGTCCCCTCGTCGTGATCTGCCCCGACGACACCGCCGCGGAAAACTTTGCGCGCGACCTCTCCGCCATGCTGGGCGAGGAGGCCGTCACGCTGATCGCGCGCGATTTCACCTTCGTCGAGAGCGAGGCCGTCTCCCGCGGCGGCGAGCACAGACGCCTTGACGCGCTGTGGCGGCTGCTCGGAGGGGCGAGCGTCGCGGTGCTGTCCGTCTCCGGCGCGCTGCAGCGCACGATCCCCCCGCAGCTTCTGCAAAAGGCCGCCTTCACGATCGCCGACGGCGCCGACCTGCCGCTCGGGGACGCCGTCGACGCGCTCATCCGCTGCGGCTATTCCCGCTGCGATCAGGTGGAGGGCCCCGGCCAGTTCGCCGTCCGCGGCGGTATCCTGGACTTCTTTTCTCCGGGCGGGCGCGAGCCCGTGCGCGTGGAATTCTGGGGCGACACAGTGGATTCGATGGGATATTTCGACGTATCCGACCAGCGCCGCACCGAGAGCCTTGCGCGCTGCACGATCCTGCCCGCGGCAGAGACCGTGCCCGCCCTGTACCCCGGCGGCGCGGCCGCGCTGGCCTCCGAGCTCGAAAAATGGGCCGCGCGCTACGAGCGCCGCCGCACGAGCGAGAGCGCGCAGAAGATCGCCCGGACCGTCCGCGCCGACGCGGAAAAGCTCGCCGCGGGGATCTCCCTGTCCTGCGCGGACAAATACCTCGACCTGATCTATCCCTTTGCCTGCGCAGAGGCGTATTTCCCGGCCGACGCGCTCGTGTTCCTCGACCAGCCCAACCGCTGCGCCGAGCGCGCGCGCGAAGGGAGCGCGCAGGTCCGCGCCGACGTCGAGGAGCTCGTCCGCCGCGGCGAGGCCGCCGCCGCGCCCGAGAGCTTTCTGATGGCCTTCGACGCTTTTCTCAAGCGGCTGGAGGATTTTCCCGTCTACATGGCCGACGCCTTTACCGTGGGTCGCTGTCCGCTCGCGCCGCGCACGCTCACCAGCCTCTCCGCCCGGCAGCTGACGACCTACGCCGGCAACGCCCAGGCCGCGGCCGAGGACGTGACGGCCTATCTGCGGCAGGACTGCCGCGTCGTCGTCCTCGCGGCGGACGAGCGCCGCGCGCGCGTCCTGCACGACTTTTTCGCCGAGCGGGGGATCGACGCGCCTCTCTCGCCCGCTCTGACGCGCCTTCCCGAGCCGGGACGCTGCCTGATCTCCGTCGGCTCGATCTCCGCGGGCATGGAATATCCCGCGCTGAAGCTCTGCGTCCTCACGGACGCGCAGCTGATTCGCGGCAGGGAGAAAAAGCGCCCGCACAGGACCCTGCCCTCCGGACGCGAGCGCATCGAAAGCTGCGCCGACCTCTCCGTGGGCGACTACGTCGTACACGAGAACCACGGCATCGGCCGCTTTGCCGGCATCGTGAAGATGACGGTGGACGGCTTTGAAAAGGACTACATCAAGATCTGCTACGCCGGGACGGACAGTCTCTACGTCCCCGCCTCGCAGCTGGACCTGGTGACGAAATACACCGGCGGCGGCGAGGATAAGGAGGTGCGCCTCTCGAAGATGGGCGGCGCCGAGTGGGCCAGGACCCGCTCGCGCGCGCGCAGCGCCGCCAAAAGCATGGCGAGCGAGCTGATCCGCCTCTACGCCGAGCGGCAGCGCCTGCCGGGCTACGCCTTCTCGCCGGACAGCGAGTGGCAGCGCGAGTTCGAGGAGAACTTCGGCTATACCGAGACCGAGGACCAGCTCAAATGCGCCGACGAGATCAAGCGCGACATGGAATCCGCCGTGCCGATGGATCGGCTGCTCTGCGGCGACGTGGGCGTGGGCAAGACCGAGGTCGCCATGCGCGCGGTGATGAAGTGCGTGCTCGACGGCAAGCAGGCCGCGATCCTGGTGCCGACGACCGTGCTGGCCCAGCAGCACTATCAGACCGCGCTGCAGCGCTTTTTCGGCTTCCCGGTGAACATCGCGGTGCTCAGCCGCCTCACGGGCGCCGCGCAGAGCGCGCGTACGCTCTCGGATCTGCGCACGGGGCGCTGCGATCTCGTGATCGGCACGCACCGGCTGCTGTCGAAGGACGTGCGCTTCAAGGATCTCGGCCTGCTCGTCGTGGACGAGGAGCAGCGCTTCGGCGTCGGTCATAAGGAGCATATCAAGGCGCTCTCCCGCGGCGTCGACGTGCTGACGCTCTCGGCCACGCCGATCCCGCGCACGCTGAACATGGCCATGTCCGGCATCCGCGACATGTCGATGATCGACGAGCCGCCGGAGGACCGCCTGCCGGTGCAGACCTTCGTGCTCGAGCACGACTGGGGCGTGATCGCGGACGCGATCCGGCGCGAGCTGCAGCGCGGCGGCCAGGTCTACTACCTGCACAACCGCATCGAGGACATCGAGCGCACGGCCGGAAAGCTGCGCGGGCTGCTGGGCGAGGGCGTGACGATCGCCGCGGCGCACGGACGCATGGACAAGAACATGCTCGCCGCCGTGATGGAAAACGTCGTCTCGGGCCGGACGCAGGTGCTCGTGTGCACGACGATCATCGAGACGGGCATCGACATCCCCAACGTCAACACCCTCGTCATCGAGGACGCGGACAAGCTGGGTCTGGCGCAGCTGCACCAGATCCGCGGGCGCGTGGGCCGCTCGGCGCGGCGCGCCTCGGCCTATCTGACCTTCCGGCGCGACAAGGTGCTCACCGAGATCGCCGAGAAGCGTCTCAGGGCCATCCGCGACTATGCGGCCTTCGGCTCCGGCATCAAGATCGCGATGCGCGACCTGGAGATCCGCGGCGTGGGCAATCTGCTCGGCGCCGAGCAGTCCGGCCACATGGTGGACGTGGGCTACGATATGTATATGAAGCTGCTCAGCGAGGCCGTGCTGGAGGCCAGAGGCCTGCCCGCCCCGCAGCGGGCCGAGTGCTCGGCGGATCTCGCCGTCGCGGCCTCGATCCCCGAGAGCTACGTCCCCTCGGGCGAGCAGCGCATGGACCTGTATCGCCGCATCGCCCTCATCCGCACCGAGGAGGAGGCCGACGACCTGACCGACGAGCTGATCGACCGCTTCGGCGATCCGCCCGCGAGCGTCAACGCCCTGATCCACATCGCGCTGCTGCGCGGCGAGGCGGGGAGGGCCGGCATCACCGACATCTCGCAGAAGCAGGGCGCGATCCGCTTCGTCGTCGGCGATTTCGACCTCGAGAAGGTCTCGGCGCTCTACGCGCGGGAGGAATACCGCGGCAGGCTGCGCGTCGAAGCCGGCTCGAAACCCTGTCTGAGCCTGAAGCTCCGCGCGAAGGGGCGCGCCGTGGACGAGGCCCGCGCCTTCGTGCGCGACTGGGCGGGGGAAAAATGAACAAAGCGCAAATTCGGCGCCCGGCCTCTTGCCCGCGCGGCGGGAAAGCGGTATAGTGCCGACAGAGAACAAGACCCGAAAGGACGCAAGAACATGAAAAAATTCGTCTTCATCCTGCTGATCGTCTGCCTGATCCTGGGCGTCGCCGTCGGCTACGTCGTCGCGAAGAACGGCGCGAATGGCTCCGGCGAGCCGGTCTCTCTCACCGATCCCGAAGGCGCCTCCGCGGCGGAGCCCGACGCGGTCGTGACGGATCCGGCAACCTCCGAGCCGATCGCGGTCCGCAAGCTGGATTATGAGGCCATCTACGCCCTGCACGAGCCGGACGAGGTCGTCGGCAGCGTGAACGGCAGCGACGTGAGCTGGGACGAGTATTTCTACTGGCTGTACAGCGAGGGCCTCCAGATCGAGCAGGAGCTCGAGGAGCTCGCCTATTACGGCCAGAAGCTCGACTGGGACGAGAAGCTCAGCTCCGACAGCGATCTGACGCTCGAGGGCTACCTCCTGGCGCTGACGGCGGACGACGTCGTGCCGCTGCACGTCGTCGAGGCCGTCGCCGAGGAGAACGGCGTCGCCCTCACCGCGGAGAACGAGGAGCAGCTGCGCGCCCTCCTGCAGCAGCGGATCGAGGCCAGCGGCGTCGAGGACGAGGAGGCGTTCGACGCCATGCTTGAGCGCGAAATGATCCCGCGCGCCGTGCTCGACAGGCTCGACCGTGCCAACTATCTGTATCAGAACAGCTTCATCGCGCTCTACGGCGCGGACGGCGAGAAGGTCCCGGAGGAGACGGCGCTGGCCTATCTGCGGGACAATGGCTATCTCTGTGCCGCGCACATCCTCTTCGCGACCTTCGATCTCGAAACCTACGAGCGGCTGGACGAGGCGGCGATCGCGGAGAAGCGCAGCCAGGCCGAGGCCGCGGCGGCGGAGCTGCGCGCGATCGAGGATCCCGCCGCGCGTGCGCAGCGCTTTGCCGAGCTCAAGGAACAGTACTGCGACGACAAGGACGGCGCGCGCCTGTTCCCCGACGGCTATCTCTTCTCCGCCGGCTCCGGCGCGATGGACGAGGAATTTGAAGCGGGCGTCAAAGCCCTGAAGGAGAACGAGGTCTCCGAGCCGGTCGAGACCGTCTACGGCTATCACGTGATCCTGCGCCTGCCGCTGGACGCGGACATGACGATGCAGTATTCCGAGGCCGACACGCCGCTCAGCGCGCGCGCCGTTTACGCCAACGAGCAGTTCAACGCCATGCTGGACGGCCGTCTGGAGCAGAGCGCCTTTGAGCCTCGCGACGGTTTTTCGCTCGATCTTCTGCAGTATTTGAAATAAGAAAGAAAAAGCCAAAAAACGCCCTCTCCCGCGGGAGAGGGCGTTTTTTGGCTTTTTCTTTCTTATTTCAAATACTGCAGAAGATCGAGCG
>JAFSNA010000104.1 GCA_017447645.1 Oscillospiraceae bacterium
AGCTTGAGGGAGAAGGCCATATTTTCATACACGTTCATGTGCGGGTACAGGGCGTAGTTCTGGAAGACCATCGCGATGTCGCGGTCCTTGGGGGCCACGTCGTTCATCAGCTTGCCGTCGATGTACAGCTCGCCGGAGGTGATCTCCTCGAGACCGGCGACCATGCGCAGCGTCGTGGACTTGCCGCAGCCGGAGGGGCCGACCAGCACGATGAATTCCTTGTCGGCGATGTCCAGGTTGAACTCCTGAACGGCGACGACGCCTTCATCGGTGATCTGCAGATTGACCTTCTTCTTTTCGGGTTCGTCCGCCTGTTTCTTTTTCTTTTTCTGTTCGCCGCTGATGAAGGGGTAGACTTTCTTGATGTTCTTCAGTTCGACAGTTGCCATGTTTCTCGACTCTGAGCGTCCTGCCTCCGCATGAGACGCCCTCACGGCCGGCTGAGCGCCGCGCCGCTGATACGACAGGTCTCCACACTGCCGCAGCCCGAGTCCGGGCGTGCAATTTCCTCCTTATTAAAGCTATATACAGCTTGAAAATGGAGAGCTGTATATGCAGTCAGGCTGACGGCCACAGGCCGCCGCATATTCTAGTTTATCGGAAAAGCGGCTTTTTGGCAAGGTTTATTTTTGCTTTTTCCTGCCTTTTTCATGCAGCGAAACGCCTTTTTTCGCCTTTGCGGGTCTTTTTCGCCCTCCTTCGGCATATCGTAAAAGCGCAATCCCGCTTGCAAGGAGGTCGTCAATAAAGGTGAGAGTTCTGCGTTTTTCCGACCGCGGTCCGGCCGTCGCGCTGCTGCAGCTCGCGCTCGGCCGCGCGGGCTTCGGCCCTCCGGAGACGGACGGGATCTTCGGTCTGCGCACGCAGGAGGCCCTGCGGCGCTTTCAGCTTGCGCGCGGTCTCGCCGCGGACGGCGTGGCCGGCCGGGCGACGCACGAGGCGCTGCTGCCCTGGTACACGGGCTTTCTGCGCCACCGCATCCGCGCCGGCGACAGCTTTTATTCCGTCGCCCGGCTCTACGGCGCGCGCCCCGAGGCCGTAGAGCTGGCCAACAGCGCGCTCGACGCGCTCGCGCTCCCCGTCGGCGCCGTGATCACGGTACCGCTGCCCTTTCCCGTCGTGCCGACGGAGATCCCCTGGTGCTCGTCTCTCGCGGCCTTCTGCTCCCGCGGGCTCTGCGCGCGCTATCCCTTTCTCACCTGCGCCTTCCTCCGGGCGCAGCGTGCTGGGGCGGCCGCTGTGGGCGCTCACGCTCGGCGCGGGCGAGAACCGCGTGCTCTACAGCGCCGCGCACCACGCCAACGAGTGGATCACGGCGCCGCTGCTCTTCTCCTTCCTCGAGGAGCTCTGCGAGAGCTTTTCCTCCGGCGGGACGATCTTCGGCCAGAGCGCGGCGGAGCTGCTCGACTATGCGCGGCTGTGCCTGGTGCCGCTCGTCGATCCGGACGGGGTCGATCTCGTGACGGGCGAGCTGCAGCGCGGCGAGGCCTTCGAGAGCGCGCGCTCGATCGCGTCGCAGTACCCGGGCGTCCCCTTCCCGGATGGCTGGAAGGCCAACATCCGCGGGACAGACCTGAACCTGCAGTACCCCGCCGGCTGGGAGACGGCCCGGGAGATCAAGGCCGCGGCGGGGATCCGCGGTCCGGCTCCGGCGAACTACGTCGGGCCCGCGCCGCTCTCGGCGCCGGAGAGCCGGGCGATGGCCGCGCTGTGCCGCCGCTTCGATCCCGCGCTGCTGCTCGCCTTCCACACGCAGGGCGAGGTGATCTACTGGCGCTTCGGCGATCTGGAGATCCCCGGCGCGCGCGACATCGCCGCAACCTTTGCCGCCGTGTCCGGCTACAGCCCCGAGGAGACGCCCTATGCCGCTTCCTTCGCCGGCTACCGCGACTGGTTCATCCAAACGTACCGCCGTCCCGGCTTCACGATCGAGTGCGGAAAGGGGGTCAGCCCCCTGCCGCTCACGGACTTTCCGGAGCTCCGCCGCCGCTGCCTCGGCATCCTGACCCTGGGCGCGCTGGTGACCTAGTCTCCCGTTTTCGTCGGGGGGATCCCTCCGAAAGCCAAAGCGGGGGAGAGGCCGCAGCCTCTCCCCCGCTTTGATCAGTTGTGTACACCCGTGCCGCCGGGCTGATAGTACATGGCGAAGACGTCGCGCATCTCGTAATAGGCCTCGTCCTCGCGCCAGCCGCCGCCGGTCGAGCCGTCCGGGTCGTTGTAGGGATAATAGACCTTCGTGTCCGGCAGCGCCGCGGCGAGCTGTTCGCCGTAATACGGGCCGAGCCCCGTGAACCACAGCCGCTTGAGCTGCTTCATCTCCTTGAGCGGGCTCAGATCGAAGCCGAAGCAGTAGCACATGTTCAGGTGCTCCAGCTTTTTGCAGTTGAGCAGCGGGCTGATGTCCGCGGGCTGCGTCTGAAAGATCTCGAGATATTTCAGATCCTGCAGCGAGCCGATCGGCGTGATGTCGCGGAAGCGCCCGCCCACGAGGATCAGATACTGCAGCTTCGGCATGTTGTAGAGGAAGCTCAGATCGTGGATCCACATGTGTCCGAGGTCGAGCGCGACCATGTCGCGGCAGTAGCGGATCGGGTAGAGCTGGGCGTCGTTGAGCACCGGCGCGTCGTAATTGAGCTGCGGCACGTCGGCGGCGCAGAAGAAGGTCGCGTCCGTGCGCAGGGCGTAGATGCTGAAATACACCGTCCAGACGAAGCGGATGTCCTCATGCCGCTGGTCGAGCGCGTCCATCTCCTCGTCCGGGACGCCGCAGCCGCTCATGACGACCTTTTTCAGCTTCGGCATCAGGGCGGCGGCCGCCTCGATCTCGCCAAGCTCGCCGACGGGGATGCCGCTGAGATCCATCTCCTCGCAGTCGGGCGTGAAGGTCCGGCCGAAGAGCCGGATCACATAGTCCGGCTCGACGTCCTCGCAGAGGGGGAGGATGCGCGCGAGCTGCGAGGGTGTGAGCGCGCAGTCCCGCAGATCCAGCTTTTTCAGCGCCTTCAGCCGGGAAAGCGCCGCGGCCAGCTCCTCCGCGTCGCCGGAAGAGCCCTCTTCCAGACGCAGCTCCTCCGTATCGCCGGGGATATCGCGCCCCCAGAGCGGGACGGTAAAGAGCGTCCGCAGCCCGCCGTGCGCGGCGGCGAAGGCGTCCGTCTGCGCCGCGTCGAAGGCCGAGCGGCGCAGATCCACCGTCCCGAGCCTCGGCAGCAGGGGCAGCAGCTCCTCCAGCTCCTCCGGCGTGATCGTTCTGACCTCCAGCGTTTCGATGCAGCCGTCGAGCGGGCCGTCGCTGCTCGGGACGGTCCACAGCACGCGCAGGTCCTCCCGCTCCGCGGCAAGCGCGGCGAGCGCGGCATAGTCCGCGCAGTCCAGGGCGTCGACCTCTTTCAGATACGGGAAATAGCCGAGGCGGCCGATCTCATCCTCCGGCAGGGACGAGAGCGCGATCGTCTCGGAAAAGCTGTCGAAGCGATCCCCGCCGATCGGCACGCTCCAGCGGATCAGCTTTTCCCCGGCGCGCTCGGCCGCGGCCTCATAGTCCTCGCAGCTGAGCGCGGCGGCGCGCGCGTCCGCGATCTCCGTGCAGAAATAGAGCCTTCCGCCGACGCGTACGGTGAAAAGCAGGAGCACGGCGGCGCAGAGGATCAGCGCCAGCGCGAAGAGCGCGAGCGCCAGGCGGCCCTTCCGGCCGGTTTTTTCCGTTTTCACCTGTTCGTCCATGTCTCTTCCCCGCGTCCTTTTCTTCTTTCTTGTCCCTATTGTACCTTTCTTTCGGGAAAAAAGAAAGCCTCTTTCTCTTAAGAAAGAAGCTTTTCTGAGACGGTCGAAAACCGCGGCAAGTGTCTGGATACTTGAGCCGCGGGGGAGCTCGAGGGGGCACGGCCCGCCTCGTGTACGATCAG
>JAFSNA010000011.1 GCA_017447645.1 Oscillospiraceae bacterium
ATTTCCGGTCTGCCAATGCGCGCGCTGGAATTTAAACACAGAAACGCCGCCCTATGGGCGGCGTTTCTGTTTGTGTTTGAACGAGTCAACGGAGTGAAAAAGACCCGGGAAAGAGACCGTATCAAACGAAAGGACGCCATCCGGTCTTATCAAAGGACAAGAGTCCGGTTTCTTCTGTCGTGCTGTTCAGCCTTTTTTCTTCAGGGTCGCGTTCAGCGGGTTCCAAAGATCCTCATAGTCAAAGCCGGTGACCTTTTTAAGGGCCGCCTTTTCCTCCTCGCTTGCCTCGCTCTGCTCCGTTCCTTTATGCCTGGCGATGTCCTTCTGGACCATCTTGAACTCCTTGTCGGTCACGGGGAAGAGCACCGCGCATACGAGCAGCAGAGCCGACATGATGGCGGGAGCCAGTACGAAGCAGATCCCAATGCCATGCTGTGTCGCAGCGGTCTGCTCGAGGCCGGCGTTGGCAAGCGTCTCATTATAGTGCACAGCCGTGAGCATGAATCCGATGATCGCAACCGAAAGGCCCGAGGCGATTTTTCTGATAAAGGTGGCCATGCTGGACACGATGCCCGGTCTGCGGATTGATGTGATCAGCTCGTCGACGTCGGTCATATCGGCCATGATGGCGAAGATGCCCGTGAGGGAGCCGGCGTTGCCGAGTCCGATGAGAGCCGCGAGCGCCAGGATCGGGACGAGCGGCGCTCCGTGATGCGAGAAGGCCAGAAGCCCCAGTACGCCGACAAGTCTTACGGGAGCGGCGATGAGGATCGCCAGCTTTTTGGACGTCTTGCTCATGACCGGCCCGAAGATGAGCATGCCGACAAGCTGGGCCACCATCAGCACCGCCAGGATCGGGATGTAGTAGGCAGGATAAGCGCCGAGCGCATGCTGTACGTAGTAGACCGCCATGCCGGAAATGAAGTCCATGCCGCCCTGTCCGAAGAGGTAGAGCCCCAGGAAAATCAGGAACGAGCGGCTCCGGAACACGCTGGCCGCCTGCGTGAAGCTCTCCAGGAGCGTCATCTTGACGGGCTCCTTCTGCTTCTCCCAGGTGCCGAAGAAAACGGCGATCGAGCACGCGAAGAAGAGCACGCCGAAGAGGAGCATGCACGTCATGTACTGCGAGGGATCATAGGTCTGCTTGATGAGCATGCCCGGAACGAGCCCGCAGATGGCGGCGCCGAGCGTCGAGAACACCATACGCATGTTGGAGAACTTGGCGCGTACCGCGTAGTCGTCCATCATGTCCGGAAGGAGGCCGTTATAGGGCACGCTCAGCACCGTGAAGCCCGTGTTGAACAGGCAGTACATCACGAGGTAGAAAACGTAGTTCGTCCACACCGAGGCCGAGTGGATGTTGATCCACATGAGCACAAAGGTGACGGCGGAGGCGATGCTGCCCACCATGATGTAGAAACGCTTCGGCCCGTATTTCGATCTGGTCCTCTCAACGATGTTGCCCATGATGGGGTCGGTGATCGCATCCCAGATCTTGCCGATCATGGGGATCGTGCCTGCCAGGACAGGGTTCATGCCGAGAGCGTCTGTCAGGAAGACAAGGAAGAACGCATTGATGATTACGAAACATCCGCCTCCGAAGATCTCTCCCACGCCGTACGTCAGTCTGCTGAAGAAGCCGTAATTGGGTTTTCTGCCGCTGATTTTCTCTTCCATGTTTTCCTCCTTATCCTCTGACCTCTTCCGCGCACGAAGCGCGGAAAAGAGCATGTTTCAATCATGATTTTAACAGATTATTATCGATTCGGCAAGCAGTTATGAACACAAACATTTCTTTCTGCCTCGTCTCCCGAAATCCTTAGATCGTGTCGGCGCCGGGCGTTTCGGACCCCGGATCGGCTGCTCCCGACCCGAACGCCGGAAACCAGGATCGGCGTCAAATGTGGAAATCATGATCCGGATGACTTCGGCGATTTAAAAAATGATGGTCACCGACTGTAGAATTATTCGGGGATTTGTGGTACTCTACAGACGAAAAAGGCAAAAAAGTAGTTGTGAGGCATACATGAAACAGAGAAGAGTAATCATGAGCGCGGCGGGCGTGTTCATATGCGGGATCAGCGTCGGTATGTTTAAACACGCCTCGCTGGGCGTGGATCCTTTTCAGTCGCTCATGAGCGGTCTGGCCGGTGTCATTCCCATCGGCTTCGGGACCCTTTATGTGCTCGTCAATCTGTTCCTGCTGCTCTTTTCCCTCCTGCTGGACAAAAGAAAATCGGTATCGCGACCTTGATAAACCTTTTTCTTCTGGGCTATGTTGCGGAGTTTTCCCAGCATTGCTGCAGTATCGTTTTTCCCGAAATGAGTATAATCGGGCGGCTTCTGCTGCTGGCAGCGGCAATCATCGTGATGTGCCTTTCAAGCTCTCTCTATTTCTGTGCGGATCTCGGGGTATCCACCTATGACGCCGTTGCCCTGATCTGGTCGGAAAAGCAGGGCCGGATCCGTTTTCAATACTGCAGGATCATCTGCGATTCCGTTTTGTGTGCTGGCGGGGGCCCTCCTGTGTATTGCGGGCAAGGGGGACATCTCAGGCGTTGTCGGAATCGGCACTGTCATTACCGCGTTTTTCATGGGACCGCTGATCGCCTTTTTCAACCGCACCGTGGCGCTTCCTCTGCTGAACATGCGATAAAAACCGTCTGTCAAAGAGCGGCCGTCGCCGTCACAAGGCAGATGTTTACAGTGAGAAGCACGAAGATACTCGCCGCGCCTGCGGGCGGGCCAGGTCGCGCGGGGGCTTTACCACACAAAAAGCGCCGCCCGCTCTGCCGGATCGAAGCCCAACGAAGCGGCTTCGATCCGGAAAAGGAGGAGACACGGAGCACAGATGAGAAAAAGGCAACCGCTTTCGCGATTGCCTTTTTCGAGCCGTGCGGAGTGATCTCCGACGTGTGTTTGATCGAATGAACGGAGCGAAAGAGAAGGTGTAACATGAAAAAGGGCACCTAATTATTTCTTGATAACAATCTCAAAATACTTGTCGCCCATATAAGAGACGTCAAAGATCTCGCCTTTATTCTGCAAACAGAACTCTCTGATCGTTCTTGTGTAGTTCATCCTAGATTCCTCCTATGTCATTATATCACGGTTATCGACAAAACTCAAGTTTTAGTCGACAAATTCGAAGGTTTTTAAAGTTTTGTCGACAAAGCACAAATTAAAGAAAAACCTTGAGAATAAAGGGGTTTCATAAATAGCAAAACGCCGGCATCTTGTATCTTTGATACAAAATGTCGACGTTTCACATATGTGTTTGAGCGGGCCAAAGGAGCGAAATCCCATGGTGCCCGCGCGGGGTTTTTCCGTTCCCCCTCGGGCGGCCGAGAGGCGTACCGTCATGTATACTGCCCGGCGCAGACGGCGTGCTCAGGGCGCGTTCAGAGCGAACTCAAAGCCGGGATCCATCCCGGCCTGCCGCTGCGCGGCCAGGTCGCGGCGGATCATCTCGGCCTGCCCTTCGCCCAGCGCGGCGACCGCGTTGAGGATCGCGGAAGCGGCGTCTCTGTTGCCGTTGTACAGGCAGGCGTAGCCGAGGATGAGCTTGACCTGGATGTCCTTCGGCTGCAGCTCGAGGGCGGTGAGCGAGGCTTCCAGCGCGCCGGGATAGTCGCGCAGGATGACAAGCCGGTAATAGGACAGCCAGGACTGATACAGCGCGCGGTCGTAATCTCCCAGCTCGTCCAGCGCGGAGGCGTAGACGTCCAGACCTTGCTCAAAAAAGCGTCGGGAAGCGGCGTAATCCTGCAGCTTGAAGGCGTTCTCGCCGGTATTGATGAGCGTCAGCGCGTACAGGGAGCGGTCGGAGGCCGTGCCGGTCTTTTCGGCGAGCGCGGCCCAGATCTCGACGGAGCGGAGATAAAGCTCGTCCGCGTGAGCGTAATCGCCCAGCGTGTTGGAGTTGACCGCGCTGTAGTTGTACAGAAGGGCGAGGTCGCGCTGGTTGGCGGTGTTCTCGGCGTCGAGCGCCAGCGTCTCCGCTTTTTTGATAGCGCGGGCATAGAAGCGATCCGCCTCTTCAAAGCTGCCCGTGTCGCGCAGCACGTTGGCGAGCACTCCGGCGGATTTGACGTAAAGCGCCTGGTTCTGCAGCGAATCGGTGCGCCCCAGCAGCTCGTCGCAGTACGCGCAGGAGCTGCGCAGATGCTCCTCCGCCTCGGGATAGCGTCCCTGACGGTACAGAAGAGAGCCGTAATTGTAATGGGCTAAAACGGCGGTCTCGAGGGCCTCGTCCGTCCCGGTCCCCGTTTCGGAGAGCAGCGCGAGGCAGGCGTCAAGGCTTGCGGCGGCCTCCTCGTCCCGGCCGAGACTGATTGCGCTGGATCCCGCGCCGCGATACATACGCGCGAGCGTCAGGCGGTCTCCGCCCGCCCGCTCCTGCCGCGCGATCGCCTCGGCGTAGGCGGCGGCAGCCTCTTCGTAGCGGCCGGACGCTTCGAAGAAAATGGCCCGGTTGTTGAAGGCGGAGGCAAGGGCCTCCCCGCTTCCCGGGACGCCTCTGTCCGCGAGCGCGCCGAAGATCTCGACGGCGCGGTCCTCCGCCTCGAGGGCGTCTTCGTATCTGCCGAGCACGGCGCTGGCGTTGGCAAGCTTTTCATAGTTGGCCGCGGCCTCGAATTCGGCGGAATCGGCGTCGGCGGAGAGACGCAGGATGGCGTTGATGTCCTCCGTGTTGCGCTCGAGGATCCCGGCGATGCGGCTGTAAGCGCCCGGCACGTTGGTCAGATGGTCCGGCAGCGAATAGGTCAGCTCGTTGAGGATGCGCATCGAGGCGCTCTCGCGCGTCTGCGCGACGTCCCGATATGCCTGCGCCCGGTTCATCAGGCCGAGGGAGATCCCCGCGACGGCGGCGAAGGCGGCGAGACTCGCCGCGGCGCGCGCGGCGAAACGGCGGTTCCTGCGGAGCTTGTGCTCGCGCGCGAGCTCCGTCTCCGTGCAGCCGGCGACGTCGGAGATCACGCGCAGCAGCTCCGTCTCCGCCTTTTCCATCATCTTCTTCACCGGATTGCCGGGAACGCGGACGTCCATGACGCGCTCGAGAATGTCCGGCACCAGCTTCAGCGAGGGAGGAAAGGAATGCTCGGGGTCGCCCGTGATCAGAAGCGGATAGATATGTTCAGCCCGTCCGAGCTCGATAAAGGTGGAGACCTCGCGGTCGATCCACTCGGAGCTCGGCGTATCGGTCGAGCAGACGACGATCAGGCACCTGGTGGAGCGCAGCGCCTGGTCGATCGTGTCGGTCAGGATGCGGCTGACGGGCAGCTCCTCGGTGTCGCGGAAGGCGCGGCGGATGTTTTCACAGCCGCGCGCAAGCAGCCTCCGGGGGAGGCGGTAGCTCTCGACGGCGTTGAAGGCCTTCTGTGTCAGCTCCGCGTCGAGAGGCTTGTGGCGGTAGCTGAAGAAAACGTCATACTGAAAGCTCATGCGCCGCCTCCCGTCTCCGGAGCGGCGAGAAGCTCGCCGAGGCCGAGCTCGTCCAGGCTCTCCCGCGCGTTCGCAATCGCCTCGTCGATATAGGCCAGAGCCTGCTCGTCTCCGGCAAAGGAGGCGGGCAGCTCCTCGATCGTGCGCTGCGCGATGGAGAGGCTCAGCCGGGTCTGCTCAGCGGCGACGTCGCCCTCTCTCTTGGCGATCAGGCCCAGACGCAGGAAGATGGCGGCCGCGGCCAGACAAACGACGCCGACCAGCGCGAGCAGGGACAGGACCGCGCGCCTGCGGCGGCTGCGCTGCCGCTGCTCCAGGTCGTCGGGGTGCAGACCGAGAACGGAGGCCGTGATGCGCACCGTCTCATAGCGCAGCACCTCGCGGCGCCGCCGCTCGGTATCGCCGCGCAGATCCGCCGCGACCGGCTCGATCGTCTCGATGCGCTCGACCACGGTCATGTCGGGCAGGATGTGCTGTACGGGCTTCTTTTCGATAAAGCTCTCGGGGAAGGAGTCCGCCGGCTCGCCCGCGGCAATGACGGCGATGACGTCCTCTTTCCTGCGTTTCCGGCGGAAATAGGCCAGCCGCGCGAGGATCCCGGGGTCGTTCCGCGTCGCGGGCGTGCAGATCATCACCAGAAAGCGCGACGCGTCGAGCGCCTCCCGCCGCGCGTCGTCCAGAGGACCGCCTTCGCAGTCGTAGAGGATGCGGCGATAGTCCAGCCCCTCCTCCGGCAGCTTCACGTTCGACGGCAGCCGGTAGGAACGGATGCTCTCGCCCAGCCTGCGGGCGACGGCCTCGTCCGCCTTGACCGAGAGGATACAGATGTCATGGGTATCCAAGGGGATCACTCCCTTCTCTGTGGGTTGGCCCGGCGCTCAGAGGAGCGGGGCGAGCTCGGAGAGCGCCAGAAGCGCCCGATAGAATTCCTCGGAGAATTCCACTCCGTCAAAGTCGAAGCCGACGATCACGAAACGGCCCAGGCAGTCGGCGCCGAAGAAAAGGGTCTGGCTGAGCTCTTCATAGGTCGCGCGGAAGGCCTTCAGCGTGCCGTCCTCCGTGACAAAGACCGCGTAAAGCTGTTTGCCGGCATATTTGGCGGGGCGCGAATAGTGCAGGCTGACCGTCGTCTTGCCGCCGAGCTCGGCGAGCGTTTTTTCTCCCTCGGAGGCGAGCAGGACGTAGCACCCCTTTTCCGCGTCCTCGATCCACAGCTCGCTCGCTCCTTCGTTATCAGGCTCGTCCGGGTCTGGTTCGTCCGGGTCTGGTTCGTCCGGATCGGGTTCGTCCGGTTCGGGTTCGTCCGGTTCGGGCTCGTCCGGATCGGGCTCGTCCGGATCGGGTTCGTCCGGATCAGGTTCGTCCGGATCGGGCTCTGCCGGATCGACCGGATCCGCATTGGTGCTGCCGTAATTGACCGAGCCGGCGCCGGAGCCGCCGAGGATGCCGCTGCCGGTGAAGGTGAAACCGGTCTGCGTGGGGGAAGTGGCCGGGTCGCTGCCGTGGGAAACCAAAGGGAACGTGATGCGGATCAGACATATGTCGTCCGCATAGATCGTGCCCGACAAATTAGCGGTCTTGTAAAAGCTTGTGCTGAAATTCCCGTACCGATCCTTGTGCAGCAGCTCCACGATATAATTGCCGTCGCCCAGTGTCTCGGCAGCCGTTTTCACATCGTTGAGATTCAGGATCAGACGCCCCGAAGTATTCCGAACCGCCTTGACGGTCGCGGACCCAAGAGCGCCGTCAAAGGAGATCGAATTGACGTGATGGATATTTTCAAAGATCCTTGAGGAAACGACGGCGATCTCGGCGCCGCCGTCATTGGTGGCGGCGGGCACGGGGGCGTTCTGAGGCTGGATGCGCAGCGGCGTCAGCGAGGTCCCGCAGAGGCCGGCGTAATCGTAGACGAGCGCGGCGCTGCCGTCGGAGATCGTCACGCCGTCGAGCGTCATGGCGGAGTTGAGCGCGTAAATGCCGGCGTACAAGTTGATGGTCCCGCTGCCCTGGACATACCCGCTGATGGAGGACAGCGAGTTGCTGAAGCTTTCACTGCCGTAACTTTGATTCAGATGCAGGGTCAGGGATCCGTCTACCCGCTCGAGGTCGAACGCGCAGCCGTCGGAAAGAATGAAAGTCGTATCTCCGCTGGTGTTGAGGCCGTCAAAGCTGACGGAGTCGGAAGAGATATAAACCGTGCTGTTGCTGACATGCAGATCGTCATAGCTCCCGCTTCCGTTGAGCCTGAGCTCGCTGGCGGAGAGCGTGACGGAAGAGCCGTTGACATTGCCGGGATCGGTGACGCTGATCCTGTGGGCGGTGACGCTGCCGTTGCCGGAGAGAGCGCCCGCGTCGCCGTTGATGTTGACGAAGCCGCCGTCGCCGACGGTCCCGTCCACGACGAGCGTTCCGCCGTTTTCGGTGTTGAGCGTGGGGTAACGGATCCCGTCGTACGTATTCGTCCCGCCGACGCTCCGGAGATTCTGAAGAATGATGGACGCTCCCTGGCTGACGACCAGCGAGGCGCCGCTGTCGATGGTCAGGTTGCCCGTGGTCTCAACGAAGCTCATTGTGTTTTGGGACCTGACGTCGTGATCCGTCCCGTGGTAGTACAGGACGGTGTTGTCCTCCTGCAGCGTCGCGCCGGTGCCGCAGAGGAGAAGCTTCGTGTTTTCCGGCATGATGAGGGTATAGTCTTTGATCAGGTAGTCCTCATCCAGGATCCCCGGCACGCGGCCGTTCAGCATATGATAGTAACTGTCCGCCTGCCTGGCGAAGACCGCGACGCTACCCTCCTCGTAAATATCCGTAAAGGTCAGCGACTCCAGGGTGCCCTGAAAATCGTCGACGATCAGGATGCCGGTCCCTGCGATGCGGATCTTGTTTGTGCTGGAGATCGAGGAGACGTGGTTGACGCCGGCGGCGAGGATCGTGATGTCTCCGTCCGCGTTCAGCGCTTCCTCTCCGTCGTGGTTGAGCAGAACGTAGCTGCCGTCCTCCATCTGATAGAACATGGTTTCCGTGCCGTTGGACTCGCTGCCGGTCTCGCTGCCGCCTTCGTCCGTATTGGTGGCGCTTCGGTCCCCCGCGGCCTTGGCGTTCGGCGCAGCCGCGCGATCGCCCATGGCGTCGTCGTTGTCGTCGCCGTCATTGCCGCTGCCGTCGCCTTTGTCGCCTTTGTCGCCTTTATCGTTGTCCGCGGCGGCGCCGCCCTTTTTGCCTTTGTCGCCGCTGCCGTTGTCGCCGTCGTCGTTGCCGCCGTCGTCGTTGTCGCCGTCGTCGTTGTCGCCGTCGTCGTTGTCGCCGTCGTCGTTGTCGCCGTCGTCGTTGTCGCCGTCGTCGTTGTCGCCGTCGTCGTTATCGCCGTCGTCGTTGTCGCCGTCGTCGTTGTCGCCGTCGTCGTTG
>JAFSNA010000012.1 GCA_017447645.1 Oscillospiraceae bacterium
CGCCGCTACCTCACCGCTCCCGGCAGCGAGGTCTACGAGGCCGTGAAGAACCTCAAGGTCGGCGACACCGTCGACATCGAGGGCTTCCTCTACTGGTACGAGGGACCGCAGCCCCACATCAGCTCCATCACCGTCAAGTAATCCGGGCACGATCATACGCCGCAGGCTTCAGCCTGCGGCGTATATTTTTATCTCCCGCCGGAGAGAATAGAGATTGTCCGGTACATAAAATGGATTGGGCATACTTTTTTCCCCGGAGTGAACAACATGAGCATCGTCAAACGCGGAGAGATCTATTACGCCGATCTCAGCCCGGTGGTCGGCAGCGAGCAGGGCGGCATGCGCCCGGTGCTGATCGTGCAGAACGACACCGGCAACCGCCACAGCCCCACGGTCATCGCCGCGGCGATCACCAGCCGCCTCGACAAGGCGAAGCTGCCGACGCATATCTCGCTCGCCGAGGGCAGCGCCGGGCTCAACCGCGACAGCATCATCCTGCTCGAGCAGATCCGGACCCTGGATAAATCCCGCCTGCGAGAGCGCATGGGCCGCATCGACGAGAACACGATGAACGCCGTCGACGCCGCCCTCGCCGTCAGCTTCGGATTGAACTGAGCGATCGAATAATGGAACGCCTCTCCCCATAAGATGGGGAGAGGTGTATTGCTATGCAGATCCCGATCATCCACGACGGCAGACGGATCGGTCTGCTCGAGACGCGGCGCGAGGGCGCCTATATCCGTTTTGAGGCGCGCTGCGCCTTTCTCCCCGGCGTGCGGCGGCTCTGCGTCTTCGGCGGAGAGAAGCACGCGCCGCTGGGCGTGATGCAGCCGGAGGGCGGCGCGCTCGTGCTGCGGCGCCGTTTTTCCCGCGCGGCGATGAGAGAGTTCCCCGCCGCGGTCGAATACGCCGGCTTCGAGGAAAAGACGACCGGGCCTTCGCCGGAGACGACGGAGCGCGTCCCGATCGAGCCCGCGGAGGGGGAGAGCTTTTTTGTCGTCGAGGACGGCGCGCGCTGTCTCGCGCTGCCCTGCGCGCTGCGCCGCGTACCGCCCGGGGCGCGCGTCCGCGAGATCGGCGGGAAGCGATACGTGCTATTTCGCTGTTGAGAAACGCGGGGGACTGCGCTATAATGGTCGTATCACAGAAAGAAAACGGAGGCGATAGGGATGCGCATGACGGATCTGATCGCGAAAAAGCGCGACGGCGGGCGTCTGACGACGGAGGAGATCTCGGAGATGATCCGGCTCTACACCGCGGGAGAGATCCCGGACTATCAGATGAGCGCGATGTGCATGGCGATCCTCTTCCGCGGCATGGACGACGGCGAGATCCTCGATCTGACGATGAGCATGATGCGCTCGGGCGAGACGCTGGACCTCACGCCGATCCACGGCGTCAAGGCGGACAAGCACTCCACGGGCGGCGTCGGCGACAAGACCAGTCTCGTGCTCTGCCCGATGGTCGCCGCCTGCGGCGTGAAGATCGCGAAGATGTCCGGCCGGGGCCTCGGCCACACGGGCGGCACGATCGACAAGCTGGAGAGCTTTCCCGGCTTCGTCACGGGCATTTCCGAGCAGCGCTTCTTCGACAACGTCAACCGCATCGGCATCGCCATCGCCGGCCAGACGGCGGAGGTCTGCCCTGCGGACAAAAAGCTCTACGCCCTGCGCGACGTCACCGGCACCGTGCCGAGCATCCCGCTGATCGTCAGCTCCATCATGTCCAAAAAGCTCGCCGCGGGGGCGGACGTCATCGTGCTGGACGTCAAATGCGGCTCGGGTGCCTTTATGAAAACGCCGGAGCAGGCGCGCGAGCTGGCTGAGGGTCTCACGCGCGTGGGCACGCTCGCGGGACGCCGATGCGCCGCCGTCATCACCGACATGGACGAGCCGCTGGGCTTCGCTGTCGGCAACGCGCTCGAGGTCAGGGAGGCCATCGACGTGCTCGCCGGCCGCACCAAGGCAGGCGAGCTGCTGGAGCTCTGTCTCACGCTGGGCGCGAACATCCTGACGCTCGCGGGGCTTGCCGCGGACGAGACCGAGGCGAGAGAAAAGCTCGAAGCCACGATCCGGGACGGAAGCGCCCTGCACAAGCTCGCCGAGATGGTCGAGGCGCAATA
Source organism: Oscillospiraceae bacterium (assembly GCA_017447645.1). Taxonomy (GTDB): domain Bacteria; phylum Bacillota; class Clostridia; order Oscillospirales; family Oscillospiraceae; genus Limivicinus. The sequence goes on from JAFSNA010000012.1 coordinate 2,123, forward strand.
CGGCGATCCGCAGGCGGTCTACAATCTCTCGCTGCTGCCCGAAGCGGCGGTCAAGCTGGAGGTCCCCAGCGAGCGCGGGGGCTGCGTCGCCCACATCGAGGCCGAGGACGTGGGTCTCGTCTCGATGCACCTCGGCGGCGGGCGCGCGACCAAGGAGAGCGCGATCGACCTGGCGGTCGGCGTCGTGCTGCACAAGAAGGTCGGCGACCGGGTGGAGAAGGGCGAGAGCCTGGCCACGATCCACGCCTCCGACAGCAAAAAAGCCGCCGAGGCCGCAGAGCTGCTGAGAAAGTGCTACACGCTCTCGGACGAGCCGGTGGAAAAGGCGTCCTTCATCAAAGGCGTCGTGCACTGATGCATAAACCCGATACATAAAAAAAGATCCCCCTGTCGGGGGATCTTTTTTGTCGGATCCGGATCATTCCTGCGGCTCGACCAGCAGCACGCTGCGGCCTTCGACGGAGACCTCCCCGCTGAGACTGCCCTCATCGGAGCCGATCAACACCGTCCACTCGCCCTCCGGAAGCGTGACGCGCATGGCCTCTGCGTTCGGGTTGATATACGCGCGGGCCAGCGGCTTTCCGCCCAGCGACCAGAGCACCGTGATGGAGCTGTCATCCTGCGCCTCGGCCTTGAGCTCCGAGTTCATGAAGAAGCCGTTGGCGCGGCGCACGGCGATCAGCTCGCGGTAGAAGCGGCTCATTTCATAGGCCGCGCTTCCGGGCACGAGGACCTCCCAATCCAGGTTGTTCACCGCGTCGGAGGACATGTAGCTGTTCTCGTCGCCGCCTTTCGTGCGCAGCATCTCCTCGCCCGCAAGGAAGAAGGGCGTGCCGCGCGAGATCATCACGATCGACGCGCCGAGACGCTGCATCTCCAGCAGCTCTTCCTCGCTCGCGTCGGGACAGCTGAGCGCCAGCTTGTCCCAAAGCGTGTTGTTGTCGTGCGAGGACATGTAGTTGATCACCATCGAGCCGTTCACGTTCCATCCGGCGCCCGCGCTCTTGTTGCCGCCGAGGATGCCGAAGATCACCCTTGCGGCCGTGGTCTTGTCCGCGCTGCCGTTGATGTAGCCTGTGCTCTTGATGTCGAACACGCTGCCCTTGAGCCCGTCGCGGATCGCGTCGTTGAACACGGCCACCGCGCCGATGCCGCCGTTCGTGGCCTTGATCGTGCGGATATTGGCCTGGTTGGCGCGCTGCGTGCCGGGCAGCGTGCTGCCGCCGCCGGTCCAGCCCTCGCCGTAAATGAGCGCCTGCGGGTTGATCGCGTGCAGGGCGCTTTCGATCTGCTGCATGGTCTCAAGATCGTGCAGCGCCATCAGGTCGAAGCGGAAGCCGTCGATCTGGTATTCCCGCGCCCAGTAGCAGATCGAGTCGACCATGTACTTGCGGAACATCGCGCGCTCCGAGGCCGTCTCGTTGCCGCAGCCGCTGCCGTTCGAGGGGCTGCCGTCCGGGTTGTAGCGGTAGTAGTAATAGGGGACGATGCGGTTGAGATTGGAATCGAGACTGAAGGTGTGGTTGTACACTACGTCCATCACCACGCCGATGCCCTGCGCGTGCAGGCTCTGTACCATCTGCTTGAACTCGTTGACGCGCACCGCGCCGTCACAGGGATCGGTGGCGTAGCTGCCCTCGGGGACGTTGTAGTTCTTCGGGTCGTAGCCCCAGTTGAACTGCGCCTTATCGGAGCTCTCGTCCACGGTCGCGTAGTCGTAGACCGGCTGGAGATGGACGTGCGTGATCCCCAGATCCTTGAGATAATCCACGCCGATGGGCACGCCCGCGCTGTTCTTCAGGCCCGTCTCCGTGAAGGCGAGATACTTGCCGGGATACTTTGACGAGGGGATCGTATTGGAGAAGTCGCGCACGTGCACCTCCCAGATCACGGCGTCGCCGTAGGTGTGCAGCGTATCGATGAAGCCGCTGTTGCGGAAGCCCAGGGGGTCGGTGGAGGCGAGGTCGACGACCATGCCGCGCTCGCCGTTCACGCCCGCCGAGCGGGCGTAGGGATCCACGGCCTCCTGTGTGCCGACCGAGGTGGTGACGGCGTAGGTGTAATAGGTCCCGTGGCCGCAGGGATACACGGCCGACCACACGCCCTTTTCTCCGCGCTCCATCGCGATCTCGGCAAAGGGCTCGCCGCCGTCGCCCTTTTCAAACAGGCGCAGCGTGACCGCGCTCGCCGTCGGCGCCCAGAGCTTAAACGCGGTCTCCTTGCCCCGGATCGTCGCGCCGAGGTCATCGCCGTCATAGACGTACTGCGCGATGAACTCCTCGCTGTCGAAGACCTCCGTCGGCACGGCGGGGACGCTGCCGAAGCCCTCGATCTCCACGCGGTAGATGCGGGAGAGCTCCAACGGCTCGGCGGTCGTGATGACGCCCGTGCTCTTCTCCTCGCCGAGCGTGCTCAGCGCGGCGAGCGGGACCTCCCGGTCCCCGTCGAGGACGCGGACCTCGTCCAGCGATGCGATGCACGCCGCGGGGGCCACGGAGTATCGGATCTCGCTCGGCGAGATGATGCCGGCCATTTTGAACTCATGTACGCTGTCCAAGGTCACGCCACCGTCCTTGCTGAAATACTGCATCTCGTCGCCGCTTTTGAGATAGATCTCCGTGCGCTCGCCCGTGAGGACGGCAAAGCGGTCGCCGTCGAAGTCTTTGGTCGCGCTGCCCCAGGAGCTGCCGCCGGGGGCGGAGCATTCGCGCCGGACGATGAAGCCGACTTCCTCGACCTCCTTCGGCACGTTGAGCACGACCTTTCCGCCGTAGGCGCAGGGGTGGAACAGCTCGCCGTGACCGTCCTTGCCGGGGTACCAGACCCAGATGTCGCAGTCGTCATAGCTGTCCGTCGGGCTCTTCCAGTACAGCGACAGCTGGCGGCAGCCCTCCTCAAGCGGAAGGCTGTATTCCTCCTCCGCCGGGAGCGGGGTTTCCGCCGCCTTCTCCTCCGCGGGAGCGGCGGGCGGCGCCGCCGTGCCCGCGCAGCCGCTCAGCAGCCCGAGCAGCATCAGCGCCGCGAGCACGAGTGCGAGCCATCTTTTTGTTTTCATGACAGACACCTCCTGGAAAGAATGGAAAAAAGCATCCGCCGGACGGGCCGGCGGATGAGAGCGTTCGATCGGATCAGTCCGCCAGCAGCTTGTTCAGCGCGGCCAGGCGCAGACTCAGGCAATAGATCTCCATCGCCTGCTCCAGCTGTTCGATCGGCGGGAGACTGGGCGCGACGCGCATGTTGCTGTCGTTCGGGTCCTTGCCGTAGGGGAAGGTCGCGCCGGCGCCGGTCATCGTCAGCCCGGCCTCCTTGCAGAGCTGCCAGGTGGCCCGGGCGATGCCGGGCATCGTATTGACGGACACAAAGTAGCCGCCCATGGGCTTTTCCCACTCGGCGATGCCGAGCGGGGCGATCTCGCGCTCGAGAGCGTCGAGCACGCAGCGGAACTTCGGCCCCAGGATCGCGGCATGGCGCTTCATCAGCGCGATCACGCCGTCCTTGTTTTTGAGATAGCGCACATGGCGCAGCTGGTTGACCTTGTCGTAGGAGATCAGCTGGACGTTGAGCAGCTTCTTCATGTATTCCATGTTGCGCACGCTGCAGGCGAAGACCGACACGCCCGCGCCCGGGAAGGTGATCTTGGAGGTCGAGGCGAACTCAAAGACCATGTCGCCGTTGCCGTACTTCTCGCATTCGCCCAGAATGTCGGGGAAGGGGAGATAATCGCCGAAGAACTCATGCACGCAGTAGGCGTTGTCCCACATGAGCAGGAAGTCCTTCGCCGCGGGCTTCATCGAGGCGATGCGGCGGATCGTTTCGGCGCTGTAGAC
>JAFSNA010000105.1 GCA_017447645.1 Oscillospiraceae bacterium
ATAAAAACTTCAACGGCATCACCAGCCAGTACGGCGCGCACTTCATCCTGCGCATCGACAAGGTGCTGATGAAGCCCAAGTTCTATGACAACATCATCAACGGCGTCAAAGGCAGGCTCTGGCCCAACGTGCTGATCTGCCACGGCTACCGCGACAGCAAGAACTTCTGGTTCGCGCGCACGCCGCGCCTCGTGCCGGAGCTGCTGCCGATCCGCAACGCCACGCTCTCCTCCGTCCGCTACGCGGCCGACCGGACCGACCCCAACGTCCACTTCACCGACGACGCGCTGGAGATGCTGCTCAACGTCCCGCGCATCTTCCTGCCCACGGTGCTCAAGGGCTGCGTGGCCTGGGCCAAGGAGCACGGCGTCACCGAGGTCACCGCGGCCGAGATGAAGATCATCAACGACAAGCGCTCGAAGGAAAAGGGCAAGGGTTAAAAGGGGGCGCCTGTGGAAGGATACGTTTACACCGTTCCCATGGCGCTGGCGGACTTTGTTCCGGTCTTCCTCTTCGGGATCAGCGCCGTGCTGCTGATACGCGATCTGAAAAACAAAATGACGAAGGGGACCTTCGTCTGTCTGATCTTCGGCGCTTGCGTGGGCTTCCTCGCCGGCTTCCTCAAGGCGCTCTACAAGCTGCTGATCGCCCTGGGCGTCGGCGCGTTCGAGACGCTCAACACGTCCTTCCTGCCGCTGCAGTCCACCGGCTTGCTGCTGACGGGGCTGGCGATCGTTTTGATGCTCGCGCTGCGGAAGAAGGCCGCGCTGATGGCCCCGCTGACCGCGGGCTGCATCGGCATGATGGTGCTCGGCCTCGGCTGCATGTGCGCGGGCCTCGGCGTCGTGTCCGCGAAAATGAAGAAAAAGATCCTGATCCCCGTTTTCATCCTCTGCTTCTTCTGCTACATGGGCATGGGCTATCTCGCCGCGAAAAAGGACGGCAGCGCCGCCAGCAACTGGATCGAGCAGGGCGTGAACACGCTCGGCCAGATCCTGCTGCTCCTCGGTGTGGGGACGCTGCACAAGGCCGGCCTGAAAGAGTTTTCTCTCAAAGCGTAATACGTCGGACACAGCCGCGGGAAATCCGCGGCTGTGTTTTTTGCGGACGAGATACAAATGCGGCTTGCGCGCCGCCGCGCGCGGATGTTATAATTTTCCCATCGAACGATCCCACATTTCTATGCAAAAGGAGGGTTTCCATGGCCTCATACAACAAGCTCTCCCCGGCCGCTGCCGAGAAGCTGCGCGCCATCGTCGGCGACGGCCGCTTCCAGTACGGCGAGGCGGTGCGGGAGGAGTATTCCCACGACGAGATGCCGATCTACGGCCGCTATCTGCCCGAGGCGGTCTGCCTCGCCGAGAGCACCGAAGAGGTCTCCGCGATCCTGAAGCTCTGCTGCGAGGAGAACGTCCCCGTCACGGTGCGCGGCGCGGGCACGGGCCTTGTCGGCGGCTGCGTCCCCGTCGCGGGCGGCGTCGTCCTGAGCACGATGAAGATGAACCGGATCCTGTCCTACGACATGAACAATCTCGTCGTGCATACCCAGCCGGGCGTCAGGCTCTGCGATCTCGCGGCCGACGCGCTGGCCCACGGGCTGATGTATCCGCCCGATCCGGGCGAAAAGACCGCCACGGTGGGCGGCAACGTCTCGACCAACGCCGGCGGCATGCGCGCCGTCAAGTACGGCGTGACGCGCGATTACGTTCTGGCGATGACGGTCGTGCTGCCGGACGGAAGGATCATGAAGCTGGGCAAGACCGTGTGCAAGACCAGCTCGGGCTACAGCCTGCTGCACCTGATGATCGGCTCGGAGGGCACGCTGGGCGTGATCACGGAGCTGACCCTGAAGCTCGTGCCCAAGCCGCGCATGGACGTCAGCCTGATCCTGCCGTTCCGTGACATCGCCACGGCGATCGCCTCGGTCCCCGCGATCAAGCTGGCCAACCTCGACCCGCAGTCGATCGAATTCATGGAGCGCGACATCGTCGATTCCTCGGCCGCCTTCACCGGCAACGCCGTGTTCCCCACGGTCGTCAACGGCAGGGAGGCCGGCGCCTACATCCTCGTCACGCTCATCGGCGAGGGCGAGGCCGAGCTCACCGCCAAGATGGACCGTCTCGGCGAGGTGGCCGAAAAGGCGGGAGCCTACGACACGCTGGTCGTGTGGACGGACGGGCTGAAGAAGGACGTCTGGGCCGCGCGCAGCGCTTTCCTCACGGTCATCGAGGCCGAGACGAAGCTGCTCGACGAAATGGACGTCGTCGTCCCGGTCGACCGCATCGCGGAATTTCTCGTCTACACCCACGACGAGGCCGAGCGCCAGGGCGTGTACGTACGCTCCTTCGGCCACGCGGGCGACGGCAACCTGCACATCTACTGCTGCTCCAACGATCTGGAGGAGGATGAATTCAAGCGCCGCGTCAAAAAGTTGATGGACGCCTGCTACGCCAAGTGCACCGAGTTCGAGGGCCAGGTCTCCGGCGAGCACTCGATCGGCCACGCGAAGAAGGCCTATCTGCGCGAATCCGTGGGCGAGACGGCCTACGGCCTGATGGGCGCGATCAAGCAGGTCTTCGACCCCAAGGGCATCCTCAATCCCGGCAAGGTCTGCCACGATGCGGAGGGAGGTGCGGACAATGCTTAATATCCTCGTTTGCGTCAAGCAGGTGCCCGACGTCAATCTCGTCAAGATCGACCCCGTGACCGGCAGCCTGATCCGCGCGGGCGTGCCCGCGATCCTCAACCCCCTGGACGCCAACGCCCTCGAGGCGGCCGTCCGGACGAAGGAAAAATACGGCGGCACCGTGACCGTCATCACGATGGGCCCCGACCAGGCCGCCGAGGCGCTGCGTGAATGTCTCGCCGCCGGGGCCGACCGGGCGGTGCTGCTCTCCGACCGCGCCTTTGCCAACGCCGACACCCTTGCGACGAGCTATGTGATCGTCACGGCGGCGAAGCTGCTGGGACAGTTCGATCTCGTCTTCTGCGGCAAGGAATCCCTCGACGGCGCGACCGGTCAGATGGCCAGCCAGCTGGCCGAGCGCTTCGACGCCAGCCAGCTCAGCTCGGTCTGCACCGTCCTCGAAGTGGACGAGAGGGGAAAGACCGTCACCGCCGAGCGCGAGCTCGCGGGAGGCATCGAGACGGCGCAGGCGCTGCTGCCCTGCCTCATGACCGTGGAAAAGACGAACTACCGCCCGCGCATCCCCAACCTCAAAAGCTGGAAAGCCTCGCGCACGGCTCCGATCGAAAAGTACACATCCGACACGATCCCCGGGCTCGACCGCGCGCAGATCGGCGATCCCGGCTCGCCGACGAAGGTGCCGCGCACCTACCCGCCCGAGAAGGGCCCCGGCGGCGAGATGATCCGCGAGGGCAGCGCCGCGAAGGACGTGGAAGCCCTGCTCGCACGGATCGCGGACAGACTGTGAGGAGGTGAGCGGGATGAACAAGAACGAATTCAAAGACATGTGGGTCTATATCGAGCACAGCGGCGGCAAGGCCGCTCCCGTCTCGCTCGAGCTCTGCTGCGAGACGAGGAAGCTCTGCGACGCGGCGGGAGAAAAGCTCTGCGCCGTCGTCGTGGGCGGGCTGCCGCAAAGCGAGATCGACCGGATCCTCGCCTGCGGCGCGGACAAACTCATCCGTGTGCGCGGCACGGGCTACGAGTTTTTCAGCGTCGACGCCTATGCCGAGCTGTTCACGCGGCTTTGCCGCAAGTACAGGCCCTCGGCGGTGCTCGTCGGCGGCACGATCGACGGGCGCGACTTCGCGCCGCGCTTCGCCTGCCGGCTGCCCACCGGCTGCACCTCCGACGCGACGCAGCTGGTCTACGACCCGAAGACCGGCGACATCGAATTCATCGAGCCCGCCGTCGGCGGCAAGATGATGGCCGTCATCACCGTGCCCGTCATGCGCCCGCAGGTCGGCACGATCCGCCCCGGCACCTTCAAATACGCGCCGAGCGGCGCGCGGCCGTGCGAGCTGATCGAGGAGACGATCGACTTCCCTGTGGAGAAGATCCGCACGAAGGTGCTCTCTTTCCAGCCGGACGAGCTGGACGAGAGCCTGAACATCGCGGACGCGGAATACATCGTCTGCGTCGGCAACGGTCTCAAGGGCGCGGACGCGCTGGGCCGCTACCGTGAGCTGGCGGCGCTGCTGGGCGGCAAGCTGGGCTGCACCCGCCCGGTCTTCGACCGCGGCGTGCTGCCCTACAAGCTGGTCATCGGCCAGTCGGGCGTCGTGGTCAAGCCGAAGGTCTATATCGCCTTCGGCGTCTCCGGCGCGGTCAACCACGTCACCGGCATCACCGATTCCGACGTGATCGTCGCCGTCAACCGCGATCCGGAGGCCGCGATCTTCGGCTACTGCAGCTACGGCATCGTCGGCGACATGGACGAGGTCTGCGACGCGATGATCGCGCAGCTGAAAGGCAGGGCGTAAATGATCCGCATCCCATACGGAAAGAGCTTCATTGAATACGAAGAGGGGAGCGCTCCCGTCCTGACTTCCCGCATCGGGGAGCTGAAGGCCGCGGGCAGCGGCGTCGAGATCGTGCGCGCCGCAATGGCCGAGCCGATCGATTCGCCGCGCCTGCGCGAGCTCGCGAGGGGAAAGAAGAACTGCGTCGTCATCGTCTCGGATCACACGCGCCCGGTGCCGAGCCGCGACATCCTGCCCCCCATGCTCGAGGAGCTGCGCGCGTCCAGCCCGGACATCGAGATCACGCTGCTCGTCGCCACGGGCTTCCACCGCCCGACGAGCACGAAGGAGCTGGAGGACAAGCTGGGCCGCGAGATCATGGAGAGCTGCCGCGTCGTCGTGCACGACTGCCGTGACGCCGCTTCCAACGTGCGTATCGGCACACTGCCCTCCGGCGCGCCCTGCGTGATCGACCGTCTCGCCGTCGGGACGGATCTGCTCGTGGCCGAGGGCTTCATCGAGCCGCACTTTTTCGCCGGCTTCTCCGGCGGGCGCAAGAGCGTGCTGCCCGGCGTGGCCGACCAGGTGACGGTGCTGGGCAACCACTGCTCGCGCTTTATCGACAGCCCCTTCGCCCGCACGGGCATCCTCGATCACAACCCGATCCATGAGGATATGCTCGCCGCGGCCGAGATGGCGAAGCTGGCCTTCATCGTCAACGTCGTCATCGACGAGGAGAAAAAGACCGTCGCCGCCTTCGCGGGCAATTTCCGCACGGCGCACCGCCGCGGCTGCGACTACATGCTCGACTACTTCAAGGTCGCGCCCGTCCCGTCCGAGATCGTCGTGAGCTCCAACGGCGGCGCGCCGCTGGATCAGAACCTCTATCAGTGCGTCAAGAGCATGACGGCCGCGGAGGCGAGCTGCGTCGAGGGCGGCGTGATCATCCTCTGCGCCGAGTGCGCGGACGGCCACGGCGGCGAGGGCTTTTACCGCTCGCTGCGCGACTGCGCAAGCCCCGCCGCGCTCTATGCCGAGCAGATGGCCACGCCGCAGGACCGCATCGTCCCCGACCAGTGGGAGAGCCAGATCCTCGCGCGCATCCTGATGCACCATACGGTCATCTTCGTCACGCGGCCGGAGCTCAAGGACATGGTCGAGGAGATGAAGATGCGCTACGCTCCGTCGCTCGGCGAGGCGCTTGCCATGGCCCGCGCGATGGGAAAGGAGAGTCTCTGCTTCATTCCCAACGGGATCTCCGTGATCGTGAAGGAATAAGAAAAAGGAAGAGGTCTCCGACCTCTTCCTTTTTTTGTTTTCCCTCTTGATTTTTCCCGCCGTTCAGGTACAATATATCGTGTTTGAACAAGAAAACTCTACTTGGGAGGAACCATATCATGACTTATGAAATCGACATCGCCGGCCTCAAGCGGGAGCTGCCCATCTGCAAGGTCACGGACGATCTGTACATCGGCGCCTTCGTCATGTTCGGTGACGTCGAGCTGACGGTCCACTGTGCGTCGGAGCTTCTCAAGCTCGCTCCGGAGTATGACTACCTCATCGCGCCCGAGGCCAAGGCCATCCCGCTGCTCTACGAGATGGCGCGCCAGAGCGGCGCGGAGAAATACTTCCTCGCCCGCAAGGTCGCCAAGGCCTATATGTCCGGCGTGTTCGAGGTGAACGTCAAGTCCATCACCACCGCCGCCGTGCAGCGCCTGATCATCGACACCGCCGACGCCGAGCAGATCCGCGGCAAGCGCATGCTGATCCTCGACGACGTGATCTCCACCGGCGAGAGCCTGCGCGCGATGGAAGAGCTCGTCACTGCCGCGGGCGGCATCGTCGCGGGCCGCATGGCTGTCCTGGCCGAGGGCGACGCGATCGAGCGCGACGACATCATCGTCCTTGCCCCGCTGCCGCTGTTCAACGCCGACGGCACGGTCAAGGGATAAGCCTTATCCGCTTCCGTCAAGGGGCCGCCGCAAAATAGCTTTTCCCCGTGTCATCCTGAGGAACGAAGTGACGAAGGATCTTTCTTTTGAAGGTTTTTACGAACTTTTTCAAGAAAGATCCTTCGCTGCGCTTAAGGATGACGGGCTATTTTACGGCGGCCCCTTTTTCGTCTTAAGGAAATCTTAAAGCTTTCCCCGCTTGGAACTTAAACTTTTTTATCGTAAAATCAAGGCGTGAGGTGAGGAGATGTACAACATTCTGATCTGTGACGACGAAAAGGACATCGTCGCCGCCCTGAAGATCTATCTCGAGGCCGAGGGCTATACGACCTTCGCCGCCTATGACGGGCGCGAGGCGCTGGACGTGCTGCGGCGTGAGAAGATCCACCTGGTGCTCATGGACGTGATGATGCCCGCGCTCGACGGCATCGCCGCCACGGCGAAGCTGCGCGAGGAGAGCAACGTCCCGGTCATCCTGCTCACGGCCAAGAGCGAGGACACCGACAAGGTGCTCGGGCTCAACGTCGGG
>JAFSNA010000106.1 GCA_017447645.1 Oscillospiraceae bacterium
ATGCACCCTGAAAAACCAAAAATGCACCCGAGCTTTTTCCTTGGGTGCATTTTTCTATCAAAATATGAGTACTAAGCCATGAAAACAACCCCCATCTGTCGGATGGGGGTTGTTTTCATATGGTGGGGCAGGCAGGCTTTGATCTCCGAGCGCCCATCGGGCGCGAGGGAAAAGCGTGGCTGCGCCGCCGGGGGCGGATGCAGCAGCCCCGCTTTTTCCGCAGCCGCGCCGCTTTGCGGGCCGAGGCTTTATGCCGAGACACGCAAAGAGGCAAACGCGGCAAGGTGGCAAAGCGGCTTTGCGCCGCCAAGGGCGAATGCAGCAAAGCCGCAATTTCCGCAGCCGCGCCGCAGCGCAGGTCAAATCCCTCCTTGCTATTCCGCCGCTTGTGTGGTAATTTTTTGAAGATAAGGGGCTTGAGACTTTGGCCTCCGGCCAGTTTTCCCGCTGTATATGCCTCTCCGGGATCTGCGCGAAAAAACGGAGGGGCTCGGGCCCGGGATCGCGGGCCTGCTGTCTTACGGCGGCCGCAGATGGCTCGCTGCGATGGGATCGGGGGCACGCAGAGCGCTCCTTTACGATTAAGCTTTCTTAAAATGCGCCCCGCCCGCTTGTGAATCTCTTCAGAAGAGGATATAATCTCCAAAACATCAAGTGTTTGGAGGAAAAAGAAGCATGAGAAAAAGAAAACTCTTTCCTGTGATTTTCATCGCGCTTGCGCTGGTACTGCTGCTCGCGGTGATCGTTGTCGGCCGCGGCAGGAGCACCTTCGCACCGGAGCCCGGCGCGCCTGTTTCGGACAGCGGGAACGTCGGCGCGGCCGAGGCCGTCGGGGCGTCTGAGCCCGGGGCCGAGCCCGGAAAGCGGGACGGCGAGCGCTTTGAAGCCGTTATCATCCTGGAGGGCATGGAGGAGACGGTCAGGTACGAGCATGCCCGAAACGACGCGATCGGCTTTGAGATGGACTATGACTATGATCTGTTCGTGCGGCAGAGCGCGCCGGACCGCGAACGCTTCGTCTCGTGCTGGGACGAGGCCGACAGCCCGGAAAACTATCTTGAAGTGCGATACGACCCGCGGGATGCCGAAACGGTCGCCGCGGCCATCGGCGCGGTACTCTCAAACGATTATGAAATCAGTCGGGACGATTCGTTCCCGCTGGAGCGTGCCGGCCGCTGCATCCGCATCGACGCATCGGCGGACGTCGGCGGTCTGACAATGCCCGATCAGCTGCAGATGGTGTACATCATCCCGGCGGCAGACGGCTGCCGCGTCGCGACGGCGCACTACGCCATCGAAGGCTCCGAGGGCTTCGGACGCCGCTTCCGCTATTTCATGGACACCTTCGCGGTCATTGACAGCCGGGGAGAGAACACCCTCTCGGACGAGCAGGCTCTTGCCGCCGTCAGGAGATACTGCCTCATCGGCAATCCCGACCTGGTGAATCTCGCGAACACCGGAGGAGCCGCCGTTTACTGGGAAGTCGAGTCGAGCGACGCTTCCGGGATCGTGGTCCTGTTCCGCTCGTATACCGGCGCGCTGATCCGCTATTATATCGACCCGGTTTCGGGCGAGACAACCGTTACCGAATTTGTCAGCGGCATCTCCTCCGAGGAGACGCAGACGGACGAGCGACTGAACGTGCGGGATTATCTTTGAAGCGCGACCCGGCGGATCCCGGATCGATGCAGTTGATCATACCGAACAGGGGGTAAAGCATATGAAAGCCATCAAAAGAGCCTTTTTCCTGAGCCTCGCGGTCCTCATGCTGCTCTCGGCGGCCTGCGGCACGGCAAGCCGGTCATCATCATGGAACTCGTCAGCGGCGTTTTGAAGGACGGCTGCAGCTGTACGGTCTATTATCAGAATTACCCGAGCTCCGACTATATCTACAAGGTGGACGTGATCGGCGGAAGCGCGGGCACGGGCTTCAACTTCGGCTGAGCCGGCCTGGGCCGATCGGATCTCTGCGCAGGAAAAGAGAGACCGCTCGATGAGCGGTCTCTCTTTTCATCCCTCCGCGGGAGTCGTTCTTTTTGAGCTCTGCTATTCTTTTTCAAACTCCGCCGTGGCGGCCCTGAGCAGCTCGCGGATCTCCAGGTGCTGCGGACAGACCGATTCGCATTGACCGCAGCCGATACAATCGGAGGCCTTGCTCCCCGCCTTGCCGCAGACCACGGAATAGTAGAAGCGGCTGTTCCAGTTCTGATGCAGCTTCTGCGCGTTCACGGTGGCAAAGATCTCCGGGATGGCGATGCCCATCGGGCAGCCCGCCGTGCAGTAGCGGCAGGCCGTACAGGGGATGAAGCTCTTCGTTTTGAAGATCCGCTGCACCTCCGCCACGGCGGCGCGCTCGCGCCCGTCCAGGGGTCTGAAATCGGCCATGAAGGCGCTGTTGTCGTCCATCTGCGGCAGGTCGCTCATGCCGGAGAGTACCATCATCACGCCCTCGAAGCCCGCGGCGAAGCGGATGGCATAGCTCGCCGGGCTGCCGCCGCCGAGGGAAGAAAAGACCTCCCGCGCCTCCTCGGGCAGCTCGACCAGACGGCCGCCCTTGACCGGCTCCATGATGATGACCGGCTTGCCGTGCCTGCGGGCCGTTTCATAGACCGCGCGGCTCTGGATCGCGGGATCGTCGAAGTCGAGATAGTTGAACTGGATCTGCACGGCCTCGATCTCCGGATAATCGCTGAGGATCCGATCGAGCATCTCCGGCGTGTCGTGGAAGGAGATGCCGACATGGCGGACCTTCCCCTCGCGCTTGAGGGCAAAGGCCGTCTCATACGCGCGGCACGCCTTATAGTGCGGATAGTTGCGCGCTCCCTGCGCGTGCATGAGATAGAAATCGAAGTATTCCACGCCGCAGGCCTCGAGCTGTTTGTCGAAAAGCGGGCGGATGTCCTCTTCCTTTTCGAAGAAATTGCCCGAGAGCTTGTTCGTCAGGACATAGCTCTCGCGCGGATAGCGGCTCGTCAGGCAGGCGCGGACGGCCAGCTCGCTTTTGCCGTCGATGTAGCCGTGGGCCGTGTCGAAATAATTGAAGCCGCGCGCGAGGAACAGGTCCACCATCTTCTTTACCTGCTCGACGTCCACCTCTTCGTCGAGCATCGGCAGGCGCATGCAGCCGAAGCCGAAATTCCGTTTGATCTTCTCCATGAAAACCCCTCCTCGGTTTCGATTATACTTTTTTCTTCCCTCATTTTGCAAGTGAATGATCGTCCGCCGTGCTTGACGGAAATACTTCAAAATGTTATACTTTTTTTGCCGAACGGAATGATCATGCGTTGGCAACTCCTTTTGCATCAAAAGGCCGGAGGATATGGATATGCTTCGGATCGCGGTCTATGACGACACAAGAGAACACTGTGACGAGATCTCCGCGCTGCTCGAGCGCGAGCTGAAGGGCCGCAGCGCCGAGATCGAGCGCTTTCCCTCCTCGGGCGAGCTGCAGCGCTATATCACGTCCGGCGGTTACCGGCCGGACGTGGCTTTTCTGGGCGTCGAGCTATGGGACGGCGACGGGATCGAACAGGCCGTCCGCCTCAACGCTCTCGTCCCCTCCTGCCGGATCGTTTTCGTGGCCAATTCCCTGCATTTCGCCACCGAGGTCTACCGCGCGGATCACGTGTGGTTCATCCTGCGCGAGGAGCTGGAGAGGCGCATCGGCCCCGCGCTGGAAAAGGCGCTGGCGGCGCCGGAGACTGTACGCGGCCGCTCCGTTCTGATCAGGGGCAAGGGCCGGGCCAGCCTCATCCCGCTCGAGAGGATCCTCTATCTGGAGCGCGACGGGCGGCGGACGCTGATCCGCACCGAGGACGGCGAGTATATCAGCTCCGAGCGGCCCTGCCAGCTTCTTGCGGGCGAGCTGGCCGCCTGCTTTATCCGCAGCCACATGAGCTACTGGGTCAACCGGGAAAAAATCACGGCGATGGAGGGCGGCGAATTCGTTCTCTGCGACGGCACGCGCATCCCGATCAGCCGCAGCTGGCGCAGGGCGGCGAAGGCGGCTTTCCTGGAAAGCAGATAATCAACAAGCAATAAGCATCCGTCGTACGACGGATGCTTTTTTTGTCTCAGATCCTTTTGGCGCTGTCGACGATCATCGCGCGCGCCTTGTCGCGCAGAAGCTGATCGCGCAGCGAAGCAGCGCCGATGAGCTGCAGCACCTCAGCCGGGTGCATGTCGTACATGCCGGCGATCGTCTCGAGCGCGGCGTTGAATTCTTCGTCGCTGATCTCCAGGCCCTCCCTGCGGGCGACCTCGTCGATCAGCAGATCGAAGCGGACCAGCTCGGTCGCATCCGCGCGAAACTCCTCGCGCAGCGATTCCTCCGTCTTGCCGGCCATGCGCAGATAGCATGCGAAGCTCTCCCCGGCAAGCGTCTCGGGGCTCGTGTGCTGCTTTTCCTCCGCACGGCGCCGCAGCGCCCGCCCGATCGCGCCGCTCTCGTCCTTCGCGCCCTCGCCGAAAAGCGCCTCGGCGATAATGCCGCAGATCTCCTCCGTGCTGTGGGCGCGCAGGCGCGCCCCGCTCATCTCGTCGGCGGCGGCGACGGCGGCGGCCCAAAGCTCGTCGTCGCTGCGGCCGAGAGAACATTCTTCATTCACGGTACGCAGGATCGCAGCCATGTCCGCAAGCGTGACGAAGCCCGTGCGCTGCGCAACGTCCTCGAGGCGCTGACGCACCAGGGCGTCGGTCTTGCGGCTGATATAGGTCTCCGGGATGTCCGCGCTCATCCGCTCGGCCGCGGCGCGCAGAACGTGGAGGTCGGGCTTCTCGTCCGAGGGGACGTAGACCTCGAGCCCCAGATACTGCCCCAGTTCGACTGCGGGCGGGACGGCCGCGTCAAAATCAAATTCCGTGGCGCCGTCCGCCGCGGCGTCCATACGTGTGACGCGCGGCAGGGCCAGCCGGCCGAGGCCCTCCCGCTCGGCGAAGAGACGGATGCAGCCCTCGACCGCTTCACGCACGCCGCCGAAGCGCTCGATCTCCGCGGCCTCGGCCAGCAGCGTCGCGCGCAGATCGCCGCCGTTTTTCGTATAAGACAGGACCTTCATGCTCTCCACTCCTCTCCGGCGCGGAGGATCTCCTCGTCGTATTCCCAGCCGTTGTCGAGCAGCCAAAAGCCCTCCTCGTCCTCGATGGAGGCAAAATACTCCTCGTCGCTCTTGTTGAGGCGGCTCATCTTGACTCTGGTCTCAAAGGCGCGGAGCTCGGCCACGGTGAAATCCAGCCCCAGCTCACGCGCGATCGGCAGCAGCGCGGCCTCGACCAGCGCCTCGCGGATCTCAAGGCTGCCCGGATAGGCGTCGACGGCCCTGCGCACGCGCTCGCGCAGCGACTCATCGTTCCTGTAGCGTTCAAAAAAAGTAACGGCGTTGTCCAGCATAAGCTTCCCTCTCCGCATGAAATTCAGACAGTAGTATTATAAGGGATTTGTCCCGTCGATGCAAGCAAAGAAAAAGCTCCCGCCGTGACAGGACGGCGAGAGCTTCTCTTTACAGTCTTTTCAGGAAATTGCCGAAGACGTGCACCTTGTCGCCGAAAACGACGAAGGCGTTGGGGTCGCAGCGGTGGATGATGTTCTTCAGCCGGGTGATCTCGTACTTGGAGATGATGACGTAAAGCACGTCGCTCGGCTCGTCGGTGTAGGCGCCGATGCTGGCCCATTCCGTCACGCCGCGGCCCAGGCCGCGCAGGATTGCGTCCGCCAGCTCGTCCTTGCGCTTGGTGATGATCTTGACCTCGACGTTGATGTTCTGAAAGTGAAAATGATCGACCGCGAAGGAGCTCAGGAAGGTGGCGATCAGCGAGTAGATCACGACCGGGGCGCCGAAGAGCAGCGCGTAGGCCGCGAACTGGACGGCGTTGACGACAAGATAGACCTGGCCCACGCCGGTCTCGCGCTTGCCCATGGCCATCAGCAGACCGATGATGTCAAGCCCGCCGCCCGAGGAGCCGCAGCGCAGGATCAGCCCGCAGGCAGAGCCGCAGACGAGCGCGCCGACGATCACGGACGCCAGCCGGTCGTCCGGCAGGATCGCCCGCACGGGGATCAGCGCGAGGAAGATCGTCGAGAAGGTGACGGTGATGATCGTCTTGACGAGCGTCTTGCGTTTCATCTTCTTCCACGCGAAGAGAAAGATCGGGATGTTGACCGCGTAATAGAGCACGCCGGCAATATCAAAGGAAAAACGGATCCCGGCGTAATCGGCCAGCAGCGTGCGGACGAGCTGGCAGATGCCCATCAGCCCGCCGCTGTAGATCCCGGCGGGGACGATGAACATGTTCATGCCGACGGCGTAAACAAAGTCGAGCACGATCGTGTAGAAGGTCGTCAGCACGTCGTAGGCCCGCTCGCTTTTTTCAAAATAGTTCTTCAGCATTTCTTCTCAAATCAAATGCCGCTCAAAGAGCGGCATTTGTCCATTTCTGATTCTTTACCGGGCGGCCTTGGCCAGATCGCACAGAGCGGTGAAGGCCTCGGGATCGTGGATCGCGGTCTCGGAGAGCATCTTGCGGTTCATGTCGACGCCCGCGAGCTTGAGGCCGTGCATGAAGGTGGAGTAGTTCATGCCGTTGAGCTTGCAGCCCGCGCTGATGCGGGTGATCCACAGGGAACGGAAATCTCTCTTCTTCTGCTTGCGTCCGATATATGCGTAACGGCCGGACTTCATGACCTGCTCGTTCGCCATCTTGAAATGACGGGACTTGTTGCCCCAGTAACCCTTTGCCAGGCCAAGCACCTTGCTTCTGTGCTTGCGGGTCATCATTGCGCCTTTAACTCTTGCCATTTGTATATCCTCCTATTATATCGTCAGCCCTTATTTGTAAGGGATCATTTTCTTGATGGTCGCAACGTTGGTCGTGTCGGCGTAGGTCTCGGACCTCAGACGACGGCAGCGCTTGGCGTCCTTCTTCGTGAGGATATGGCTCTTGTAAGCGTGCGCACGCTTGACCTTACCGGTCTTGGTGAGATTGAATCTCTTTTTGGCACCGCTGTGGGTCTTCAGTTTAGGCATGGTTTTATCTCCTTTTCTGATCAAACAGGGAATACCTGCTGTTTTACGGGTCTGTCAGGTTTCGCTTTCTCCGCTCTTCTCCGCTGCGGCGGGCGCTTCGGCGGGAGCGGGCTTGGGGGCTTTGGGCTTGGCCGGCTTCTTCGGCGCGGTCTGCGGCTTGGGAGAGAGGAACATCGACATGTTGCGGCCCTCGAGCTTGGGCGCCTTGTCGAGGTTCGCGACGTCGGCGCACTTGGCCGCGAAATCGCGCAGGATGACGCCGCCGATCTCGGTGTGCGCCATCTCACGGCCGCGGAAGCGGATGGAGACCTTCAGGCGGTTGCCCTCGGCAAGGAACTTCTGGCCGTTCTTCAGCTTGGTGTTGAAGTCGTTGGTGTCGATGCTCGGAGACATGCGGATCTCCTTGATCTCGATCACACGCTGGTTCTTCTTGGCCTCTTTTTCCTTCTTCGTCTGTTCGAAGCGGTACTTGCCGTAGTCCATGATGCGGCACACCGGCGGGTTGGAGCCGGGAGCGATCTTGACAAGATCATATTCCTGCTCGGTGGCGATACGCAGCGCTTCTTCACTCGACATGATGCCGAGCATTTCGCCGTCGACGCCGATCAGGCGCACTTCCTTGTCGCGGATCTCTTCGTTGATCTGATGGTCTGTGTTAGCGATTGTTGCCCACCTCCATAAGCGTAGCAGAACATGAAAAAAGCACGGATGCACAGCATCCGCACCGCAAGACGACACAGGCCCCCCGAGAGGGACTTATGCGCTATTGACCGCGCCCGACTTCATAACGCCGGCGGGTGAGGTTGGCGGATCGCCGTACCTGCTTTGTTTTAAGCTCAATCAATATAACAGGTCAAAGAGCGCTTGTCAAGCGTTTTTTTCTCGAAAAAAGATCTGTTTCGCCTTCGCGCATACAGGAAAAAGGGCCTCCCCTCGGGAAGGCCCTTTCTCGATGCTTTCGTCTCAATAAGTCGTCTCCGCTTCCTGCCTGTGCGTCACTTCCGTCTCCTGCTCCTGCGCGATGGCGAGCTTGACGATGCGGCTGGTGCCCAGACGCTCTGCCCCGAGAGCGATAAAGTCCTCGGCGTCCTGCAGCGTGGAGATGCCGCCCGCGGCCTTGACCTTGACGCGCGGCGGGCAGTTGGCGCGCATGAGCGCGACGTCCTCGCGCGTGGCGCCGCCCTTGGAAAAGCCCGTGGAGGTCTTGATGAAGTCGGCTCCGCTGTCGGACACGATGCGGCAGAGCTGCAGCTTCTCCTCCTCGGTGAGCAGGCAGCATTCGATGATGACCTTCAGGATCCTGCCCTCGGTCGCGCGGCGGACGGCGACGATGTCCTTCACCACCTCGCCCCAGGCCGCGTCCTTGACCATGGACAGATTGACCACCATATCGATCTCGTCCGCGCCGTTCTTCACGGCGTCGGCGGCCTCAAAGGCCTTGGCGGCCGTGGTCATGTAGCCGTTGGGGAAGCCGATGACCGTGCAGATCTTCAGCCGGTTCCCCACATAGCGCTTCGCGCCCGCGACGTGGCAGGGCGGGATGCAGACGCTGGCGCAGTTATAACGCATCGCCTGGTCGCAGAGCACGCGGATCTCCTCGCCGGTGCAGTCGACGCGCAGCAGGGTGTGGTCGCATTTTTCCAGGATCTCTCTGATGTCCATGGTGATGACTCCTTTTCGGAAGTTTTATGGCGATATTATAATCCTTTCTCCGATCATATTCAAGAGCCGGGCGCGAATAGATTGAACATGAGCATTACGGGAAAAGGACGGAAGAGGGATATGGACGAGTACTTACGCAACAACACCGTGCTCCTGCGCGGTACGCCGTGCGGCGAGGCGGTCTGGTCGCACGCGGCGAGGGCGCAGGATTTCTACACGCTGCCGCTGGAGGTGCGGCGGCTCTCCGGCGCGGCGGACACGCTGAACGTGACGCTGCGCTCTTCGATGCTGCCCTTGCCGGACGGCGCCGGGCATCTGGAGGTGGAGGGCGAGCTGCGCAGCTTCAACAGCCGCCGCGGCGAGTGGCCGCGGCTGGTCATCGCTGTCTTCGCCCGCTCGCTGCGCGCCGCCGACGGAGAGGAGGATGAAAACCTGGTGGAGCTGCGCGGCACGCTCTGCAAGGAGCCGAAGCTGCGCCGCACGCCGATGGGCCGGGACATCTGCGATCTGCTGCTGGCCGTCAACCGCAGCTACGCGCGCTCGGATTATCTGCCCTGCATCTGCTGGGGCCTGACGGCGCGCCAGAGCGCGTCCTGGCCGGTCGGGACGCAGCTGAGGCTGCGCGGCCGCATCCAGAGCCGCCGCTATCTCAAGCTGACCGAGGCAGGCACGGTGGAGCGCACCGCCTTTGAGGTCTCGGCCGCGGAGATCGAACGGCTGTAAGTTTCCGGGAGCTTTTGTCGAAGGTCTTGACGCCTCTTCGCTGTTGCGTTATGTTAACCGGAGAGGTGATGCTTTTTGAACAGAAGTCCCCTTTTGCTCGCGCTGGCGCTGCTGTTTTTTCTGACAGCCAATCTCCATCTCTGCTGCCGTGTGGGCGTCGACGGCGAATGGACGCCGGAGCGCTATTCCCTCGCCGATGCGCGGCGGGGCGAACTGGCGGCCCGTGCGGCGGCGGAGGAGATCTGTCCGCACGGCGCGCGCCTGCCGAGGCTGGAAGAACGTCTCGCGCTCTCCTTCCGCCCGCCTGACGGCGCGTCCCGGGAGCTGAGCGCGCGCATCCTCGCGCGGGTGAGCGGCGTCTCGCGGCTCTACGCCGTCAGCGCGGAGGGCTGCCGTTTCGGCACGGTCGCCGACCGCGGCCGGCTGGAGGAGCGGCTGCGCGCCGCGCTCTATGCGGCCATGCCCGTGGGCGCGACACACGCCCGCTTCGAGCACGGCGTGGAGATCACGCCCGTATACGGGCGCTGCGGCAGCGAGATGAGCCCCTCCGACGTGGCGACGGCCGTCGCGCAGGTCGTCCCGGCTGTCTTTACCGACCGCGAAGGGCAGCGGATCATGGGATAAGAAGCTCCCCGGACAGAGTCCGGGGAGCTTCTTATCGTTTTTTTGTTCGTCAAAGCAGTTCCTCGACCTTGCTCTCTCCGACGAGGGCAAGCCCGAGAGCGCGCAGCCTCTCCGCCGTCAGTCCGTCTCCGGCCGTCAGCGTGCCGGAAAAGCTGCCGTCGTAGATCGTTCCGTTTCCGCAGGAGGGGCTGTTCTCCTTGAGCAGCGCCGTTTCACAGCCGAAGCGTCCGCACAGCCGGCAGGCAGTCTCCGCGCCGGCGGCAAAGGCTGCGGTGACGTCGGCGCCGCTGCGGCTGACGACCCGCTCTCCCCTGCGTTCGCTGGGCTCGCGGGGGACGCCGAGGCCTCCCGCCATCTCCGGGCAGACGGGCACAAGGGCCCATTTCTCCCGCAGCGCGCGCAGCATCTCTCCGTCGAGCGCGTTGTTCCCGCCGGAGTATTTGCAGCATGCCCCCAGCAGGCAGGCGCTGACGAGCAGGCGCTTCATGAACGCGCCGCCGCCTCGTAGGCCTGCTGCGTGCGCGCGTCGAAGCAAACCATGCGCACCTCTTCGATCTCCTCGTGCTCGGCGAGATAGTCCCGGATCGCCGTGACGGCGATCTTCGCCGCGCGATCGAGCGGAAAGCGGTACACGCCCGTCGAGATCGACGGGAAGGCGACCGACCTGCAGCCGTTTTCCGAGGCCAGCTTCAGGCAGTTGAGATAGCAGGAGCGCAGCAGCTCATCCTCGCCATAGCCGCCGCCGTGCCAGACGGGGCCGGGGGTGTGGATGACGTACTTCGCCCTGAGGTCATAGCCCTTGGTGATCTTCGCCTCTCCCGTGCGGCAGCCGCCGAGCGTGCGGCATTCCTCCAGCAGGCGCGGTCCGGCCGCGCGGTGGATGGCTCCGTCCACTCCCCCGCCGCCAAGCAGCGAGCAGTTGGCGGCGTTGGCGATGGCATCGGTCTCCTCTCGGGTGATGTCCCCGCGGACTACAAGCAGTTTCCCCATGACAAAGCCCTCACTTCAGTTCGATTCGGATCTTGCCCTCCTCTGCGGAGAGCGCGATCTCGGAAAGGAGCTCGCCGCGGCGGTCGATGATCCGCTGGGCGAGGACGTCCTCGATCTCTTTCTGGATCAGGCGGCGCAGATTGCGCGCGCCGTAGGTGACGGAAAAGGCCTTGCCGACCAGATAGTCGAGCAGCTTCTCGTCCCAGACGAGCTTGATGTTCTTCTGTGCCATCAGGTCCTTCACTTCGCCGAGCATCAGCGCGGCGATCGCGCGGAAATTCTCCTCCGTGAGCTGGTTGAAGCACACGACCTCGTCCACGCGGTTGAGGAATTCGGGCCGCAGGAAGTCGTTGAGCGCCTTCATCGTCCGTTCGCGGTTCATGTCGCTCAGGGAGCCGCCGAAGCCGACGCTGCCGGATTTGGAGTTGCTGCCGGCGTTCGTGGTCATGATGATGACGGTGTTTTCAAAGTTCACCGTACGGCCCTGCGCATCGGTGATGCGCCCGTCGTCGAGGATCTGCAGCAGGATGTTCATGACGTCCGGATGCGCTTTTTCGATCTCGTCGAAGAGCACGACGCTGTAGGGCCTGCGGCGGATCTTCTCGGTCAGCTGGCCGGCCTCGTCGTAGCCGACGTAGCCGGGAGGCGAGCCGATGATGCGGCTGACGGAGAACTTCTCCATGAACTCGGACATGTCCAGGCGGATCAGCGACTCGGGCGAGTCGAAGAGGTCCGCGGCGAGACGCTTGACCAGCTCGGTCTTACCCACGCCGGTGCCGCCGACGAAGATGAAGCTGACGGGCTTGCGCTTGGCCTGCAGACCCACGCGGCTGCGCCGGATCGCGGCGCATACGGCGTCCACAGCCTCGTCCTGTCCGATGATATGCTCCTTGAGCCGGGCGTCGAGCTTTGCCAGACGCTCGAACTCGTCCTCGCGGATCGAGGAGGCCGGGATCTTGGTCCACAGCTCGATGATGCGCGCGAGGTTATCCAGCGTCAACGCGGGGCGTCTGTCCTTGAGCGAGGCGATCTCGGCCTCGAGCTGCATCTCGCGGCTGCGCAGCTCGGCGATGCGCTCATAGCGCTTGTCAAGCTGTTCCTCCGTCAGATCCTGTACGGCGCGGCCGCCGTCGCTCATCAGCGCGTCGCGCTCAAAGCGGATGTTCTCCAGGTCGCGCTCGGCCGCCATGCGGCGGTTGATGCCCTCGTCCTTGTGGTTGACGTCCGAGCAGGCCTCATCGATCAGGTCGATGGCCTTGTCGGGCAGATAGCGGTCGGTGATATAGCGCTCGCTCATCAGCACGGCCTGGCGGCACATCTCGTCGGAGATCGTCACGCCGTGGTAATCCTCGTAATAATGCGCGATGCCGCGGATGATGCGGATGCTGTCCTCGATCGAGGGCTCGCTGATCGTAACGGGCTGGAAGCGGCGCTCGAGCGCGCTGTCCTTCTCGATATGCTTGCGGTACTCGGCAAAGGTCGTCGCGCCGATGACCTGGATCTCGCCGCGGCTGAGCGCGGGCTTGAGGATGTTGGCGGCGTTCATGCTGCCCTCGGCGTCGCCCGCGCCGACGATGTTGTGCACCTCGTCGATGACCAGGATGATGTTGCCCTGGCGGCGGATTTCCTCGATCAGGCCCTTCATGCGGCTTTCAAACTGGCCGCGGAACTGCGTCCCGGCGACGAGCGCCGTGAGGTCGAGCAGGAAAACCTGCTTGCCGCGCAGCTTCGTCGGGACCGAGCCGTCGGCGATGCGCTGGGCCAGGCCCTCGGCG
>JAFSNA010000107.1 GCA_017447645.1 Oscillospiraceae bacterium
ATCTGGGCAAGGACGGCTTTGAGGTCATGATCGCGCCCGACGGCGGCAAGGCGGAGAGCAGCTTTGATCTCTTCCAGCCCGACGTCGTGCTGCTGGACATCATGCTGCCGATCAAGGACGGCTGGCAGATCTGCCGGGACATCCGCAAAAAGTCCTCCGTGCCGATCATCATGCTCACCGCCAAGGGCGAGACGAACGACAAGGTCAGCGGCCTGGAGATGGGCGCGGACGACTATGTCACCAAGCCCTTTGAGATCAAGGAGCTGATCGCGCGCGTCCACGCCGTGATGCGCCGCAAGGACGGCGAGACGGCGATGGAGAAAAAGCTCGACTTTGACAAGCTGACAATCAATCTCGACTCCTACGAGCTGATCGTCGACGGAAAGAAGATCGACACTCCGCCCAAGGAGATGGAGCTGCTGTTCCATCTGGCCTCCTCGCCCAACCGCGTGTTCACGCGCAACCAGCTGCTCGACGAGGTATGGGGCTTCGACTATTTCGGCGACTCGCGCACGGTCGACGTGCATGTCAAGCGCCTGAGAGAGAAGCTTGAGGGCGTGTCCGACAAATGGTGCCTCAAGACCGTGTGGGGCGTGGGCTACAAGTTTGAAGTGAGCGAGTAATGAAAAGCGTCTATCTGCGGAACTTCGTGGCCACGGCCACGCTGGTCACCGTCAGCTTTCTGCTCACGACCCTGGCCTTCATCGGCATCGCGCGCAGCTATATCATCAACGACTATCAGAAGACGATGCAGTCCAGCGCGGCTGAGGTCACGCGGCTGGCCGCCGCCGTCGCCGACTATGACGGGCTGCATTCCTGGTCGCTGAGCATGAACCTCAGCTCGATCGCCAACAGCACGGGCAACCACATTTTCATCACCGACCCGCAGGGCACGATCGTCTGCTGCTCCGACAAGCGGACCAACTGCAGCCATATCGGCCGGCATCTTTCCGCTGACGTGACGGAGGCGCTCCCGGAGAGCGGAACGCTTAGTCTGCGCTCGACGCTCGGCACGCTCTACGGCGAGGATCGCTACGTCGTGGCCCGGGCGATCACCGGCCGGCACGACGAGCTGATCGGCTACGCCTTCGTCACCTGCGCCTCGTCCAATATGTTCGGCGCGTGGGAAAACTTTCTGAGCGTGGCGCTGCTGTTCGCGGTCGTGGTGTTCGTGCTCACGCTCGTGATCAGCCTGTTTTATTCCAAGCGCATGGCGCGCCCGCTCGACGAGATGGCCTCCGCCTCGCGCAAGTTCGCCCGCGGCGACTTTTCCGTGCGCGTCCGGCAGGTGGAGGACCCCACCGACGAAATGGGCGCGCTGATCGAGTCGTTCAACAAAATGGCCGACTCGCTGGAGAAGGCCGAGGAGCGCAGGAGCGAGTTCATCGCCAACATCTCGCACGAGCTTCGTACCCCCATGACCACGATCGCCGGCTTTGCCGACGGGATCCTCGACGGCACGATCCCGCCGGAGCAGGAGCAGAAGTATCTGCGCTCCATCAGCGGCGAGACCAAGCGCCTTTCCCGCCTGGTGCGCGAGATGCTGGACGTTTCGCAGATGCGCAACCGCGCCGCCGACCCGGCCAAGCGCACGGTCTTCGACCTCACGGAGCTGATTTTGCAGACCATGCTGAGCTTCGAGAGCCGTGCAACGAAGAAAGACCTGGACGTCGATCCCCAGCTGCCGGAGAAGCACATCCTGGTCCGCGCGGACCGTGACGGGATCACCCAGGTGATCTATAACCTGATCGACAACGCCGTGAAATTCGCCGAGAAGGGCAGCTGCATCACGATCCGCCTGTACAAGGACGACGGAAAGGCCTATGTCTCGGTCAAGAACAAGGGCGAGCCGATCCCGCCGGACGATCTGCCCTTCATTTTCGACCGCTTCCACAAATCCGACCGCTCGTGCTCGCTGGACAAGTCGGGCGTCGGGCTGGGTCTTTATCTCGTCAAGGCCATCATCAACAGCCACGACGAGGACATCGCCGTCGAGAGCGAGAACGGCGTGACGGAATTCGTGTTCACCCTCCCGCTCGCGGAATGAGACAGAAAACAAAGAAGGTTACGCTATGAGCAACTGGTACGCCAACGAAAACGAAGGCTGGTACGCCCCTCTGCGGCAGGACGCCCCTGCGCCGAAAAAGGAGAAAAAGAAAAGCCGGGCCTGGCTCAAGGCCCTGATCGCGGTGGCGGTCGTGGTCGGCCTGATCATCGGCAGCGCCATCCTGTTCCCGGGTGGGAGCCGGGACCCCTCCGCCGGCAAGCCGGACAAGGAGAATTCAAAGGACTCGAACTTCAACCACTTCATCCTGCCGCGCGACGATCAGGACGACGACGCGATGCCCGACGACTATCGCGAGTTTTTTGAGAATTTCTACACCACGACCGACGACGGCCGCACGGACATCAAGATCGCGCGCGCAGAGCTGCCGGTGCAGTTCACGTGCACGATCGCCCCGGCCGGAGAGGAGCTGACCCTGCAGGAGCTTTACCGCCGCTGCTCGAAGAGCATCGTGGCGATCTCCGGCTATATCAGCGGCAAGAGCGGATACAACTGGGGCACAGGCGTCATCCTCTCGGCTGACGGGCTCATCCTGACGAACACCCACGTGATCGCCGACTGCGACCGCGCCACGGTAACGCTGGCCGACGACAGCGTATGGGAGGCCAGGCTCGTCGGCGCCGACTCCATCAGCGACATCGCCGTTTTGAAGATCGAGGCAAAGGACCTCACGCCTGCCGTGTTCGGCGACAGCACGGCGCTGGAGGTGGGCGACAACGTGGCCGCGATCGGAAACCCGCTGGGCGAGGAATTCCGTCTCACGCTGACGCGCGGCATCATCTCCGCCATCGAGCGCGGCATCAACTACAAGGGCCACAGCATGACCCTGCTGCAGACCGACACCGCCATCAACGAGGGCAACTCCGGCGGCCCGCTGCTGAACATGTACGGCCAGGTGATCGGCATCACCAACATGAAGATGATGTCCTCCTATTCCAGCATTGAGGGCATCGGCTTTGCGATCCCCTCCGCCACGGTGGTGAAGATCATCAACATCATCGTGAAAAACGGCGTCGTTGTGGGACGCCCCTCGATCGGCATCACGGTCGGCGCGATCCCGGACGAGGCGCGCGAGAAATGGCCCGACAAGATGCCGGAGAGCGGCGGGCTGTATATCTCCGCCGTCGCCGAGGGCTCGGACGCGCTGAAAAAGGGCGTTCGGCCGGGCGACATCATTCTGGAGGTCGACGGTGTGGCCGTTTCCACCACGGCGGAGGTCTCGGGCATGAAGGACAAGCTCTCCGTCGGCGAGACGATGCACTTCAAGCTCCTGCGCGACGGCGAGATCGTCGAGGTCGACGTCGCGCTGGTCGACACCAACGACGTCTACGGCTGATCAAAGAGGATATAGCGGGAAGCGCCCGGCTCTTTC
>JAFSNA010000108.1 GCA_017447645.1 Oscillospiraceae bacterium
AACGGGCAACGGACGCTGCAACCTGACGAATACCGGCGCGGCGCCCGAGCATTACCACGGCGGGGACGCCGCCTTCGCGCGTCCTGCGCTCGCGCGCTTTACGCCCTCGGACACGCTCGCTTTTTTCACCTCTCTCGGTCTGCTGACCGAGGAGGAGTACGGCGGGCGGGTCTATCCGCTGTCGAACTCCGCCAACAGCGTGCTCGACGTGCTGCGCCTTGCGCTCGAGGCCGCGGGGGTGGAAGTGCACACCGCCTGCCGCGTGGTCTCCGTCCGGCGCGAAAAGGGCGGCTTCGCCGTCTTCTGCGAGAATGAGCGCTTCTCCGCCGACGCCCTGATCGTTGCCTGCGGCGGCGCGGCCGGCGGCAAGCTCGGCGGCGTCACGGACGGCTATGAGATCCTGAAGGGTCTCGGTCACGGCCGCACGAAGCTCTGTCCCGCGCTGACGCCGCTGCTCACCGCGCCGGATTATCCCCGCGCGCTGAAGGGCGTCCGCGCCGACGCTGCCGTCACGCTGCGGCAGGGCGGCGAAGCGCTCGCCCGCAGCGAGGGCGAAGTGCAGTTCACCGAGAGAGGCGTGTCCGGCCCGGCCGTGTTCGACGTCTCGCGCGCGGCCTCCGTCTGCGGCGCCGGCGCCGCGATCAGCTTTGATTTCTTCCGCGGCCGCGAGACGGAGGAGCTGCTCGCCATGCTGCGCGCAAGGCGCGGCGCGATGCCGGAGCTGGAGGCGGGCGAGCTGCTGTGCGGCATGCTGCACAATCGGCTCGGACGCATGTGCGTGAAATACGCCGCGCTCTCCGGCGCCGCGCCGCTGCGTACGCTCTCCGACGGGGATCTTGCGCGCGTGCTGACGGCCTGCCGCGCCTTTACGCTGGAGCTGCGCGGGACAGCGGGCTTTGACGCGGCGCAGGTCACGGCGGGCGGCGTCTCCACCGCGCAGTTTGACCCCGAGACGCTGCAGAGCCGCCTTGTGCCCGGGCTTTTCGCCTGCGGCGAGGTGCTGGACATCGACGGCGACTGCGGCGGCTATAATCTGCAGTGGGCCTGGGCGAGCGGCGCGCTGGCGGGGAGGCTGGGAGAATGATACTGCTGCGCGGTCTCCGTCTCGCTCCGGGCGAAAAACCGGACGCGCTGCGCGAGCGCGCAGCGAAAAAGCTGGGCGTCCGGCCCGGCGAGATCTTGTCGCAAAAGCTCGTACGGCGCTCGCTCGACGCGCGGCGCAAGGACGATATCCACTACGTCTGTTCGCTCGCCGTCGAGCTCGGAGAAGGAGAGAAAAAGCTGCTCGCGCGGAAGGCGGGGCCGGATATCGCCCCGTATCGGGAAAAGGAATACCCGATCCCGCATGTGGACTGCACCGAGCGCCCCGTCGTCGTCGGCTTCGGCCCGGCGGGCATGTTCGCCGCGCTGCTGCTCGCACGCGCGGGCGCGCGCCCCATCGTGCTCGAGCGCGGCGGCGACGTCGATTCCCGCCTCGCGGCGGTGGAGCGTTTCCGCTCGGGCGGCCCGCTGGACGGAGAGAACAACGTTCAGTTCGGCGAGGGCGGCGCCGGGACCTTTTCCGACGGCAAGCTCAACACCGGCACCCACGATGAGCGTATCGCCTGGGTGCTGCGGCAGTTTTACGAGCACGGCGCTCAGGAGGAGATCCTCTTCGACGCCAAGCCGCACATCGGCACGGACGTGCTCGGCGGCGTGGTCAAGGCCATCCGGCGGGACATTGTCGATTGCGGCGGCGAGCTGCGCTTTTTCTCGCGGCTCGAAGGGCTGGAGACGGAAAACGGCCTCCTGAGCGGCGCGCGGGTGCATTCTCCGGAAGGAGACTATGCGCTCCCCTGCTCAAAGCTGATCCTTGCGATCGGGCACTCGGCGCGGGATACTTTTTCGATGCTGCATGATCTCGGTATCCCGATGGAAAGAAAACCCTTTTCGATGGGCGTGCGCATCGAGCACCGGCAGATCACGATCGACCGCGCCCAGTACGGCCGCGAGCGCGGAGACGATCTCCCCCCGGCCGACTATTCTCTGAACGTCCATTTCCCCGACGGTGAGAGCGCCTATACCTTCTGCATGTGCCCCGGCGGGCAGGTCTTCGCCGCGGCCTCGGAGGCGGGCGGCGTCGTGACCAACGGCATGAGCTGCTCACGCCGCGACGGGGAAAACGCCAACGCGGCGCTGCTCGTCACGCTCCGGCCCGAGGATTTCCCCTCTCCCGGACTCTTTGCGGGCATGGAATGGCAGCGGGAGATCGAGCGTGCGGCTTATGCCTGCGGCGGCGGGGATTACCGCGCCCCTGCGCAGCTGGTCGGCGATTTTCTCGCCGCAAAGCCGAGCGCGGGAGCGCGGAGCGTAACGCCAAGCTATCGCCCGGGCGTCGTCTGGGGCGAGCTGCACGGGATCCTGCCGGAGAAGATCAGCTCCGTTCTCGCGCGCGCGATCCCGGAGTTCGGGAAAAAACTGCGCGGCTTTGACGATCCCGACGCGGTGCTGACCGCGCCGGAGACGCGCTCTTCCTCTCCCGTGCGCATCCTGC
This sequence comes from Oscillospiraceae bacterium, assembly GCA_017447645.1. GTDB lineage: Bacteria > Bacillota > Clostridia > Oscillospirales > Oscillospiraceae > Limivicinus. The sequence goes on from JAFSNA010000108.1 coordinate 2,534, forward strand.
GCGGGAAGGATCTGGTCTCCCCCGCCGTCGGCGGGCTCTATCCCTGCGGGGAAGGCGCAGGCTACGCGGGCGGCATCACCTCCGCCGCCGTGGACGGCCTGCGCTGCGCCGAGGCGCTGCTGAAGACGCTGCAATAAACAAGATAACAAAACTGCCTCCGTGCGCATTGCGGCACGGAGGCAGTTTTTTATTGCCCGGATCAGTCCGAACCGAGCATGGCGACAAAGCAGTTCCGGACGTTTTCCGCGTCCCAGGGAAAGTGCGCCGCGGCATAGCCGCAGTCGTCAAGCAGGCCCTTTCCGTTCTCCGCGGTCAGATTTGAGAAAGCGCCGACAACGGCGTCCAGCTGCATCTCGAAAAGCTGCGCGTCCTCCTGCGGGAGAGAGGCTTGCATTTCCCGTACGCTGCGGTCGACCGCGTCGGGACTGACGCCGCTCTCGAAGAAAAAGTCCGCCATCTCCGCCGCGCAGGCCGCTGCGGAAAGCGAGCTGCCCGCCGTGCCGGGGAAGACCCGTCCGCGCAGCTCGTCCAGCAGGGCCGCAAGCTCTTCGTCGGAGCTCTCGCCCCACAGCGTCCGAGCCGCTTTTTCCAGGAGCTCCGGTCCCGCTCCGTTACCTACCGAGACGCTGTACAGCATCCCGCTCGGCGCGTCGAAACGGTCGGCCACACCGGGACCGCCGGGGATCAGGCGGATCGATCCGCCGTCGCCTTCCTCGGCTCCGACCTCCTGCCATTCGTAATACATGCCGGAGATATCCGTATAGGCCTCCGCCTTCGCGACGCGACAGTTGTAAACGATCCCGTCGAGCGAATAGCCCATCTGGGCAAGGGGCATCTCGCCCTCGATGATCACCCAGGATACCTCTTCCGCCCCATCCGGAGCCTTCATCTCCACGCCGAAGCGCTGCGCGATCTCCTCTGCGGAGGATGATTTCACAGGATTCGGCAGGCCGACCGCAGGCTCTTCCGCCGTAGGGGCGGCGGCAGGAGCCGAGCCGCAGCCCGCGAGCAGCGCGAGCGCGAGTACGAGCGTCAGGCACAACATCATCTTTTTATTCATGATCCTTCTCCTTTTCATGATTGGTTTTCATTTCATCAGACGTCTCGGGCCGCGTTTTGTTCCCGCCCAGCTCGGAGATCATGGCCGCGCCGATGATCAGCACCGTGCCGACAAGACCGAAGAGCGTCATCTTCTCGCCGAGCAGGAACATCGACAGCAGCACCGCCATGACCGGATCGGCATAGGAGAAGATCGCAACGCTGCGCGCGGGGATCCGTACGATCAGGCTGAAATAGATGATATACGGGATCGCGGTGAGTCCGACGCCGAGCAGAAGCAGCAGTACGGCGCCGCGCAGATCGATCGAGACGGCGCCGCGCTCGGTCAGAAGCACGTAGGGCGTCGTCACCAGCGCCGCGACGCTGAGCTGCACGGTCGTGCGCAGGATGCTGTCGCCGTCCGGGATCCTTTTGTTGATAAGGACCACGGAGGCGTAGCCCGCCGCGCCGAGCAGCGCGAAAAGCGGCCCGCGTATGTCGGCGGCGGCGAAGCCGTTGTCGGCAACGCCGGAGACAAAGATCATCCCGACGAAAGCCGTGAGCGCGCAGATGAGATGCCGCGCGGTAAAGCGCTCATTGAGCAGCAGCGGCGAGGCCAGCAGGATCAAAACCGGCTCGATGTAATAACACACCGTCGCCGTGGCGACCGTCGTGTAATGGTAGGCCGCGAACAGCCCGATCCAATCGAGCGAGATCAGCGCGCCGCACGCCGCCATGGGCAGCAGCGTGCGCTTCAATTCCTCCCGGTTGATCGGCCGGCGGGAGACGAGGCAAAAAGCGAGGAGCGCCGCGGCGCTGACCCAGGCCCGCAGACAGGCCGTCACCGGCGACGGCAGGCCGATCGCCCGCACCAGCGGGCCTAGCAGACCGAAAAGCGCCATGAGCAGCACGAAGCGTATTTTCAAAAGAGCCGTCTTGTCTTTCATATCTTCACAACCGTTTCATCGTATGGTTTATTATAGTATGACCTTCGCCGATTATCAACGCTTTCCGTCGAGAACGCTCCCTTTCTTTCCCGCAGGAGAAAAAAATTGCGAAAAAGGCTTGACAGAATTGTACTGTTGTAGTAATGTATTAATCGCTTAATACAAACATACAAAAGGAGGGCGGACATGGACTTTGACCTGCAGAACTCTCGTCCGATCTGGATGCAGCTGTCCGAGCAGCTCGGCCGACGGATCGTGACAGGCGCTTATCCGCCGGGCTCGCGCTTTCCGACGGTGCGGGATCTGGCCGCCGAGGCCGGCGTAAACCCGAACACGATGCAGCGCGCGCTCGGCCAGCTGGAGAGCGAAGGTCTCGTGATTACAAACCGCACCGTCGGCCGCACCGTGACCGAGGATGTGGGCGTGCTCGACGCGATGCGAAATCGTCTCGCGGCGGAGCTGAGAGAAAAATACTTTTCGGA
>JAFSNA010000109.1 GCA_017447645.1 Oscillospiraceae bacterium
GGGTGGAGCAGGGTGTCGAGGTTGCGCGGCTCGATCATCAGGACGGCCTGCTTCTCGTCGATCATGCCCTCGTCCACGAGGTCGCAGGCGATCTTGAGCGCAGCCTGCGCGGTACGCTTGCCGTTGCGGCACTGGAGCATATAGAGCTTGCCGTTCTCGACGGTGAACTCCATATCCTGCATATCACGATAGTGATCCTCGAGCAGGGCGCAGACCTTGACGAACTGCGCATACGCCTCGGGGAACTTCTCCTCCATCTGGGAGATGGGCATCGGGGTGCGGACACCGGCCACGACGTCCTCGCCCTGGGCGTTGGTGAGGAACTCGCCCATGAGCTTCTTCTCGCCGGTGGCGGGGTCGCGGGTGAAGGCGACGCCGGTGCCGGAGTTTTCATTCAGGTTGCCGAAGACCATCGGCATGACGTTGACGGCAGTGCCCCAGGAATAGGGGATGTCGTTCTGCTGGCGGTAGTAGTTGGCGCGGGGGTTGTCCCAGGAGCGGAAGACGGCACGCACCGCCTCCTTGAGCTGGACGACGGGATCGGAGGGGAAGTCCTCACCGATCTGCTTTTTGTACTCAGCCTTGAACTGCTCGGCCAACTCCTTGAGATCGGCGGCGGTCAGCTCCACATCGAAGGTGACGCCCTTCTTCTCCTTCATCTGGTCGATGAGCTGCTCAAAATACTTCTTGCCGACTTCCATGACAACGTCGGAGAACATCTGGATGAAGCGGCGGTAGGAGTCATATACAAAGCGCTCGAACTTGGGATCGGGGTTGCCGGCGATCATGGCGGCGACAACATCGTCATTCAGGCCGAGGTTCAGGATGGTATCCATCATGCCGGGCATGGAAGCGCGGGCACCGGAACGAACGGAAACCAGCAGGGGGTTCTTGAGGTCGCCGAACTTCTTGCCGTTGATCTGCTCCATGATCTCGTCGTTGATCTGGCGGCCGTCCTCGTAGTACTGGGTGCAGGCCTCGGTGGTGATGGTGAAGCCTTGGGGAACGGGGAGGCCGATGTTGCTCATTTCGGCGAGGTTGGCGCCCTTGCCGCCGAGCAGCTCGCGCATCTTGGCGTTGCCTTCGGAGAAGAGGTAGACGTACTTTTTGCTCATGTATTTTTCGATCCTTTCTATATTTCAAAACTTTTTTCTAAAGAAGTCTCGCAAGTTTTAGAATACCATAATTTCACACGATTTAGCAATACATTTTCCTTACAAATCCGCGGTTGTTTTCGCTTTTTTTCCGGCCAGTTCGTCTGCGATTTCGACAAATGCGGCCAGATCGAGCGCCTCGCCGCGGATCTTTGCGTCCAGGCCGCAGTTTTCGAGCACGCGCTCGATCGCGCCGCGCTCCAGGTCCAGGCCGGAAGAGAGGGCGTTCGGCAGCGTCTTGCGGCGCTGGTTGAAGGCCGCCCGTATGATATTAAACAAAAAGTCCTCATCCGATACCGGGAAGGGCTTTTCTGCCCTTCTCGTCAGCCGGATCACCGAGGAGGTGACCTTCGGCTGCGGATGAAAGCAGTGCGGCTGCACGTCGAAGAGCAGCTCCGGCTCCGTATACCACTGTACGAGCAGCGAGAAGGCGCCGTAGTCCGGCGTATTCGGCGCCGCGCAGATCCGACGCGCGACCTCGCGCTGGATCATGACGGTGATCGTTTCAAAGCATCCGGCGCGCAGCAGCGCGGTCAGCAGAGGGCTGGTGACATTGTAGGGCAGATTCGCGCAGACGGCCGCGCGCATGCCGCCGAAATGCGCATGCACGAGCGACGGAATATCATGTTTGAGGATGTCGCCGAAGAGGAGCTCGACGTTTTCATATCCCTCGAGCGTCTCGCGCAGCACGGGCGCAAGCGAACGATCGAGCTCGACGGCGAGCACCTTCCCCGCGCGGCGGGCGAGCTGCTCGGTCAGACAGCCGACGCCGGGGCCGATCTCCAGCACGGCGGTATGCTCGTCCAGCCGCGCGTTTTCGGCGATCCGCTTCGGCACCCAGGAGGCGACGAGGAAATTCTGCCCCATGGATTTGGAAAAGCGAAAGCCGTGCCGATGCAGCAGCGAGCGTATTTCGTTGTAGTCGGTCAGGTTCATTTTCTTACTTTCTTATCTTGATGATCTTTTCATAGGCCTGGCGAGCTGTGTCATGGCCGGGCTCGACGAACACCTGCAGATTGCCGCGGTAGCGGTAGCCGCTCTCGCGCAGCAGGCGCTGCATCGCCTTGTTTTTTCTGTGCGTGTCGGTGCGCACGCAGCGCAGCCCGAGCGCGAGCGCGCGCTCGTCGACGAAGCGCATCAGCTTTTCCGCCATGCCGCTGCCGCGGTACTTCGCCGCGACGGCGCAGCGGTGCAGCACGGCGGCGTCCATCCCCTCCGTCCACCTGCCGTCGCTGATCGCGGCATAGCTTGCCTCGGCGCGCGTCGAGAGCGTGAAAAAGGCCGCGGTCTCGGCGCCGTGAAGGATCACGAAGCACTCGCCCCTGTCGATGTCGAAAAGAAAGTGTTTCTCGTCCGGATAGGGGCCCTGCCACTGGTCGACGCGCTGCTTTTTGAGCCCCTCGCGTGCTTCCTCGACGATGCGCAGGATATCCGGCAGATCCTCCTTCGCCGCCGCCCGACAGACGAGCGGCTCGCTCAAAACGACGCGCCCGCTCTCCCTCTTCACCTCTTCGTACAGCTTCTCGTCGTTTTTGTCCGCCGGGACAAAGCGTGCAAAGAGGTCGGGCCTTTTTGCTTTTGTGCGCCGGAACTGCTCGCGGCGGCGCCATTGTTCGACCTTTTCATGGTCGCCGCCCAGAAGCACCTGCGGCACTTCCCTGCCCTCCCAGAGCTCCGGGCGGGTGTACTGGGGGTATTCGAGCAGGCCGTCCCAATGGCTCTCACCGATGTAGCACTGCTCGTCCGAAAGCACGCCCGGCACGAGCCGGCACACCGAGTCGGCCACGGCCATGGCCGCGATCTCGCCGCCGGTCAGTACGAAGTCGCCCAGCGAGATCTCCTCGTCGACGCACGCCTCGATGAAGCGCTCGTCCACGCCCTCGTAATGGCCGCAGACCAGCACCAGATGGTCGTAGTCCCGCACGAGGCGGCGGGCCGTCTCCTGGGTATAAGGCTCGCCCTGCGGGGAGAGATAGATCACGCGGCTCCTTTTTCCGGGCGCGGCGGCCATGACATGCTCCAGGCAGCTTTTAAGCGGCTGCGCCATCATCACACAGCCCCAGCCGCCGCCGTAGGGATAGTCGTCGACCTGGTTCTGTTTGTTCTCGGTGAAATCCCGGATCTGGACGCAGCTGATCTCGACCGCGCCCTTTCGGGCGGCCCGGCCGAGGATGCTCTCGTGCAGCACGGCGTGCACCGTGTCCGGGAAGAGCGTCAAAATGTCGATCTTCATCTCGCTCATCTCACATGCCCTCGATCAAATGGACGCGGATCTGTTCTCTCTCCGCGTCGATAGACAGGATGAATTCCTTCACGGCGGGGATCAGATGCTCGCGCTCGCCGCGGACGACGTAGATCATCGAGGCGGGCGTCTCCTCCGCGTCGACGAGCCTGCCGACTTCCTTTCCCTGCTCGTCCACGACCGTGAAGCCGAGGATGTCCTGGACGAAGAATTCTCCCTTTTTCAAATGCGCGTCCGCGCGCAGGATCTCGACGGTTTTCCCTTTGAGCGCCATCGCGGTGTTGAGATCGTCCACGCCCTCGAGCCGGGCGATGAGAAAGCTCTTGTGCGGCCGCGCCGAGAGGATCTTTTTTTCCGTCCCGCCGAGGTACAGGCGCTTGAATGTGCGAAAATACTCCGGCGAGTCCAGCCAGACCTCGATCTTCACTTCTCCGGTCACGCCGTGGGTGTTGACGATCCTGCCGGCCTCCACGTATTCCTTCATATCCCGCGCTCCTTTTTTGACTCACTAAAATAATAGTTTAGCATAATCCTTGTCGTTTGCCAAGAATATCCTTGCCCAAAAACGGAAAAAGCTCCTCCTCCGGAGGGGCTTTTTCCGTTTATTCGACTTCGTTCGGAAGGTTTACATAAGTTGGATCATGCCGGAGCGCGGGGAGCAGCTTTTCGCGCACGTCTGCCATCGGGATACGCAGGCTGGAGGTGTTGATGCAGGGGTGGCAGCCGAAGAACTCGTCGCCAAGCAGGTCCCGGTCGACGAGCAGGCGCACCGCGCCCTCCCGGTCGTTCATCAGCCCCAGCAGGCTGACCGAGCCGGGCGTGACGTCCATCAGACGCTCCATATCCTCCGCGCCGCCGAAGCTCAGGCGGGACGAGCCGATCTGCGCCGAGAGGTATTTCGTCTTGAAGGGCTTGGTCCCGGGCATGATGAGCAGATAGAACTCGGTCTGCTGACGGTTGGTCAGAAAGAGGTTCTTGCAGATCACGCAGCCGAGCAGGTTCTCGACCTCGCGGCAGGCCTCGATGGTGTCGGCGTGCTCGTGGTCGATGCGGCAGTACTCGATCCCGAGGGCGTCGAGCAGGTCATAGCAGCGCCTCTCCTTCTCCGTCCGCCCCTCGTCCGCGCGGCCGCGGTAGAGCGTTTGATCGATCCGCATCCCCGTCACCTCTTGTTGTGCGGCAGCCAGATATGCTGCTTTTCCGCCGCGCGGATCAGCTCGTCGCGGAAATCGGGGTGCGCGATCGAGATCAGCGCCTCGGCGCGCTCCCAGCTGCTGCGCCCGGCGAGGTTGACCGCGCCGTACTCGGTGGCGATATAGTATACCTCGCTGCGGGGCGTGGTCACGATGTCGCCGCCGAACTGCGGCAGGATGCGGGAATGACGCACGCCGGCCTTGTCGGTGAAGCTGGAGGACATGCAGAGGAAGGACAAGCCGCCCTTCGCCGCGGTCGCGCCGTTGACGAAATCGAGCTGTCCGCCCGTGCCGCTGATCTGCCGCGTGCCGACGCTCTCCGAACAGACCTGCCCGAAGAGATCCGCCGAGAGGCAGCCGTTGATGGAGACCATGTTCTCCTGCTGCGCGATCACGGGGATCGAGTTTACATAATCCAGCCTGCAGCCGAGGATGTCGGGATTGTCGTCCAGCCAGTCGTAGAACTCGCGCGAGCCGATCGCAAGGCCCAGCACGCCGATCCCGGGCTGCAGGCTCTTGCGGCGGTTGGTCAGCTTGCCCGCGCGGTGCAGGGCGAGGTAGCCGTCGGAGGCGAGCTCGGTGTGCATGCCGAGATCCTCAAGGTCGGATTCGGCGATCAGCTCGCCGATCGCGTTGGGCACGCCGCCGATGCCGAGCTGGATCGTCGCACCGTCGCGCAGATGCGGGAAGACCTGTTCGGCGATCCGACGCTCGATCTCGCTCGGCGCGGGCGCGGGCATCTCCCAAAGCGGGCCGCCCTCCCCCTCGACGACGGCGTCGACCTTCGAGAGCGGCAGCTGCGCCGCCTCGCCGCGGATGCGCGGCATGGCGGGGTTGACCTCGACGATCACATGCTTCGCGTTCTCAACGACCGAGCAGGTCGCGCCGAGAGCGCCGCCGAGATTGAAATTGCCGTGCTCGTCCATCGGCGCGACCGTGACCATCGCAACGTCCGTCGTGAGGAAGCTGCGGTAATACCAGTCCATGTTCCGGAAGACCATGGAGGTAAAATAGGCGCGGCCGCGGTCGCAGAGACGGCGCTCATAGGACGAGCAGTGCCAGGTGTTATAGATGAAGTGATCCCCCTCCGGATCACATTCGACGACCGCGAGCGGGCCGCGCAGCAGGTTGCCGCGGATCCGGACGCCGCGGAGTTCGTCCCGGCGCTCGGCCAGCGCGGCGTCGAGCGCGGGCGGGTAGGAGTTGTTTGAGCCGTAGTCGACCCAGTCGCCGTTTTTGACGATCCTGACGGCCTCCGCCGCCGTTTTCAGTTTGGCGCGGTATTCCGCGTACAGATCCATTATTGTGACCTCCGTATGCTGTGTTTCTGTCTATGTATCATAGCACAAACGGTAAAATGAGTAAAGAAAAAGCCTCCCTTCGGAGGCTTTTTCGAGATTGTTATATGCCGGCGTACGCGTCAAAGCAGGCCGCAGAACACGAGAAACAGCAACACAAAGGTGGAGAAGATCGCTCCGGCAATGATCGTGTAGACAAAGTTGAAGCGTCTCTTCGGGCCGTGGCTTTCTTCCACCAGCTTCGCTTTCCGCAGCGCGCTGACGATCGGCTTGTACAGCAGGAGCGTGAGCGAGGCGTTCAGCCCGCCCTTGATCAGGTTGAAGGGCAGAAAGATCGGGATGAGCATGCCCGCGACCTTCTCGCGCGGAACACCCATGTAAAAGGGTGTGATGATGTAATTCCACGCCACCATGCAGACCGCCATATACAGCACGCCGGCGCACAGGCCGATCACGGCGCTCTTGTGTGTACGATACCTTTTATATATCAGCACCGCGGGGAGCGCGAAAGAGAGCGTGGAAACGACGTTCATCAGAAAGCCGTAAGGTCCGGTCGAGCTGATGGAGATCATCTCGATAAAGGAAACGACGACGGAAACGATCATGCTGGCAAGCGGGCCGAGAATAAAGCCCGCAATCACGACCGCGACGTCCTTCGGCTCATAGCTGAGGAAGCCCGCCACGTTCGGGATCACCTTTGCGAGAATCACGAGAACGTAGGAAATGGCGATGAACATTGCCGTGACTGTCATGTAACGCGTCGTAAGTCTGGACTTTGACATGTGAAAAAACTCCTTTGAAAAAAATATCGCCCGAAGGATTTCTTCGGGCGAACATGACAAAATACGCCTTTTGGCGCGTGCCAAAGGCATCTTCTCTCATCCGGACTGTACCGTCGGTACCGGGATTTCACCGGTTCGTGAGGATCATCCAAAAAACATCTGTCATTCTGAGGAGCGAAGCGACGAAGAATCTTTACGATCTTTCGGAATAGATCCTTCGCTCCGCTCAGGATGACAGGGCGTTTTGAGACTGCCCCTTGCGGACTGTGACCGCCGGTCAGGAATTTCACCTGGCCTCGAAGATGTTTGTATTATAGCACCGCGCTTTGCCTTTGACAAGAGGCAATCGGCGCGGTACAATCACGGCAGAAGGAAACGATCGCGCGGAGGCGTCTATGGACGGAAAGATGACAAACTGCTGCTTTACCGGCCACCGGCCGGAAAAGCTGCCCTGGGGCACGGACGAGAGCGATCCGCGCTGCGTCGGGCTCAAGGAAGAGCTGGGCTGCCACCTCGAGGGGCTGTATCTCGCGGGCTGCCGGCACTTCCTGTGCGGCATGGCGCGCGGCTGCGATTTCTATTTTGCCGAGGGCGTTCTCGCGCTGCGCGAGAGGCACCCGGACGTGACGCTGGAGGCCGCGCTGCCCTGCGACACGCAGGCGGATGCGTGGACGGCGGCGGAGAGGCGGCGCTATGACCATCTGCTGGCCGAGAGCGACACCGTCAGCTTTGTGGCCCACCGCTATACGCCCGGCTGCATGCAGCGCCGCAACGAGTATATGGTCGACGCCTCCGGCGTGCTGCTGGCCGTGTTCAACGGCACGGCGGGCGGCACGATGAACACGATCCTCTACGCGCAGCGGCGGGGTCTGAAGGTCATCACGGTGGAGATATAAAAAGCCTTCCCCTGGGGGAAGGCGGCGCGAAGCGCCGGATGAGGGCAGCGCGGCATGATCATCCCTCATCAGTCTCGCTGACGCTCGACAGCTTCCCCCGAGGGAAGCCTTTGGACCTCATCCACCGCAAGCGGTCCCCCTTTCCCTTGCGAGGGGAAGGATAAAAAAGAATAAAAGCAAAAAACCACGCTCCCGGGGGAGCGTGGTTTTTTTGCTATGTTTGATGGAAGTGTTCCAAGCGTAAAGCTTAGGCCTTCTTCTCCTTGCCCTGGGCAACAAGGGTCTTGATGGCCATGACAGCCAGGATGACAGCCAGGACGACAAGGATGACAGACCAAAGGGTCTGGAACCAGGTGCCCCAAGTCTTGGCGAACTCGCCAACAAGGCCACCACCAAGAATGTTGTTCTTGATCGTGATGAGCAGAGCAGTCAGAGTGGCAAGAAGCATGAAGCACATCGGGAAGTAGAACATCTTGTTGTTGCGGCCGATCTTGCCGAGCCAGGTGCAGACACCGAGCATGGCGACGCCGGCGAGCAGCTGGTTGGCGGAGCCGAACACGGCCCAGATCTGGGTCAGCTTCATGAAGCCCATGCCGCAGCCGATGATGACCATGATCAGCGTGGAGACGATCGGGGTGGTGAAGAACTTGGCAGCGCCGGTCAGATCGTCATGGGTCTTTCCTTCGGGAGTGAGGAGCTCGGCGAAGAGGTAACGGCAAAGACGGGTGGCGGAGTCAAGGGAGGTCAGCGCGAAGACGGAGACGGCCAGCGTGAAGAGGTTGTAGATAACCTTGTAGCTGCCCTCGCCCGCGAAGGAGGAGAACATGGTGGCAATGCCGCCGGCGAAGATCGTCGGAGGAGCGGACAGCTGGAACTTGTCGCCGCCGCCGGCGGAAGTCTGGCTCCACACCACGCCGATGGCGATCAGGGAGATAACGCCGAGGCAGGACTCGATGATCATGGAGCCGTAGCCGATGATCTGAGCGTCCTTCTCGTTGTCGATCTGCTTGGAGGAGGTGCCGGAGCTGATCAGAGAGTGGAAGCCGGAGCAAGCGCCGCAGGCGACCGTGATGAACAGGAACGGGAACAGCGTCTGGCCGTTCGCGAGCTTCCAAGAGGTGAACGCGGGAACTTCAAGGCTGGCAGTGCCCTTGAAGGTGCCGCCGATGATGGAGATGAAAGCAAGGATCATCATGCCGTAGAGCAGGAAGGAGCTCAGGTAGTCACGGGGCTGGAGCAGGATCCAGACCGGCAGCAGAGAAGCGACCGTGACGTAAACGGCGATGAAGAGCACCCAGAAGGTGCGGTTGAAGTTCATGCTGACGTTCAGACCAATCAGAACGATGGCAATAATGCCGACGATGCCGACGATCGTCGCGGGGCCGATCTTGGCGTTCTTGCGGTACACAAAGAAGCCGAAGATCGCAGCAATGATGATGAACAGGATCGAAGTCATGGCCGTAGCGCCGGTAGCGGTCACGTTCTCACCGGTGGTGAACGCAGGCAGCAGACGAGCACCCGTGTCCGCGTCAAAGCCGGAGGCAAATGTGCCGGCGACAACATGAGTGAAGGATGCGATGACCAGGATCAGAACGGCAAGGGCGAAGATGATGAAGAGGCGCTGGGCCTTGATGCCCATGGAGTCCTTGATGACCTGGCCGATGGAGCCGCCGTTGTGACGGATCGAGGCGAACAGCGCGCCGAAGTCGTGCATGGCGCCGATGAAGATGCCGCCGAGCACGCACCACAGGAAAACGGGAACCCAGCCAAAGACGGCAGCCTGGATCGGTCCGTTAATCGGGCCGGCGCCGGCGATGGAGGAGAAATGGTGGCCCATCAGGACGGCGGGGTTGGCGGGAACGAAGTCCTTTCCGTCGTACGCAGTGTGGGCAGGGGTCTCGCGATTGGGGTCAACACCCCACTGCTTGGCCAGCCAGCTGCCGTAGAACACGTAGCCGAGAGCCAGAGCGACAATCGCGATCAAGAGGATCAACAATGCACTCATACTTTTCACTCCTTAGATGAAAATAATGATTTATTTGCCATTGCCCTGCGTATCCTCACTGCGCAAAGCAAACAGCTTACCAAAGAATTTTTCCAGATCCTGGCCGATCCGGTTGGCGTAAGCCTTTTTCCCGGAGAGATCGACGGCGGCGCACAGCAGCTCGGTATAGCCGTAGATCGAAAGCGGCCCGTAGGATTTGGAGAACTTTTTCTTTTTCACGGTCCTGACCGTCTCCTCGTCCAGAGAATCGGCGATCAGGATGACCTTGCAGTTGGTGTACTGGTGTTCCTTGTGGGGCTTCACTTTCGGGAGCATCTCCCGCAGCGAGAAGTCGATGCACTTCTCCGCGAGCGCGTGGTCGAAGGCGGGAGCGGAGAAAACGTAGCAGTACTCACATTTCTGATTTCTCCAAATGTTTGCGCTCTTGACCAGAAAATACTGCTCGTCGCTGACCTTGTATTCCGCCCGAAACGCGAGGGGCAGCTCTTCTTCTCCCTCTTCGACGGGAAGGATCGTGTAGTACGCGCTGTAGGCGTCCCTGACGATCTCAAGGAATGTAGCGCGTTCGATCGCCATCCAACGAAACCCCCAAAAATGAACAAATTATGACCACGGAGGTAATATACAACAAATCGTTCAAAAATTCAATAGGTTTCCTTCAAAAAATCCTTTCGCTTTCCCCTATTTTGTTGATTGTTCAGTAATTTCCGCCCTTTTGCGCCGACAGTTTTTTCCTTCTTTCCGGATTTGTTTTCCGATCGGCGCAAAAGGGCCGCTTTTCGTGATTTACATTGCAGGAAAAATGTTGTATCATGTTTGTCAAACAGTACAAAAGCAAAAGAGGTCTTTACAGGATATGGAATGGAAGCTGTGCGTGCCCTGCCTGCTCGGCCTGGAGGGGCCGATCGCGGACGAGCTGCGCCGCCTGGATATGAAAAACGTCGCCGCCGAAAACGGCCGCGTCTGCTTTTCCGGCGGCGCGCGCGAGCTTGCGCGCGCCAATATCAATCTGCGCGTCGGCGAGCGCGTGCTGCTCGAGCTCGGCAGCTTCGAGGCGCGCAGCTTCGGCGAGCTGTTCGAGGGTACGAAGGCCCTGCCCTGGGAGAGTATCCTGCCCAGGGACGCCGCTTTTCCGGTCAAGGGCTACAGCCTCAATTCCACTCTTTTCTCGGTCAGCGACTGCCAGAAGATCATTAAAAAAGCGATCGTCGAGCGGCTCAAGAGCGTCTACGGCGTCGAGTGGTTTCCCGAGAGCGGCGCTCTTTACCAGGTGCAGTTCTCGATCATGAAGGACCGCGTCAGTCTCTGTCTCGACAGCTCCGGCGAAGGGCTGCACAAGCGCGGCTACCGTCCGGCGCACAACGCCGCCCCGCTCAAGGAGACGATGGCCGCTGCGATGGTGCTGCTCTCGCGCTGGCGCGGACGCGACGATTTCTGCGATCCCTTCTGCGGCAGCGGCACGATCCCCATCGAGGCCGCGCTGATCGCGCTGAACCGTGCGCCGGGGCTGAATCGCAGCTTTTCCGCTATGCGCTGGGAGGGCTTTTCCGGCCGCGTGTGGGACGAGGCAAAGGAAGAAGCCCGCGCGAAGGAATATCACGGCAACTACCGCATCGTCGGCTCGGATATCGACCAGAAGGCGCTTTCGCTGGCAAGGGAGAACGCCGAGCGCGCCGGGGTGGCCGACATCGTGCGTTTCGAGCTGGCCGACGCGACGAAGTTCGACCGCTCCACCGAGCGCGGCGTGATCGTCACCAACCCGCCCTACGGCGAGCGCATCGGCGAGAAGGCCGAGGCCGAAGCGCTCTACCGCGCTTTTGGCGAAGCCTGGAGAAAAACGCCCAACTGGCAGCTGTATCTGCTCTCGTCGCACACGGAATTCGAGCGTTGCTTCGGCCGTCCGGCCGACAAAAAACGCAAGCTCTACAACGGCATGATCAAATGCGATCTGTTTATGTATTATAAAGACAGGAAGGCGTGAGGACATGAAGCATCTGTTTATCGTCAATCCCGCAGCGGGCGGCCGCGACAAGACCGATGAGGTTCGCGCAAAGGTCGTCTCCGCGTTTGCCCAGCGTCCGGAGGACGAGGTCGAGGTCTACGTCACAAAAGCGCCGATGGACGCCACGGACAAGATCCGCGCCGAGGCCGCGGACGGGAAAGAGCTGCGCGTCTACGCCTGCGGAGGCGACGGCACCTTCAACGAGTGCGCCGCCGGGGTCGTGGGCTTTCCGAACGCGGCGGTCTGTCCCTTCCCCACCGGCACGGGCAACGACTTCTGCCGTATGTTCGGCGAGGAAAAAGACCTGTTCCGCGACCTTGAAGCGCTCGTCGACGGCACGGTGCACCCCATCGATGCCATCGACTGCAACGGCCGCTGCAGCGTGAACATCTGCTCGGCGGGCATCGACGCGCGCATCGGCACGAACGTACATAAATACACCGACATCCCGCTCATCGGCGGCGCGGCGGGCTACGTCGTCTCGGCGGTCGTGGAGATGTTCCGCGGCATCGCCCAGCCCATGCGCATCAGCTCCGGCGACTACGCCGGAGAGGGGGAATACAGCCTTGTCTGCGTGTGCAACGGGCGCTTCTACGGCGGCGGCTTCAATCCCAGTCTCGACGCCCGGCCGGACGACGGCGTGCTGGACATCCTGATCGTCAAAAAGGTCAACCTCTTCCAGTTCGCGACTCTCATCGGCAAATACGCCTCCGGCCACGGGGCAGAGCTGACGCAGTTCGTCACCCACCTGCAGGGCCGGGAGATCACGGTCGAATTCGACGGACAGAGCGTCATCAACCTCGACGGCGAGGCCTATTTCACCGACCGGGCCGTCATGCGTCTGCTGCCCCATGCGGTCAATCTGATCGTGCCGAAGGGCATGCGCTTTTTTGACTGAGGAGAAAGAAAATGGAACTGAGATTTGAAAACTGCTGCACGCTGACAAAGGACGCGCTGCTGGCCATGAACCGCAAAAACCGCAACCCCGTCTTTACGGCGGCGGTCATCGTGCTGTGCGCGGCCTATCTCGTCAACGGCGTGCGCGCCGCGGCCGCAGGCTACCCGACGGGGCTGATCGCGCCGGTCGTCTGCGCGGTCGTGCTGGGCTCCTTTGCGTATTTTCTCCCGAACATGCAGGCCTGGTTCGAATACCGCAAGAACCTGGCCGCCTTCGGGCGCGACGCCAAGTGCATCACCAAATTCTATGACGACAGGTTCGTGGTCGAAAACCTCGCGAACGGCAAGGTGTCTCCGATCCCCTACGCGCGCATCCGCAAGGTCGCCGAGGACGAGCGCTACGTCTTTTTGCTGCTCGACACGCGCATCATCTCCCCCGTCGACAAAAACGACTTCCTCACCGGCGACGCCGAGAGCTTTTCGGACTTCATCCGGGTCAAGGCCGTAAACACCAAGCGGCAGAAAGCCAAGCCCGACAATACCCTGCAGGACCGCTGAGCTTCCCGCGCGGGCGCGCGGAACCCGTAACAAAAAATTTATAAATTATTCCGCGATTTCCCGCTCAGGGGGCTTGCAAAAAAAGAAAAATGTGGTATAGTAA
>JAFSNA010000110.1 GCA_017447645.1 Oscillospiraceae bacterium
AAATGACGCGGTGAAAGATCACGCCGTCATAAAAGCCCTTTTTGCACAGAGAGACGAAATTGTTGACCGTGTTGGGCGCGATCTCGGGATAGAGCTCCGCCTTCATGACGCCGCCGTTTTCCATTTCGATGGTGACGATCGGATTGCTCATTGGTTCTGATTCCTTTCCGTGTTATTCATTCGCGTTTTTCATGGCGCGCTCGATGTCGCGCTTCGACTGACGTTCGGCCTCGCTGTCGCGCTTGTCATGCAGCTTCTTGCCCTTGCACAGCCCCAGCTCCAGCTTCACGCGGCTGTCCTTGAAATACATCCGCAGCGGGACGAGCGCCACGCCGTCCTGCATGACGCGGGCGTTGAGACGCAGGATCTCGCGCTTGTGCATCAGCAGCCTGCGCGGCCGTACCGGGTCGCGGTTGAAGATGTTGCCGTGCTCGTAGGGGGAGATGTGCATGCCGCGGACGAAAAGCTCTCCGTCCTTGATGGTGCAGAAGGAGTCCTTGAGATTGACGTTGCCCGCGCGGATGGACTTGACCTCCGTCCCGCAAAGCTCGATCCCGGCCTCAAAGCGCTCGAGCACGAAGTATTCATGAAAGGCCTTGCGGTTGGAGCTGATCTCCTTCACGCCCATGAGCTTGGCAGCCATTTTCTCACATCCTCGCGTCGTATCTTATCACATCGCAGGGGAAAATAAAAGCATAATTTGTGAACGGCCGCGCGCGCAGGGAGGAGCATGTTACCGCCGCGTAAACAAATGCGGCGAAAGTGATACAAGATTATTCCTGAATTGTTTAGCATAAAGGCATTTTTTTCAAATTAAGGCCATATTTTATATAAAAAAGTATGGAAAACACCGGTGAGATGTGCTATACTCACAATGAAAGATTATGTTAATCGATTTCATTATTTCGGGAGGGATGCCCCATGAAATGCATCGAAACGCGCCTGGACGGGGAGACCAAATACAGCGGCGTGATCGTCAATGTCCGCCTGGACCGCGCGCAGCTGGAAAACGGCAAGATCGTCCGCCGCGAGGTCGTCGAGCATCCCGGCGGCGTGGGCATCCTGCCCGTGGACGGCGAGGGCTGCTGCTACATGGTGCGCCAGTTCCGTTATCCCTTCTCCCGCCAGCTGCTTGAGATCCCTGCGGGCAAGCTGGAGCACGGCGAGGATCCGCTGAGCTGTGCCGTGCGCGAGCTCAGCGAGGAGACGGGCTTCACCGCCGATGAGCTGATCCCGATGGGGAAGTGTCTGACCTCTCCCGGCATCTCCACGGAGACGCTGTACCTCTACCTCGCGCGCGGGCTCCACCCGGGAGAGGCTCATCTCGACGAGGGGGAATTCCTCAACGTCGAGAAGCATCCGCTCAGCGAGCTGGCGGCGATGGCGGAGAGAAACGAGCTGGAGGACGGCAAGACCCTCATCGCCGTGCTGAAGGCGCAGCGGCTGCTTTCCGAGTGAGGGAGATACAAGATTTAGTGCTTCGGGCGACTGCGACCACAAAATAGTTGCCTTTTGACAAAATGTATGCTAATATCTAAAATCGGGCCATGGCCCGAATGCTGGAAAGGTGCATGAACGTGGAAAAATACGTTATCAACGGCGGCTCGCCTCTGCGCGGCGAGGTGGAGATCAGCGGCGCGAAAAACGCGGCTGTCGCCATCATCCCCGCGGCGCTTTTGGTCGACGGCGTCTGCCGGATCGAGAATATTCCCCAGATCAGCGATGCGGATATGCTGCTGACCATTCTCAGCCATCTCGGCTCCAAGGTCAGGTTCGTCAACCGCACGACGATCGAGATCGACAGCTCCTCGGCGCGCTGTGTCGACGCGCCCTTTGAACTGACCAGGAAGATCCGCGCGTCCTATTACCTGATCGGCGCGATGCTCGGGCGCTTCGGCAAGGCCAAGACGACCATGCCGGGCGGCTGCAACTTCGGCGTCCGCCCGATCGAGCAGCATATCAAGGGCATGACGGCGCTCGGCGCCGAGGTCGACGTGCGCAACGGCTTTGTCTTTGCCGAGGCGACGGAGGGCTGCCTGCGCGGCGCGCGCATCTATCTCGACAAGGTCTCCGTCGGCGCGACGATGAACATCATCCTCGCTGCCGTGACGGCCCGCGGCCGCACGATCATCGAGAACGCGGCGAGAGAGCCGAATATCGTCGCCGTGGCGAACTCCCACAACCCCCGGGGCGCGGAGGTCCGCGGCGCCGGCACCGACACCGTGAAGATCAACGGCGTCGAAAAGCTGCACGGCGGCACCTATACCATCATCCCCGACCAGATCGAAGCCGGCACCTATATGGCGGCCGCGGCCGCGACCGGCGGCGAGGTGCTGGTCAAGAACGTGATCCCCAAGCACCTCGAGTGCATCAGCGCCAAGCTGCGCGAGACCGGAACGATCATCCAGGAGTACGAGGATTCCGTCCTCGTCAAGGGCGCAAAGCATCTTCGCCGCGCCAACCTCAAGACGCTGCCCTATCCCGGCTTCCCGACGGACATGCAGCCCCAGATGGGCGCGCTGCTGTGCCTGGCCACCGGCACCTCCGTCATCACCGAGGGCATCTACGACAACCGCTTCAAGTACGTCAACGAGCTGCGGAAGATGGGCGCCGAGATCCAGGTGGACGGGCGCATCGCCGTCATCGAGGGCGGTCATGAGCTGAGCGGCGCCGTGGTACAGGCCTGCGACCTGCGCGCCGGAGCGGCCATGGTCATCGCCGGGCTCTGCGCCAAGGGCGAGACGATCGTGGAGGACGTGCACTATATCGAGCGCGGCTATGAGAACTTCGTCGGCAAGCTGCGCGCGCTCGGCGCCGACATCTCCGTCGTCGACTTCCCGGACGACGACGGAACGGAAAAGATCATATCCGTGAGCTGATGAAGCTCACGGTATTTGCCAGCGGCTCGAGCGGGAACTGCCTGCTGCTCTCGGGCGGCGGGGCCGATATATTGATCGACGCCGGGATCTCCGCACGCAGGATCTCCGACATGCTCGGAGACTGCTCCCTAACATTTCAGGACATCACCGGAGTGCTTATTACCCATGAGCACTCCGATCATATTTCGGGGCTGGCCGGCCTGGCCCGCCGCTGCGGCGCCGAGATCTTCGCGCCGCGCACGGTGGCGGCGCGTCTGCGGGGCATGCTGCCGCAGCTGGACGAGCGGCTGCGCGTGATCCCCGTGGGCGAGGACTTCAGACTCTCGCGCCTGACGATCCGCGCTTTCCACACGCCGCATGACACGGATGAGAGCGTCGGCTACCGTGTGGAGGGCGACGGGACCTTCGCGATCGCGACCGACATGGGCTGCGTGACGGAGGAGGTGCGGAAGAATCTGCGCGGCGCCGACACGGTGCTCATCGAGGCCAACCACGACGAGGAGATGCTGCGCTATGGGCGCTACCCGATCTTTCTCAAGCGCCGCATCCTCTCCGAGCGGGGACATCTGTCCAACGAAAACTGCGCGGCGCTTGCGCGCGAGCTGGCCGAGAACGGTACGTCGACGATCATCCTCGGCCATCTCAGCCGGGAAAACAACACGCCCGACACGGCCATGCGCGCCGTCGGCAGGGCGATCGCCGGCACGGAGGCCCGGCTGCTGTGCGCGCCGCCTTTCGGCGCGCTGGAAGTGAAGGTGGAAAAGAGATGCTTGGCGTAAAGCTGATCTGCGTCGGGAAAATGCGCGAGCGCTTTTACATCGACGCCTTTGAAGAATACCGCAAGCGTCTCGGCGCATACTGCAGCCTGGACTGCCGCGAGATCGCCGAGCAGCGTCTCGGAGACAGTCCCTCCGCCGCGGAGATCGCCGCCGCGCTTGAAAAGGAGGGCGCGGAGATCCTCAAAGCGATCCCGGCGGACGCCTTCGTCGCGGCGCTGTGCGTCGAGGGCAGGGAAATGAGCAGCGAGGCCTTTTCCGCGCTGTTCACCGAACGGGAGAACTCGGGCAAGCCGAAGATCTGCTTCCTCATCGGCGGCTCCTTCGGCATGAGCGAGACCGTCAAGGCGAGAGCGGACCTGAAGCTGAGCATGTCGAAAATGACCTTTCCGCACCATCTGGCGCGCGTGATGCTGATCGAGCAGATCTACCGCGCGTTCAAGATCGCCGAAGGGTCGCGGTACCATAAATGACGCAATAAAAAGCGGGGGAGAGATTTCGTGAAAAACAAAGACTGGGGCAGAGCGGGAGCGGGGCTCGTTTCCGACCGCTGGCCCAAAGACGCCGAGGGCCGTGCCGAGGAGAGCGCGTTCCTCTGCACCTGCGGCAACACAGACCTGAGCGACGAGCTGACGGTCAACATGCTGGAGGCCTGCGGGATCCCGTGTGTGCGCGATTACCCGGGGAACGGCGCGTTCGGCCGCGTCATCATGGGCGCGAGCGGAACGGGGGTTGACATTTACGTCCCGAAGAGTATGCTTGAAGTAGCACAAAAGCTGATCGAAGGAGTGAAAGACGATGAGGAATTATAAAGAAGAGTACCAGCGCTGGCTGGACAGTCCCGCCCTCACGGAGGAGGAATGGAGAGAGCTCGATGCGATCTCCGGCGACGAGAAGGAGATCGAAAGCCGCTTTTTCGCCCCGCTGGAGTTCGGCACCGCCGGACTGCGCGGCACGATGAAGGTCGGCCTGCACCACATGAACGTCCATGTCATCCGCCACGCGACCCAGGCTTTTGCCAACGTCATCATCGCCGAGGGCGAGGAGGCGATGCGCAAGGGCGTCGCCATCGACCATGACTGCCGTCTCAACGGCCGCGATTTCGCGGTGGAGGCCGCCTGCGTCATGGCCGCCAACGGCATCCATGTCCGCCTGTTCGACGCGCTGCGCCCCACGCCGGAGCTCAGCTTCGCCGTGATCCACTACGGCTGCACCGCCGGCATCAATGTCACGGCCAGCCACAACCCCAAGGAATACAACGGCTATAAGGTCTACTGGTCCGACGGCGCCCAGCTGCCGCCCCGCCACGCAGACGCCGTGGCAGCGCAGATGGAGAAGATCGACATCTTCACCGGCTTTAAGACCTGCGCCTTTGAGGATGCCGTCGAGAGCGGCATGATCGAGATCATGGGCGCCGAGACCGACGAGGCCTTCCTGGACGAGGTCATGAAGATGGCCATCGACCGCAAGACCGTCGCCGAAGTGGCGGACGACTTCCGCGTCGTCTTCACGCCCTTCCACGGCTGCGGCTACAAGCTGGTGCCGGAGGCGCTGCGCCGCCTCGGACTCAAGCACATCTATCCGGTTGAGGAGCAGATGGTCATCGACGGCAGCTTCCCGACCGTGGAGAGCCCGAACCCCGAGAACCCGGAGGGCTTCTACCTGGCGGTCGATCTCGCCCGAAAGGTCGACAGCGACCTGATCATCGGCACCGACCCGGACGCCGACCGCATCGGCACGATGGTTCGCTGCGGCGACGAATATGTTTCCATCACCGGAAACCAGCTCGGCGTGCTGCTGCTCGACTATATCATCAACGCCCGCCGCGAAGCGGGCACCCTGCCGGAGAACGCCGGCACGCTCTCAAGCATCGTCTCCACCGCGATGGCCCGCGCCGTGGCCGAGGCGAACGGCGTCCACTTTGAGGACACCTTCACCGGCTTCAAGTTCATGGCCGAGCGCGTCGCCGCCTGGGAGGCGGCTGGCAGCTACAGGTATATCTTCGCCTTTGAAGAGAGCTACGGCTACATGTGCGGCGACTATGTGCGCGACAAGGACGCGGTCACGGCTTCGCTACTCGTCGCGGAGATGGCGGCCCACTATCACAAGAAGGGCATGACGCTGCTCGACGCGATGGACGCGCTGTATGAGAAATACGGATACTTCCGGGAGAAGACGCTCAACCTCGTGATGCCGGGCCTCGACGGCCTGCAGAAGATGAAGGCGCTGATGGCCTCGCTGCGCAGCGAGCCGCCCAAAGAGATCGGCGGGACGGAGGTCGTGCGCCAGCGCGACTATCTCGACGGCAGCATCTACGTCTCCGGCGTCGGCAAGGTCGGCAAGACGCCCTTCGAGGGCTCGAACGTCCTGTACTTCGAGCTCGCCGACGGCAGCAGCTTTATCGTCCGGCCCTCCGGCACCGAGCCGAAGATCAAGGTTTATATCCTCTGCCGCGGCGAGAGCCGTGAGGAGTGCGACGGACGCGTCGCGCGCTATGCAGCCTACGCCGAAGGACTGAGAAAATGATTTTGCTGAAGCTTTTTGCTGCCTTTGCGCGGGTGGGCGTGCTCACCTTCGGCGGCGGATACGCGATGATCCCCATGCTCGAGCGTGAGATCGTCGACCGCCACGGCTGGGCCACGAGTGAAGAGCTGATGGACTATTACGCCGTGGGTCAATGCACCCCCGGCGTAATTGCCGTCAATACGGCGACCTTCATCGGCTATAAGACGGCGGGCATCGTCGGCGGCATCGTCGCGACGCTCGGCGTGATTTTCCCCTCGTTCGTTATCATCACCGTGATCGCCGGCATCATCCAGAACTTTGCCGACATCCCCGCGGTCAAGAGCGCCTTCGCGGGCATCCGCGTGTGCGTGTGCGTGCTGATCTTCAACTCGGTGATCAAGCTGTGGAAGGGCGCGGTCAAGGATAAAGCGGCGCTGGCCCTGTGCCTGCTCGTCTTTGTGCTGAGCGTGTTCTTCAGCATTTCGCCCATCGTGTTCGTGCTGTTCTGCGCCGCGGCGGGGATCCTCTTCACCAGACTGGGGGTGAGGGGAAAATGATCCTGCTGACGCTTTTCTTCGAGTTCTTCAAGACCGGCCTCTTCGCCGTCGGCGGCGGGATGGCGACGCTGCCTTTCCTCTACGATATGTCCGCGCGGCATCCCGACTGGTTCACGACCGCGCAGCTGGCGGACATGATCGCCGTGTCCGAATCGACGCCCGGCCCCATCGGCGTGAACATGGCGACCTACGTCGGCTTCCGCACGGCGGGGATCCTCGGCGGCCTTGTCGCAACGCTCGGCCTGGCGGCCCCTTCGGTGATCATCATCCTGCTCATCGCCCGGGTGCTCAGGCAATTCCGCGAAAACCGCTATGTGGACGCCGCCTTTTACGGGCTGCGTCCCTGTTCGGTCGGATTGATCGCCGCGGCCGGCCTGCTGGTCGTCAAGATCGCGCTGTTCGATTTCGACGCGTATGCCGCAAGCGGCGCTCTGACAGACCTGTTCAACGTCAAGGCGCTGATCCTCGCGGCCGTATTGCTGGTGCTCACACGCGCCGTCAAGGCGACGAAAAAGCTCCATCCGATCTTTTTCATCCTCGGCGCGGCCGTCGCCGGCGTGGTATTTTCGTTCTGAATCATGAGACAGTTCACTCCGCCGCGGGGTTCCGCGGCGGAGTTTTTTTGTTGCGCATCCGACATAAACATGATAATATCGACCTGTAAGAAAAGAAAGCAGGCAAGTCCCGAATCGAACGAAAGGAGACATGACACATGCCTTTTTGCGTACAATGCGGCGCCAGGCTGGAGGACGACGCAAAATTCTGCACCGTCTGCGGCGCGAAACAGCCGATCGTCGAGGCCCCGGCCTATGTTCCTGCGGCGGAAGAGAAGCCGGCTGAGCCTCAGGGATACGGCTATGCCCCTTCCGCGGCATACGGACAGGACCGGCAGGAGAGCTTCGGCTATGACCCGACCATCTACAGCGCCGGAGGCGGCGGAGGGACCACGCCGCCCGGGAAAAAGAAGGGCGGCGTGATCGCCCTCATCATCCTGGCCGCGGTGGTCGTCCTCGGCGCGGCGGCCTTCCTCATCTACTCTCTGACCGCCGGCGGCAAGGCCCCGGCCGACGATCCCGTGCTCGGCGTCTATTCCGCGCAGAAGGCGGAGACGAACGGCATGACCATCAGCATCAGGACCATGTGGAAGAACGGCTTCACGATCGAGCTCAAAAAGGGCGGCAGGGCCGCGCTGAACGTCGACGGAAAGACCGGCAGCGCCAAATGGAAGCTCGACGGGAACCGCTTTACGATCAAGGGCTCCGGCATCGACTGCAGCGGTACGCTGTCGGACGGCACCCTGATCCTTGAAAACGTGCTGGACTCCGGCATCACGCTCTACTTTGCCAAGGACGGCGTCCCATCCCTTTCGCAGGCTCCCGCTTCTGCCGCAGAGAAAAACGTGTCCGGCCTTTACAACGCCGACAAGGCCGTGGCTTTCGGCAGGGAATGCGAGATCTCCGACATGTGGGAGAAGGGCATTTCCATCGAACTGAAGGACGACGGGACGTGCGGCATCTCCATCAACGGGATCAACACCTCGGGCAGCTGGTCGAAGAGCGGCGATACCGTGACCTTTGATGTGCCAGGCTTCAACATGGACGGCACGCTCAAGGATGGCGTCCTGATCCTGGAAAACGTCTACGACATGGGCGTCACGCTCTATTTCACCAAAGACGGCTCGATGCGGCCCGACGCCGCATCGTCCTCCCTGCCGGAGTCCGCGTCGGAGTACGGCTGGTGGAACGGCGATTGGTACGGCTGGTGGTATATTTCCGATGCGGGCGGCCGGTATTCCTCTTCCGATGAGAACTGGGTCGACCTTTCCTGGGACGCCTGCGCCAGGATCAGTGTGGACGGCAGCCGCGGTCATTTCGAATGCTGGGACGAAGACAACGACTTCGTCGCCGCGGGCGATGTGATCTTTTCCGCCGGTCTGTCGGATAAAGGCTGCATGAGCAGCCAGAGCGTGGAGTTCTGGGACTACAAGGTGCCCGCGAATGAGTGGTCCGCCGACCCCGGCGATGAGGATCTCAAGGCGTATCCGAATTCGATCGTCATCTTCGGCCGTTATCAGGATCCCGAAAGCGAGGGAAGCTGGTTCGACTACACGATCTTCCTGCGCCCCTGGGGCGTTCGCTGGGAGGACATCCGGGAGGGCACGAGACCGGAGTTTTACACGAATTGGTATCTGCCGCTGATCGAAGCGGGCGAGTCGATGCCCCTGGAATTCGACTTGCCGGATTGACGGGAACAGAACACGGCCGATCGGCTTGCGGGGCCTCTCCCTCGTCCGGGGGGGAGGCCCTTTCTGCCGCTTTTCGTTGCAATTCCATCCTCACCGGGGTATGATGGGGACAGAAAAAGGAACGGGGGAGAGAGATGCGCAACTTCAAGCTCACGCTCTGCTATGACGGCGGCCGCTACGACGGCTGGCAGCGCCAGGGCAACAGCGACGATACGATACAGGGCCGGCTCGAAGCGCTGCTGAGCCGTCTGCTCGGCCAGACGATCGAGGTCGCCGGCTCCGGACGGACGGACGCGGGCGTGCATGCGCTCGCACAGGTCTGCTCCTTCCGCGCCGAGACGGAGGAGGACTGCCGAACGCTGCTCGCCGGGATCCGGCAATATCTCCCGGAGGACATCGGCGCGATCGCTCTGGAGGAGGCGCCGCCGCGCTTTCACGCTCGTCTGAGCTGCCGGGAGAAAACCTATGTCTATCGCATCTGGAACAGCGACGAGCCCAATGTCTTCGAGCGGAAATGGATGCTCGCCGTCCCGCAGGAGCTGGATCTGGAGGCGATGCGCCGCGCGGCGGCCGCGCTCGTCGGCGAGCACGATTTTTCTTCCTTCTGCGCCAACCGGCACATGAAAAAGACGGCGGTGCGCAGACTCAAAAGCATCGAGATCACACGCATGGGCGGCGAGATCCGCATCGCGCTGACCGCGGACGGCTTTTTGTATCACATGGTCCGCATCGTCGTCGGAACGCTGCTCGAGGTGGGAGAGGGCAGGCGCGCCGCGGAGGACATGGCCGCCGTTCTGGCCTCGCGCGACCGCATGGAGGCAGGACCCACCGCCCCCGCGCATGGCCTGACCCTGTGGGACGTGAAGTATTGACGGCCCGAAGAGGGGAAAAGGCGCGAAAACTGTTGATAATCCTTATTGACATCATTGTCAATTACTGATAAAATCTAGCCGTCTCAATTGGATAGCGAGTTTATCCGAAGCAAGATACCGACCGCCGTGCTCCGGCACGGCCAAGGCCACACGGACAGCCGGGTCGAATGCCGATCATCCGCGGAATGCGGCGGCAACTTCTGTTGCCTTATTGATTGAGTTAAAAGCTCAAGTTTTATAAGTTGGTTACTATAAACCGGTATACAGACTTGTGAAATGGTCAATAAGAGTCGGAAAAGCGATCTTTGCTGATAAACTCTTCAAACCAAATCGGGACTTGACAGACCCGCTCGAAAAAGCGGGGAAAACAGTCTTATTTCAAGTGACGTATGCCGGGCATACGTCATTTTCGTTTTCTGGAGGGCAGGAGAAATGAAGAAGATCGTCGAACTCAGGGGCGTGTCCAAGTCCTTTGACGGGGAGCTGGTGCTGGATCATATCGATCTGGACATCTACGACAACGAGTTTTTGACGCTGCTCGGCCCCTCCGGCTGCGGCAAGACGACCACGCTGCGCATCATCGGCGGCTTCGAGACCGCCGACGAGGGCGAGGTCATCTTCATGGGCGAGGAGATCAGCGGCGTTCCGCCGCACAAGCGCAACGTCAACACGGTCTTCCAGCGCTACGCCCTTTTCCCGCATCTGAACGTGTTTGAAAACGTCGCCTTCCCGCTGCGCGAGAAGAAGGTGCCGAAGGCCGAGATCGACCAGCGCGTCAACGAGATGCTTTCCCTCGTCGCGCTCAAGGGCTTTGAGAAGCGCAGCGTCACCAGCCTCTCCGGCGGCCAGCAGCAGCGCGTGGCCATCGCCCGCGCCCTGGTGGGACGGCCGAAGGTGCTCCTGCTCGACGAGCCGCTCGCCGCGCTCGACCTCAAGCTGCGCAAGGACATGCAGCAGGAGCTGAAAAACATCCAGAAGGCCACGGGCATCACCTTTATCTTCGTCACCCACGACCAGGAGGAGGCCCTGAGCATGTCCGATACGGTCGTCGTCATGAGCGAGGGCCGCATCCAGCAGATCGGCACGCCGATCGACATCTACAACGAGCCGAAAAACGCCTTCGTAGCGGACTTCATCGGCGAGAGCAACATCGTCGACGGCGTGATGCTGCGCGACCGGCGCGTCAGCTTCTCCGGGCATGTCTTCGACTGTGTCGACGAGGGCTTTGAGCTCAAGGAGCCGGTCGACGTCGTCATCCGTCCCGAGGACGTGGACATCGTGCCTGCCGACAAGGGCATGCTGCGCGGCGTCGTGACCTCCGTCACCTTCCTGGGCGTGCACTACGAGATCATCGTGGACATCGGCGGCTTCAAGTGGATGATCCAGACCACGGACTTCGTCGACGTGGACGAGGAGATCGGCCTGTATATCGAGCCCGAGGCCATCCATATCATGAAGAAAAGCGAGTATTCCGGCATGTTCGGCGACTACTCCTCCTACTCGATGGAACTCGACGAGATCGGCGAGCTTGAGCAGATCGAGGAGCTGGGCGAGCTGACCGAGGATCCGGCGGACGAAAGCGAGCGCGCGGAATGAAGAAGAAAGCCTCCGGGAGCCTGGCGCTCGTACAGCGGCTGGCGCTCGCGCCCTATTCGGTGTGGGCCGTGCTCTTCATCGTCGTGCCGCTGATCTTCGTGGCCTACTATGCCTTTACCGACCTCGATTTCCGTTTCACCACCGAAAACATCACGCGCTTTTTCACCGCCACCTCCCAGATCACGGACGAGAGCGGAACGCGCGAGGTGCACACCTATCTGCTGATCTTCCTGCGCTCGCTGAAGCTGGCGGTGATCTCCACCGTCATCTGCCTGATCTTCGGCTATCCCTTCGCGTATCTGATCTCCAAGGCTTCGCCGCGGACGCAGAGCGTGCTTATCACGCTGATTATGATCCCCATGTGGATGAACTTCCTGATCCGCACCTACGCCTGGATGACGATCCTGCAGGACAAGGGCCTGCTCAACGGCCTGCTGGGCCTGCTCGGGCTGGGGAGCATCCACATCATCGGCACCGAGAGCGCCGTCGTCATCGGCATGGTGTACGACTATTTCCCCTATATGATCCTGCCGATCTACTCGGTCATGGCCAAGATGGACGTCAAGCTGCTCGAGGCCGCGCGCGACCTCGGCTGCAACGGCGTCGGCGTGCTGAGGCGCGTGATCTGGCCGCTGAGCCTTCCCGGCGTGATCTCCGGCGTGACGATGGTGCTCATCCCCTCGATCAGCACCTTCTATATCTCCCAAAAGCTCGGCAACGGCAAGTTCTACCTTATCGGCGACGCGATCGAGGGCCAGTACGTGGCCAACAACCTGCACTTCGCCGCGGCCATCGCCTTTATCCTGATGGTCATCCTGCTTTTTGCGATGGCCTTCATGCAGCGCTTTGCCAACAAGCGCGCTGCCGTCTGAAAGGGGGAGTGGAACGATGAAAACCGCCTCCCGGATCTATACCGGCCTCGTCATGGTCTTCCTGTTCGCCCCCATCGCGATCCTGCTGGTCTTTTCCTTCAACGAAGCGAAGAGCCTTTCCGTATTCTCCGGCTTCTCCCTGCACTGGTACAGCGAGCTCATG
Organism: Oscillospiraceae bacterium; assembly: GCA_017447645.1. Lineage (GTDB taxonomy): Bacteria > Bacillota > Clostridia > Oscillospirales > Oscillospiraceae > Limivicinus. Next base: position 12,466 of record JAFSNA010000110.1, read on the forward strand.
CGCGACTCCGAGACGCTCGGCGCCGTGCGCAATACGCTGATCCTGGCCGTCTCTGCCGCTCTGATCTCCACCGTGATGGGAACGGCTGCCGCCGTAGGCATCCACAAGCTCCGCAACCGCTATCTGCGCGCCGCGATGGACAGCGTGACCAATATCCCCATGATCAACCCCGACATCATCACGGGCATTTCGCTGATGCTGATGTTCGTCTTCGTCGGCCGCCTTTTCGGCGCGGCGACGAGCCTGAACTTCGTCACGATGCTGATCGCGCACATCACCTTCTGCCTGCCCTATGTGATCCTGCAGGTGTTGCCCAAGCTCCAGCAGATGGACAAATCGCTGCCCGAGGCGGCGATGGACCTGGGCTGCACGCCGATGCGCGCCTTCCTCAAGGTCGAGGTCCCGGAGATCATGCCCGGCATCGTCACCGGCCTCATCATGGCCTTCACGCTTTCGCTCGACGACTTCGTGATCAGCTATTTCACCGCCGGCAACGGCTTTCAGACGCTGCCGATCCGCATTTACAACATGACCAAAAAGACCGTCACGCCGAAGATGTACGCCCTCGCGACGATCATCTTCTTCGTGATCCTGTTCCTGCTGCTGCTTTCCAACCTGACCGACGCGGACACCGTACAGGCCGTCCGCACGGCGAGGGAAAAGAAAAAGGCGAGAAAGAACGTATAAACCTGAAAAAGGAGAACTGACAAAATGAAAAGACTTGTTTCCGTTCTGGTCGCCGCCGCGATGCTCTTTGCGCTCTGCGCGCTCTCCGGCTGCGGCTCTTCCAAAACGCTGACGCTCAACGTCTACAACTGGGGCGAGTATATCTCCGACGGCTCCGAAGGCTCGCTCGACACGATCAAGGCCTTTGAAAAGTGGTATCAGGAGACCAACGGCGTGAAGGTGAAGGTCAATTATACGACTTACGCCAGCAACGAGGACATGTATGCCAAGCTCTCCTCCGGCGCCGTGAGCTATGACGTGATCTTCCCCTCGGATTATATGATCGCGCGTTTGGCGGCCGAGGGCATGCTGCTGCCTCTGGATTTCAAGAACATCCCGAACTATCAGTATATCGGCGAAGACTTCCGCGGCCTGTATTACGATCCCGACAACACCTATTCCGTTCCCTATACCTACGGCGTGGTGGGCGTGATCTACAACGCCGCCGTCGTCGACGAGGCCGACGCGGGCGGCTGGGAGCTGCTTTGGAACGAGAAATACAAAGGTCAGATCCTGCAGTTCAACAACTCGCGCGACGCCTTTGCAACGGCGATGTACAAGCTGGGGATCGACGTGAACACGACCGACCGTGCCGAGTGGGACCGCGCTCTCGCAGAGCTCAAGACCCAGTCTCCGCTCGTCAAGAGCTATGTCATGGACGAGATCTACAACATGATGGAGAGCGGCGAGGCCGCCATCGGCGCCTACTATGCCGGCGACTACTTCACAATGCTCGACGCGCAGGCGGACGGTGTGGATCTGCGTTTCTACTATCCCGAGCGGACCAACTACTTCTTCGACGCGATGTGCATCCCATCCTGCTGCCAGAACAAGGAGCTCGCCGAGGTGTTCATCAACTTCATGCTGTCCGAGGAGCCTGCGATCGCGAATGCGGAGTATATCTACTATGCGTCTCCGAACGCCCTCGTCTATGAGAACGAAGACTATCGGGAGGAGCTGGGCGAGGAGGCCATGGACGTTCTTTATCCCGGTATCGACAACTTCCGCGAGCGCTATAACAAGCTTGCGTATCAGAATCTCGACCCCGATACGCTCGGCTATGTCAATACGCTTTGGGAGTCGCTGAAGATCAGTTGACATAATTAGATTTACATAATTAGTATCAAGTCAAATCACTGTGAGAAGCTTTCAATTTTGGTAGCTTCTCACAGTTTTTTACGTCCCGCTTTTATACACTTTGGTCCAATGTATCTAAATGTCTGTAAAAAAATGTTGACCGAAGGAGGGGGAAAAGATATAATACTGTTATCATGGTTTAACCGTGCGCATTTGTCAATTTTATATCACAACAGGAGGGAAAAACATCCATGAAGAAAGCAAAGAAGCTGCTTGTCATCGCCTGCCTCGGCGGTGTGGGCTATCTTCTGGCCAAGGTTCTGAAGACCGACATCGCAAAGGAAAAGCTGTTTGAAATCCTGGGCGAGGATCTTTACCTGGCGATTCAGGACAAGGTCTACCTGCTCGGCGATCTGCTCATGTGGCCGATCGACTTTGTGAGAGCTCTGCTTCCGTGAGTGAAGCCGCAACCGGAAAACTAATATTTGAAAAGGGGATACAGTATGAATCAGAAGTATGAAGCTCTGTTTACTCCGTTTAAGATCGGGGAAGTAGAGATTCCCAACCGTATCGTGCAGTGCTCCATGGGCGGCACCACCATCTTCGGCTGGCTCGAGCCCTCTCACTTCGACATCGAAGGCGCCAACTTCCTGCTCCAGCGCGCCAAGGACGGCGTCGGCCTGGTCCTGCCCGGCATGCAGGTCATCCGCGACACGATGGGCAGAAAGTGGCTGGACTCCAACCGCCAGATGTACCGCGTGCTCAAGCCCTACATGGATGAATACCACAAGACCGGCGGCAAGCTGTTCATCCAGCTCGCGGGCGGCTTCGGCCGTTCGATGGCCGTTACTCCCTGGATGGCCGCGCTCGGCAAGAACGACCTGCTCAACAAGCTGGCCAGCCCGATCGTCGACGTGCAGTACGCCTGCGCCTCCGCCTCCGCCACGCCCAACCGCTGGGCCGACGGCCTGACCTCCCGTCCCTTCACGGTCGAGGAGATCCAGGAGATGGTCTGGCACTTCGGCGCGACCTCCAAGAAGCTGCGCGAGGCCGGCGTCGACGGCGTTGAGATCCACGCCGTTCACGAGGGCTACAACCTCGACCAGTTCGCCATCGCGAACATGAACTTCCGTACCGACCAGTATGGCGGCTCGCTGGAGAACCGTCTGCGCTTCGCCACCGAGATCGTTCAGGAGATCCACAAGCAGGCCGGCGACGACTTCCCCGTTTCCCTCCGTTATTCCGTCCGCTCCTGCACCAAGGGCTGGCGCAAGGGCGCCATGCCCGGCGAGGACTTCGTCGAGTTCGGCCGTGACATGGCCGAGTCCGAGAAGGCCGTCAAGATCCTGCAGGATGCCGGCTATGCCTTCCTCAACTGCGACAACGGCACCTACGACGCCTGGTACTGGGCTCATCCGCCTCAGTACATGCCCGACAACTGCAACCTGCCCGACGTCGAGCATATCCGCAACTTCGTCGACATCCCCGTCGCCTGCGCCGGCCGTATGGATCCGGTCAAGGCCGCCGAGGAGATCGCCGCGGGCCGTCTGGACGCCGTGGCCATCGCCCGTCAGAACCTGGTCGACGAGAACTGGGTCACCAAGATCAAGGAAGGCCGCGAGGACGAGATCCGTCCCTGCATCCGCTGCCACAACGGCTGCTTCAACTTCGCCAAGTTCGAGGGCACCGAGAACATCCAGTCCCTGGGCGACTCGCTGCACCT
>JAFSNA010000111.1 GCA_017447645.1 Oscillospiraceae bacterium
AAACGTGGGTTCGATTCCCGCACGGGTCACCATATGCACCTTTAGCTCAGCTGGTAGAGCACCTGACTCTTAATCAGGGTGTCCAGGGTTCGAGTCCCTGAAGGTGTACCATGCAGTTGGTGTTTTTAACGGTGAGGGTCCACCTGTTCCCATTCCGAACACAGAAGTTAAGCTCACCAGTGCCGACGATACTTGCTTGGCGACGAGCCGGGAAAATAGGTCAATGCCAACACAAAAAAGAACCGCTGAAAGGCGGTTCTTTTTTGTGTTGGCATTGCTTTTATTGTACACGAGGAGGGCCCTTCGGTCTCGCTGCGGCTCGGTCACGCCGCGGCTCTGACGTGCCCCCGGCACGTCATTCACTCCCGCGGCGCCGCTTCGCTACTCCTCGAGCTCCACCCGCTGCTCTAAAGACGGAGAGCCGCTCCCCTCGAGCTCCACCCGCGGCTCTATGGACGGAAGAGCGTACTGCATGTTAAAGACGGCTCTTTTTGCGTCGGCATTGTTTCCATTGTACACGAGGAGGGCCCTTCGGTCTCGCTGAGGGATTGTCGATTCTCCAGTAGGGGCCGACGCCCTCGGCGGCCCGTTCTCCTCGTAGGAGCGGCTATCAGCCGCCCGTTTTTCACGCCTTAACGACCTGGTCGGTGTCCATTTTCTCTTTGCTCGTGCAGGGGCAAGAGGAGATGAGCCTCTGTCGGTTTTCGCAGGCAGATTTGCACCGACTCTTCGTTGCAGCCCTTGAGAATACGAAAGTATTATCCGCGGTCTGCGCCTCGATTCGTCGCAAATCTGCTCTGTGAAAACTGTGCAACACCTGTGAGCAGACTTTTTTCGAGGGATTGTTGCGCCCAACGAGCGCCGCTGGGCTGACGCCCAGCAAGCGAGGCGGGATAAGAAGCCCCGAAAAGGGGCGCTCACAGGCGGCAGACGCTCGTGTCCTCTTGCCCATGAGAAAGTGGACAAAAAGAGAAAGCACGCCAAGGAGGGGGATGTTTCGATTCATCCCCCTCCTTGGGACCTCCCCCTTCAGCGACACAAGGAGGGGGCCTGCGGGCCCCCTCCGTTGGATTCTCCCCCGGGACGGGAGACGGGGGAGAAAAGACCTCATCAGGCTCGCGTTCGCTCGACAGCTTCCCCGTGCGCGGGGAAGCCATGAATCCCGCAGAGGCGGGGCAAGCCCCGACCGCCCCTGACCTTCCCCGCGCACGGGGAAGGGGGACCGCGCAGCGGTGGATGAGGTCCCTGCGTTGGATCCTCCCCCGGGACGGGAGAGGGGGGATATGGGGAGCGGTCGGGGCCGACGCTCGCGGCGGTCCGTGCGGCGCTGCTGATTTTCCGTTGATATTTTCAAACGGATGGGGTATAGTATTTTTGTAACAGAGCCTTCACCAACGTATATTCATTTTACATTCAGGAGGAACTACCATGGCCAACAAATACGCGGGCACCAAGACCGAAAAGAACCTGTGGGAGGCCTTCGCGGGCGAATCCCAGGCACGCAACAAATACACCTACTTCGCCTCCACCGCCAAGAAGGAGGGCTACGAGCAGATCTCCGCGATCTTCCTCAAGACTGCCGAGAACGAGAAGGAGCACGCCAAGCTGTGGTTCAAGGAGCTCGGCGAGCTCGGCGCGACCACGGACAACCTGCTGCACGCCGCCGAGGGCGAGAACTTCGAGTGGACCGACATGTACGAGCGCATGGCGAAGGAAGCCGAGGAGGAAGGCTTCGTCGAGCTGGCCGCGAAGTTCCGCGGCGTCGCCGCCATCGAGAAGGCGCACGAGGAGCGCTACCGCGCGCTGCTGAACAACGTCGAGACCGCGCAGGTCTTTGCCAAGAGCAGCGTCAAGGTCTGGGAGTGCCGCAACTGCGGCCACCTGGTCGTCGGCACGGCGGCTCCGGAGACCTGCCCGGTGTGCAACCACCCGCAGAGCTATTTCGAGGTCCGCGAAGAGAACTACTGATCGCGTATCCGCAGCGGCGTCCCGCAGACCGGGGCGCCGCCGCGGCTTTTTGCGTAAGAGAGGAGAAACGGGCATGGAGCCGAGAGAATTTCTGAACATCCTGCACGTCGCGGAGCGGCTCAAGGACACGACGCGGCACTGCACGAGCTCGAAAGGAAGGCCGGAGAGCGTGGCCGAGCACAGCTGGCGCCTTGCGCTGATGGCGATGCTGCTGCGGCGCGAGTTCCCCGAGCTCGACATCGACCGCGTGGTGGACATGTGCCTCGTCCACGACCTCGGCGAGTGCTTCACCGGCGACATCCCGGCCTTCCTCAAGACCGAGGCCGACCGCGAGACGGAGGATGATCTGCTGCGCCGCTGGGTTGCCTCGCTGCCGGAGGAGGTATCGAAGGACCTTACGGCGCTGTACGCGGAGATGGACGCCCAGGCGACGGCCGAGGCGAAGCTGTACAAGGCGCTCGACAAGCTCGAGGCCGTGATCCAGCACAACGAATCCCCGATCTCCACCTGGGAGCCACATGAATATGAGCTGAACAAGCGATACGCGAACGACGCCGTCGCCTTTTCCGCCTGGCTGACCGCGCTGCGGAAGGAGATCCTCGCCGACACGCTGGAGAAGATCGAAAAAGGGGAATAATAAAGCGGGACGTCGGGGACGCCGTCCCCTGCGAATCAGCCCGCGTTTCTCGTTCTCCAGAAAACAAAACGAAGCAGGCCGCCGGAGCAAAAGAAAATTGCTCCGGCGGCCTGCTTCTGTTTTCGGGTGAGAAGCTTATTTCCTCCGCATCCGGCTCGCGTACGAGAACATCCAGATCACGATCACGACCAGCGCGATGATGACCAGGATCCCGAGGATCGTATTCAGCGCACCCTTGACCAGCTTGACGACCAGCACGACGGCCGCGATCACCAGCGCGAGCGCGACGAGGGCGAAAAGAACGCCTCCGATTCCAAGCTTTTTCAAATCCTTTTTTCCTCCGTTCATTCAGAAGTCCCGAGCTTGTTCAGCACATCCAGAAAGTAGTCCGGCAGCGGGCATTCCAGCTCGATTGTTTCGCCGCTCGCGGGATGGACGAAGCGCAGCCGCCGCGCATGCAGGCACTGGCCCTCCAGCCCCTTGTCGGGCGAGGGCGCGCCGTAGGTATAGTCGCCGAGCAGCGGGTGGCCGATATGGGCCATGTGCACGCGGATCTGGTGCGTCCGCCCGGTCTCGAGCCGGCAGCGGACGTGGGTGTAGCCGCGGTAGTGTGCGATCACTTCCCAGTGCGTGACGGCGCTGCGGGAGGCCTTGGGCGTCACGGCCATGCGCTTGCGGTCCGTCGGGCAGCGGCCGATCGGCGCGTCAATGGTGCCGGAATCCGCGCGCAGCCGGCCGCGGACGATCGCCTCATACTCGCGGCGGAGGCTGTGATCGGAAAGCTGTGCGCTCAGCGCCAGATGGGCCGCGTCGTTCTTCGCCGCGATGATCAGCCCCGAGGTGTCCTTGTCGATGCGGTGGACGACGCCGGGCCGCTTCTCGCCGCCGACGCCGGAGAGACTGTCGCCGCAATGGAACAGCAGCGCGTTGACGAGCGTGCCGTCGGGATGCCCCGGCGCGGGGTGCACGACCATGCCGCGCGCCTTGTTGACGACGATCACGTCGCCGTCCTCGTACACGACGTCCAGCGGGATGTCCTGCGGCACGAGCGGGATCTCCGCAAGCTCCGGCAGCGTGACGAGAAAGCTCTCTCCCGCCGCGCAGACGCGGTTTTTCTTCACCGGCTGCCCGCCCAGCAGCACGGCGCCGCTTTCGATCAGACGCTGGACCGCGCTGCGGGAAAAGCCGTCCAGATGGCGAGCGAGGAGAGCGTCGACTCGCTCGCCGCTCTCCTCTGCCGTGACAATGAGATCATTGTCGTCCATGTGCTTTATTTGAATTCCGCGAGGATGTCCTCCAGCGAGAACTCCATGCTCTCGTCCTTGACCTCCGGCTTCGGAGCGGGCGCGGGCTTGGGCGCCGGGACCTCGACCTCGGCCTCCGGCGCGGGGGCCGGAGCGGGAGCGGCCGTGCCGGCTCTGCGTGCGGCGGCGTCCCATTCGGCGAAGGGATCGGCGGGATCGACGACGGTGGGTTCCTCCGCGGGAGAGGACCACTGCTGCTCGCGCGCGGCGCGCTCGGCCTTGAAGCGGGCGTACTTCTCGTCCAGCTCGGCCTGACGGTCGCGGCGGGTAGTGCGCTTGGGCTTGGCGCGCTGCTCCTTCTTCTCGGCTCTCGGCCTGCGGAGGACGGGCGCCTCGTCGGCCTCTTCCTCTTCCTCTTCATCCTCGTCGGGCTCCTCGACACGGCTCGGCTTGCGGGCGGCGTGCTTCGAGGGGCTTCTGCCGTTGCGGGCGGCGCGGTCGTAGCGCGAGGGACGGCGGGCGGGCGGAAGCTCTTCCTCTTC
>JAFSNA010000112.1 GCA_017447645.1 Oscillospiraceae bacterium
CTGTCATATACGCGGTGCAGCGCGACCGTAAGCTCGACCACGCCGAGATTGGAAGCCAGATGGCCTCCCGTTTTCGAGACGGACTCGACGAGGAAGCTTCGTATCTCCGCACAGAGAGGCTGAAGCTCCTCGTTATTCAGTTTTTTTACATCATTCGATGATTCTATATTTTCCAGGATACTCAAATCGCACCTCTGAAGCTGGTATTCAAAAAAGGGGCTCAGTTCGTTCTGACGGCCAGGGAATCCGCAAGGGCGCACAAAAAGGCCGTGTCCGCAAAGACGTCCCGCAAAACGTCTTTTGCCCGCGTCGTCAGTTTTTCGATCATTTGCGCGCAGCGCTCGGCTCCGTAGATCGCCATATACGTGTTTTTCTTTTCCTCCGCGTCCGAGCCGATCGGCTTGCCGAGCTCCTGCTCCGTGCCGATCACGTCCAGCATGTCGTCGCGCAGCTGAAAGGCCGCGCCGATCGCGGCGCCGTACTGCATGGCGGCCTCCTTCTGCGCCTCGCTGCCGCCGCCGGCCGCAACGCCCATCCGGCAGGCCGCGATCAGCAGCGCGCCGGTCTTGCGGGAGTTGATGTCCGTCAGCTCCTCTTCCGTCAGCGTCTTGCCCTCGCCGAGCATGTCGAGGTACTGCCCCCCGCACATGCCGTCGATCCCGGCGGCGTCGGCAAGAGCCTCGGCGCATTCCGCACGGCGCCCGGCGGGGAGATCCGCGCGAAGGATCGAGGCAAAGGCCTCGGCCTGGAGCGCGTCCCCGGCCAGCGTGGCGACGCATTCGCCGAAAACGACATGGTTGGTCGGCCTGCCGCGGCGAAGCGTGTCGTTGTCCATGCACGGCAGGTCGTCGTGGATCAGGCTGTAGGTGTGCAGCATCTCGATCCCGCAGGCAACGGGCAGCGCCGCCTCGACGTCTCCGCCGCAGATGCGGCAGAACTCCAGCAGCAGCATGGGGCGGATGCGCTTTCCTCCGGCGAGCAGGCTGTAGCGCATCGCCTCGGCCAGCCCTTCAAAAGACATGCCCTTCGCGCCGCGAAAGGATTCTCCGAGCGCGGCGTCGATCATTCTCTTGTATTCTTCCGCCGTCATGCCTTTTCCTCGAAGGGCAGCTCGACGGGCGCGCCGTCGGCGCCTTTTTTGAGCATGACGACCTTTTGCTCGGCCTGATCGAGCAGCTCGCTGCAGCGCTTCATCAGCGCGGTCCCCTCTTCAAAAAGCGTCAGCGAATCGCTGAGGGGGAGATTGCCCTTTTCCAGATCGGTCACGATCCTGTTGAGGCGCTCGATCGCCTGTTCATAACTCATGTTTTCCGTATTCATGACAGTTTCTCCTTGTTGACGCTCTCGACCGTGCAGTCCGCGCTGCCGTCGGACAGCCGCAGACGCAGTCTCGAGCCTTTTCGGATCATGCTCGCGGAGCTCACGATCACGCCGTTTTCATCGGAGGCGACGGCGTAGCCGCGCGTGAGGACGCGCAGCGGGCTCATCGCGTCCAGCGCCGCGGCCAGACGGACCTGCTCGTGCTTTTTGCGTCCCAGCTCATTTTCCATCACGGAGCCGAGCTTGTCGCGCAGATGATCCAGCTCGACGCGCCGGTCGTCGAGATAGGCACCCGCGTCGCGCAGCACACGGCGGGCGCGCAGGGTCTCTATCTCGCCGCGCAGCTGTTTGAGACGCTTGTCCATCGCCTGGGCCGAACGGATCGAAAAGGACGCGAGCGTCTGTCGCTGCTCGGAGGCGTCCGGCACGGCGATCTCGGCCGCATTGGAGGGCGTGGAGGCCCTTTTGTCGGCAACATAGTCGGAAATGGTCACGTCCGGTTCATGGCCGACGGCGGAGATCACAGGGATCTGAGAAGCATAGATCGCGCGGGCAACGCGCTCGTCATTGAAGGCCCACAGGTCTTCGATCGAGCCTCCGCCGCGCCCGGTGATGATGAGATCCGCGATCTCGTAAAGGTTGGCGTAGCGCAGCGCTCCGACGATCTCTGCCGGCGCCTCGGCGCCCTGGACGCGCACCGGCAGCAGGATGACCTTGCTCATCGGCCAGCGTCGGGACAGGATGCGGATCATGTCGTGCACGGCCGCGCCGGCGGAGGAGGTGATGATCGCGATCCTCTGCGGAAAAAGCGGCAGCGGCTTCTTGTGCGCCTCGTCAAACAGGCCCTCTTCCGAGAGTTTTTTCTTCATTTGCTCAAAGGCCACCTGCAGATCGCCCGTGCCTTCGGGCATCAGCCCGGTACAGTACATCTGATATGCGCCGTCGCGCGGGAAAACGGAGATCCGTCCGAAGGCCGTCACGCTCATGCCGCTCTCCGGGCGGAAGCGCAGATGCGCCGCGCTGCCTTTGAACATCACACAGCGCAGGCTGCTTTCGCTGTCCTTGAGCGTGAAATAGTGATGTCCCGAGGGATAGACCTTGTAGTTGGACAGCTCGCCGCGGACGGAGACGTTCTGAAACAGGGAGCTGCGGTCGAACAGCTCCTTGATCAGACCGTTGAGCTCGCTGACGGAAAAGACCTTCGTCTCGTCCATCGTTCAGCTTTCCAGCGGTCCGGCGCCAGCCGCTTCGCCGCGCATGAAGCCGCCGAGCACGCCGTTGACGAAGGCGACCGTTTCCGGCTCGTCGTAGTTTTTGTCGAGCTCGACCGCCTCGTTGATGGCGACGGCCGCGGGGATCTCGTCCATGTATAATATCTCAGCGAGCGCAATGCGCAGGATCGCCCGCGCCGTGCGGGAGATACGCTCGCTTTTCCAGCCGTGCGCATAGCGGCCGATCAGAGCGTCGAGCTCGGCGGCCTTTTCGCGGCTCAGGGTCGTGAGCGTGCGGATATACGCCATCTGCTTTTCATCGGGAAGCTCGGAGAAAAGCTCGTTTTCCGCCGCGAGGGTCTCGTAATGCTCCGGCTCAAAAAAAGCGTCCAGCAGCTCGTCCGCTGCGATCTCGTTCGCTGCCGCCGCGAAGCAGAGCTCTACGGCGATCTCGCGCGCTGTCTTTCTGGTCATGGCAGATGATCCTCCGTTATTTGTCAAAGGAAATGCCGGCGACGTGCACGTTGACCTTTGCTTTCTCGAAGCCGGTCACGGACTGAACGGTGGAGAGCAGTTTTTCCTGCACCTCTCTGGCCACGGCGACGATGCTGCTGCCGTAGCTGACGTTGATGATCACGTCGATAACGATCGTGTCGTCTTCAAAGGCGACCTTGACGCCCTTGGAGACCGTCTTGATCCCGATCAGCTCCGCCAGCTCCGCGCCCGCGGCGTTGGAGAGGCCGGAAACGCCTTCGATCTCGGTGACCGTGGTTTTGACGAGGCTGACGATCACGTCCTCGGAAATATGGATGCTGCCCTTTTCTTCCTGGCAGGTGATGTAATTATCGGCCATGGGAAAACCTCCTAAAGTTTGTCTTTGTATTTTACCACGCCTGTGGGGAAAAAGAAAGCCTTATCCGCAAAAAATGAATAGAAAAATGAAAAAAGGCCGCCCGATATGCAAAAAAGCCCGGGTCTCCCCGGGCTTTCAGGCCTCTCATGCTTTTACCTCGATGATGTTCAGCTGTGTAGCGTCGTACTCCGTCTCGGTGCAGATGATGTCCGTGATGCGCGCCACGGCTTCCTCGCTCAGCCCTTCGATCGGAGCGGGCACGGCCACCGTTACGGCTCCGTTTCCGATGTACACCACGCAGTCTGCAAATTCCTTCGCCAGCAGAAGGTTTTCGATCTGCGTCTCCTGCATCGAACACGTCGCCATCGCGGAGATGGCGTTCATCGCGCTGTCGATCGTCTCCTGCGAGGCCGCGTCCGCAGAAGCCGCCGACTGAAGAAGCTGCAGCGCCTCGTCGCGGGACATCTGCCGCGTCAGCCGCGCCTGTGCGAAGTATCCGGAATTCACGGCGCTGTCTTTTGTGGCGTTCGCCTCCGCGACCTGTTCGTCCTCCATCGCGACCATGACCCTGTCCGCCTTGCCCCAACGATTGTTGTACGACCAGTTCAGCAGCACGGCGGCGGCCACGCACATCAGCACAGAGAACAGCGCGATGTTCCTTTTCCTGTTTTTCATGATTCCTCTCCTCCTACTCAACGATTTCTTTTCAATACCGTTATCTGATCCGCGCCGAAGCCCGTATAGGTCCTGACCGCCATGATGATCTCCAGGCGCGTCGCCGCGTCCTGCGCGCCGTCGCACACCACAACGACGCCGCTGTCGGAGAGCAGCACATAGGCCTCTCCCACCCCCTGCGTCAAGCTCAGCGCCTCGGCAAGACTGTTCTCCTGCGCCGGGTCGCGCTCCGCCGCGGATGGCAGGAGCATCAGCGCGACGCCGACGAGGAGGATAAGGAGCGGGAACCTGTACGCTTTGAGCTTTTCAAGTATGTCCTTCAATGCTCCACTCCTGTACCTGCTCGCTGATCCCGAGCTCCGCCTCGATCAGAGAGGCGATCCGCGCACGGCCCGGGCCGTCTTCGGCGAGCGTGATCGAAACGCGCTCCGGCACCCAAACGCCCTCGCGGCTCCATCCTGCGCTGACCTTCACGCTGCGTACCGCGAGAGAGAGATCGGCGGCTTTGTCCATAATATATTCCTCACACTCCTGCTCTATGACACGTCTGCTGAGCGCGCGTCTCCCCTCTTCCGCATCCGCGCAGATCGCATTCGCGGCGCTTCTCATTTCCGCAAGCGAGACGGCGTAGCCGTCCCATCTGAAACTGCGGAAAAGACCCAGCAGCATCAGCACCAGCGCGGCCGTCACGCACAGCGAAGCGACGCGCTTCTCGCGTCCCTCAGGCAGAAGCGCGAGGGCGAGACCGAAAAAGACTGAGGCGGCGCAGATCCCGCGCAGCGTCGGCGCGCTCATGCGCTCACCGTCCTGATCGCCGCCATGAAAGAGATGAACAGCATGATCGTCATCGTCCCGAGCACACCCAGCATCATGCCGAGCGCCGCGGAGATGTCGCCCAAAAGCACGGCCAGCCGCTTGCCCTCCACGGCGGAGGCCACGGCCGCGCAGAGACGGAAGAGAAGGATCCGCACGCCGATCGCCGCAAAGGGCCCGAGGCACAGCGCGCACACTCCCACGAGGGCAAAGCTGCCGGCCGAGCTTTTGATGACGGAGGCGCTGGCCAGTACGACCGAGGCCGCGTCCGAGAGGATTCCGCCGACGACCGGCAGTGCGGAGGCGATCACGGTCTTCGCTCCTTTTACCGCGGCCGCGTCGGCCCCGCCCGTGAGCGCACCGGTCAGCGAGATATAGGCGCCCACGCCCATCGTGAGCACGCTCATCACAGTGACGCAGGCCCATTTGAGCGTCGAGGCCGCAGCGCCGAGGACCGCATTCGGGCAGGCACAGCGGCTGATGCAGAGAGCGAGATACGCGTAGATGAGCGGCATCGTGACGCGCTGCAGCACCTCCATCATGACGTTCAGGCAGAGGTTGACCGCCGCGTATTTCGCTCCCGCCGAGACGACGGCCCCACTGACGGCCGAGGCTGTGAACACGGCCGGGAGCGCCGCGCGGGCGTAATCGGAGAGTATGCCGATCGCCTCGCACAGCTCAGCGCTCAGCGAATCGAGCGAGCCCACCGTCATGACCACGACGGCCGCGCAGGCGCAAAGCGAGATGATCTCCGCCGCGCGCCCCTCGCTGCAGACCGTCTCTGCGACAGCACATACGACCGCTATCGCGACGATCCGTGTCAGCTCGAGCAGCTCTTCTCTCCCCTGTTCGAGCAGCGAGCCCTTCATCCGCTCGAGGAGCCTGCCGATCGCGCCGCCCACGTCGTAGCTGCCGTCGGTGACGAGGGCGCCGCTGATCTCCTTCGCCTCCTCCGGCAGCGCGTCTTCGACCGACGATACGTCGAGACCATCCTCCTCGGCAAACGCGGGCGTGATCAGCAGAAGGAAGAACAGCAGCATGCTCAGCAGCCTTCTCACAGCAGCTCTCCGATGGCGCTGAGCATGCTTCCGATCAGCGGCATCGCCGCGCCGAGCGCGCAGAGCACGCCGAGGAACTCCGCCGCCGAGGCGGCAGCGTTCTGCGAGGCCTCGCGGCACAGATCCGCCGTCAGCTTTGCGACGAGCGCCGCCGCGCAGCACTTGATAACGGGCTGCAGATACACATCCGAAACGCCGTAGAGCTCCTGCGCCTTCTCCCAGGCGTCCCGCACGGGCCGCAGCAGCGTCAGCGCGGCGCCGAAAACCACGGTAAGCGCGGCGGCGGAGAGCGTGAGAGACATCTCCGGATTGCTTTTTCGGATCAGCAGGGCCGCGCAGCCGGAGACGAGCAGCACGCCGCAGATCTTGATCAGAACATCCATGCATCACAAATGAAAAAGCGACTTGATCAGCGTGAAGAGCTCGCTGATCTTCTGCACGAGCATCATCAGCACCACGACCAGAGAGGCGATCGTCGTCATCAGCGCCTGTTCGTCCCGCCCCGATCGCTGCAGCAGGATATTGATCACGGCCGCCAGCAATCCGACTGCGGCGATCTTGAAAATCAGATCTACGTCCATCTTGTCCTCTACATCAGTAAGATCACCAGAAAAGCACTGGCGGAAAGCGACAGGCCGAAGCTCAGCTTCCTCTCTGAGCCCAGCTTTTCCTTTTCCGCGCTCTCCTCTTCCGCAAGAGCGCGCGCAGCCCTCTCCAGCGCTGCGCACTGTCTTTCCAGCTCGCTCCCGCCCAGGCAGGCGCCCAGGGGCAGCAGCGCGTCGCAGATCCCTTCCCCCGCCGTGTCGAAACATTCCTCTGCGGTCGATCGCCAGATCTCCGCAAAGCCGCGTTCCCCGAGGCGGTCGAGCCTGGTGCAGAGCGCCGCGAAGAAGGCGCGGACGCAGCTGTTCTCACTCTTCTGAGAGAGAAGGAGGAAGCTCTCGCCCAGGCTTCGCTGACGCTCGGCCAGCTCGCCGCGCAGCGCGAGAAGGCTCGTTTCGAGCGCGCGCAGCAGCCGGATCCTCTCCTTTTTTTGCCCAAGCCGAAGCAGCGCGGTCAAAAAGCCCGCCAGCAGGATCGAAACGGCGCCGACAAGCTTTCTCATGCGATCTTCTCAAGCTCATAGCTTCTTTTCCCGCCCTGCTGCCGGATCACGAGCAGCCGGGAAAAAACGCCGTTTTCGACAAGGCGGCGGTAGGAGCGCCGCCGCATGAGATCCTCTCTGTCCGCGGCGTGCGCGGTAGCAAGCAGCCCGACGCCGCAGCCAAACACGTCTTCGGCTGCCTGCAGATCCTCCGGCGCGCTGATCTCGTCTGCCGCGACGATCTGCGGATCCATCGAGCGCAGGAGCAGCAGCGCGCCCGAGAGCTTGTCCATCCCAGCGATCACGTCGCTGCAGCGGCCGAGATCGAACGCGCCGCCGGAGAGCTCGCAGCGCTCATCGATCACGCCGACGCGCCGCCCTCCGTCCGCGAGCTGACGGATCAGCTCTCGCAGGGCCGTGGTCTTTCCGCCTCCCGGCGGAGCGATGATCAGCGTGTTCGCAAAACCGTCGGCGCAAAGCCTGTCCGCGATCCCGGGGCAGATCCCCTTATGCTCGCGCGCCATGCGGATGCACAGCGAGGTATACGAACCGAAGCCGCTGCCGGCCCTCCCCGACGTGGCCCGACCGCAGATGCCGATGCGCAGCGCGCCGACGCAGAAATATCCCCGGCGCATCGCCTCGGCCGCGCTGTAGAGCGACGCACCCGTCGCTTTTTCCAGAATGCGGACGAGCTCATCCTCCCCCGGGGGCCCGACGGAGAGAAAATGCTCTCTTCCTCCGTACAGGAGCGAGGGCTCGCGTCCGACGCGCAGCCGCAGTTCCTCCGGCCGGAAGGCCTCATGCGCTTTCAGCGCCGCTTCGTATTTTCGCGGCATCAGCTCGATCGCCGCCGTGAACGGATCCATCGCTCTCACTTCCCGTGGAAACTATATGAGCGCGGTCGGGAATTATTCTGCTTCTTGCAACTTGTGGAGGCTTGTGCTATGATGCAGAAAGAAAAACGAACGGAGGACTCCACCATGGACATGAAAATCATATGGGCGGCCGCGATCTTTTTCGGCGGCTGGCTCTTTTCCTATCTTTTTGTCAGGCAGCTTGCTTTCAACTTCCGGATCGCCTATCCGATGATCAGGAAACTGCGCACGAAGGATAAGGATCTGATCGCTCCGGGCGCCGACAAGTATACGAACATCTCGGTCATCGTCAGCGCGTTTGTGATCCTGCTCATCTTTTTTGTCGTCACCTTCTTCTGCAGGACCCGTCTGCATCTGCTCATCGGCTTCTATTTCGGCGTGGTCTCCGCCTTCTTGCTCTTCTTGCCCCGTCTGAAGATCACCGAGCGCGCCACCTTTGATCTGTTCTGCTCGGCTTACTCCCGCTTCATCCCGGACGACGAGCTGCGCACCGCCATGTACGAGCGTGACCCCAAGGGAATCCGCAGGCGTCTCCGCGCTCTGGACCAGGACGATTCCATCATACCGACCTTTCCCGGCTGAACAATAAAACAAGCAAGGCTCACGGTCCGTTTGAACCGTGAGCCTTTTCTTTTATCTCCGCAGACGCGGATCAAGTCATGTAAAACAGCCAGTAGAGGATCGGGCCGACCACCAGCAGCAAATACCCGGCAAGAGAGACCGTCAAATAGCGCTTTCTGCTGTAAACGGCGATGAATTCCCGAATGACGGCGCTCGGCCAGTAATAGGCGGCGACGGGCGCGCCGAAGCCGGTGCAGGGGAAAGAGAGCTCATGCGCGATCCATACGCATCGGAAAATGTGATAACCGCTCGTGACAAGGGCGATCCGTCCGCCGCCGCCCCGCTCGAGCAGCAGTTGATCCGTAAAGCGAAGGTTCTCCCTGGTGGAGTGGCTTTGATCCTCCATCAGGATGCGCTCCCCGGGGACGCCCCTCTCCAGGAGATAGCCGCGCATGGCCGAGGCCTCCGAGACCGTTTCGTCGCTCCCCTTCCCGCCGCTGACGACGAGCAGAGCCTTTTCCCCGCTTCTGCGGTAGAGCTTCAGCGCAAGATCCAGGCGGCGCGCCAGGATGCGCGAGATCTGATCGCCGCGGATCAGCGCGCAGCCGTGTACGATCACGGTGTCGAACACTCTCTTCCGCGGCAGGACGGGCAGCAGCAGCATATACAGCACAAAAGCCAGCAGCAGCGCCGCGGCATAAAAAACGGTGGCTCCGATCAGCAGCAGGACCGGGCGGTGGAGCACGGAAAGAAAGTCGAAAGAATCCCGCAGGAGACAAAGCACGGAGGCGATCTCCCCCGCCGCGATCACCAGCCCCATCAGCAGCGGCAGGCAGCTGGACAGGCTGAGGGATTCCCGCCTGAGGATAACGACGCCGTTCCAGATGAGCAGGATCGGCACGAGAAAGAGCATGACGCTGACGGCCAGCACGCTCACGCGCAGGATCTCCTCCGCGCCGTCGACCATCGCTGAGACCGCCGCCGGGACGAGCGTCAGCAGGCTGAAAAGCAAAAGGAAGCTGTTGCTCAGCCGATAGGGCCGCAGCAGCGAGAAAAGGAAGAATGCGCACAGAAAAACAAGAAAGATGCCCAGCAATACCCGCGTATCGGCGAGCATGCGCAGCTGCTGCTCCATGCTTTTTCCTCCTTTCCCGCCGGATATGCTCATTATAGCAGAGCGGTTCGTTCAATTCCAGTCCCAATACGGTCTTTGACCGTTCAAAAAAATAAAGCTCCGTGTTAAGAACACGGAGCTTTATTCTGGAGCTGGCAATGTGACTCGAACACACGACCTGCTGATTACGAATCAGCTGCTCTACCGACTGAGCTATGCCAGCACGGCGGTCTTTCCCGACCGCAAGCGGTATTGTAGCATAAAAGAAAACGCAAGTCAACCATATCTTATCCGAAAAAAGAGAGAGAAAAGAAAGCCGGCGGCGGGGATCAATTACGGTCTGTATTCGCGGGCAAGAAACAGACGTTTGCCGCGAAAAACGCCCGCGGATTTGGTCGTTTTTTCCGAGGGAAAAGAAAAATGCGGGAACTTTTCGGCGGAGATCAAAGCGATGAAAAGCAGGAAAAAAAGTTACATAATCGAAAAGAGTAATTTGTTTGCAAATAGTTATCAACATTGTCAACAGACTTTTCCACATGCTTTTTTTGTTGAGATCAGTCGCCTCTTATCGTCTTTTACCAAAAAATGTCGAAGCCGCAAGCCGTTGATGGTTACAAAAAAGAAACATCAATTAGTTTACATAATGTTGCAATCTCTCTTCCGGGATCACAGCATGCCGGATTGGGCAAAAGACACATAATCCCCGTCCGCGACGACGATATGATCCATCAGGCGGATCTCCATCAGCTGAAGGGCTTTTTTCAGCTCCTGCGTAAACATCCTGTCCTCGACCGAGGGGATCGCGAAGCCAGCCGGATGGTTGTGCGCGAGGACGACCTTGGCGCTGCGGCGGCGTACGGCCTCGTCGACGATCTTGCGGATGCTGACATTGACGGAGCTGAGCGTACCCGTTGCGACGTGCGTACAGCAGATCACGCCGCCGCGCCCGTTCAGGCACAGCAGATAGGCCTTTTCCTCCGTCTCATACTGCAGGATCGGCACAAAGTATTTGCCCGCGTCCTTGCTCGAGCAAATGAAGCCCTTTTCCTGCGAGGGCGAGTTCACATAGCGGCGCAGCGCCTCGCGCACGGTTTTAAGAAAAAGCGATGCGTTCTCCCCGATCCCCTCGATCTGCTGCAGGTCGGACACGTCGGCATCCAGAACGCCGCGGAGCGTTACATAGCGGTCCAGCAACGCGTGGGCGAGCTCGTTCGTGTCGCTGCGCGGGATCGCGTAATACAACAGCATCTCAAGAAACTGTACGTCGCTCAGGCTCTCGCCGCCGTGTTCGGCGAACTGCCGCTTCAATCTCTGTCGGTGTCCGTCGTGGACCGAGCTCATGCTCTTCACTCCTCTGTCTGCGTTCTATTATCGGTAGGATGCGTTCAGGTCCATCGTGGCAAAGGCGTTGAGATCGCTCCCCGCCCGTGTGCCGGCGAGGTATTCGTAATAGCCCTGCGCGGCGATCATCGCTCCGTTGTCTCCGCAGAGCTTCAGCGGCGGGATGAACAGCTGCAGCCCTTCCTTCTCCGCCGCGGCCCTGAAGTCGGCGCGGATGCGGGAGTTGGCCGCGACGCCTCCGGCGACGACCAGCTTGTCCCTTCCCTTTTCCTTCGCCGCAGCGATCGTGCGCGGCACCAGGCTCTCGCTCACGGCTCGGGTAAAGGATGCCGCCAGCGCGGCGCGGTCAAGCTTCTCGCCCTTCTGCTCGGCGTTGTGGACAAGATTGATCACCGCGGTCTTGAGGCCGGAAAAGCTCATGTCATAGGGATGGTCGGCCACGTGCGCGATCGGGAAAACGTATTTCGTATCGTCTCCGCCGCGGGACAGCTCGTCGATCGGCTTTCCGCCGGGATAGGGCAGCCCCAGCACGCGAGCAGTCTTGTCAAAGCACTCGCCCGCCGCGTCGTCGCGCGTCTGGCCGAGGATCTCCATGTCGGTGTAGTCTCTGACGTCCACAAGCAGCGTGTTGCCGCCGGAGATCGCCAGGCAGAGGAAGGGCGGCTCCAGCTCCGGGTAGGCCAGATAGTTGGCCGCGATATGTCCGCGGATATGATGCACCGGGATCAGCGGCACGCCCAGCGCGAGCGCGGCAGCCTTGGCGAAATTCACGCCCACCAGCACCGCGCCGATCAGACCGGGCGCATAGCTCACCGCCACGGCGTCGATGTCTTTTCTCGTCAGGGACGCGCTCTCGAGCGCTCGATCCGTCAACAGATAGATCGACTCGACATGACAGCGCGAGGCGATCTCCGGCACGACGCCGCCGTAAACGGCGTGCAGGTCGGCCTGAGAAAAGATCTGATCGCTCAGGATCCGTCTCCCGTCCTCGACGATCGCGGCGGCAGTCTCGTCACAGGTGGATTCAAAGGCAAGTATCTTCATGTTTTCCCTCATCTTTTCCACGGAAAAATCTTGTCATGAGCAGGGCGTCCTCTCTGGGACGCTCATAATAATCCCGCCGGAGCCCGACAGGCTGAAAAGCCTCGGCGGCATAGAGCGCGATCGCGCTCTCGTTGTGCGCGCGGACTTCGAGCGTGACGAAGGAGAGCTCTCTTTTCTCCGCGCGGCGGAGCATCTCCTTTACCAGCGCGCGTCCGATCCCGCGGCGGCGCGCCTCCGGCGCGACGGCGACGTTGGAGATATAGCCCTCGTCGAGCACCGTCATCATCCCGATATAGCCCAGCACCTCTCCGCCTTCGGAAACGGCGGCGAGGAATTCGTGCCGCTCGTCCGGCAGCTCGGCGCGCAGCTGTTCGCGCGTTCAGGGCAGCGAGAAGCAGGCTTTTTCCAGCTCTTCCAACGCGCTGAGATCGGCCTCGGCGGCGTTGCGGATCAAGTATTCCATCGATCAGTGCGCCTCCGCCCAGCTTCTGCCCGCCTTGGCCTCGCAGGTCAGGGGGACGGAGAAGGACACCGCGCCCTCCATCTCCTCGTGCAGGATCGTCTTGACGCGCTCGGTCTCCTCTTCCGGGCATTCGGCGATCAGCTCGTCGTGCACCTGAAGGATCAGCTGCGCCTTCAGCCCCTCCGCCCGCAGCCGCTCCGCGACATGGACCATCGCCAGCTTGATGACGTCGGCCGCCGTGCCCTGGATCGGCATATTCAGCGCCACACGCTCGCCGAAGGCGCGCATGTTGAAGTTGCCGCTCTTGAGCTCCGGCAGCTCGCGGCGACGGCCGAAGAGCGTCGAGACGTAACCGTCCGCCTTCGCCTGCTCCACGACGCGCTTCATATAATCGCGCACGCCGTGATACTTTTCGAGATAGGCCTCCATATATTCCTTCGCCTCGTAGGGGCGGACGTGGATGTCCTGCGCCAGCGAAAAAGCGGAGATCCCGTAGACGATGCCGAAATTGACCGCCTTGGCGCGGCTGCGCAGCGTGGGCGTGACCTCGGCAAGCGGCACGTTGAAGACCTTCGAGGCCGTGACGGCATGGAAATCCTCACCGCTGAGAAAGGCCTCGCGCATCGTCTCGTCGCCGGAGATATGCGCCAGCAGGCGCAGCTCGATCTGGCTGTAATCCGCGTCGACCAGCATATTTCCGGGCGCGGCGACGAACATGCGGCGGATCTGCGCTCCGAGGGACCTGCGGATCGGGATATTCTGCAGGTTCGGCTCGGTGGAAGAAAGGCGGCCTGTCGCCGTGACGGTCATCTGAAAGCTGGTGTGTATCCTGCCGTCGGGCGCGATCACCTTCAGCAGGCCCTCGGCGTAAGTCGATTTGAGCTTGGTGAGCATGCGGTAGTCGAGGATCTCGCCGACGATCTCATGCTTGCCGACGAGTTTTTCCAGCACCTCGGCGTTGGTGCTCCAGCCGGTCTTGGTCTTTTTGCCCGAGGGCAGCATCAGCTCCTCGAAGAGCACCTCTCCGAGCTGCTTGGGCGAGTTGATGTTGAACTCGTGCCCCGCGCGGCTCCAGATGCTGCGCTGAAGCTGATCGATCTGCTCGTTGAGGCTTTCTCCGAACTCGTACAGAGCCCGCCGGTCCACCAGAAAACCCTTGCGCTCCATCTCCGCCAGCACGCGGCAGAGCGGAAGCTCAGCAGAATAATAGAGCTGATCCATCCCCAGCTCCGCAAGCTTTTGCTCCATCGGCGCGTAAAGGCGCCAGATCGCCTCCGCCCCGGCGTATTCGCCGCCGAGATAACGCGCGCTGAGGCGCGAGAGCGAATAATCCCCGTCCGTCGCGTCCAGCAGATAGCCGCCGAGCGCCGTGTCGAATACGAAACCGCCGCAGTCCAGGCCCTCGTCCAGGAGCAGGCGCATGAGATCCTTGACCTGATGCGCGAGGAGCTTCTTTTTCACGATCCGGCGCAGCAGCTCGTTATATGCATCGCCGCAGGAGAGAAAGCTCGCCGCCCAGACAGTCTCCCCGTCGCAGAGCTCGACGCTTTCAAGCGCGTCGACTGACCAGAGCGCAAGCGTCTGCTTTTTTTCAAGCGCGGCGCAGAGGCTCCGCGCCTCCTCTTCGGAAGAGAGCTCGACGCGTTCCATGCGCGCCTGCTTTTCCTCTTCCGCTTCCGCGGCAGCGGAGGGCGTGATGTTCCATTTTTCGATAAACTTATTGAAACCGAGGCGCTTGAACAGCGGATAGAGCGCGTCGGTATACTCTCCGTGCCAGAGCTCGTCCTCGGGCGTAAAGCTCATCGGCACCTCGCGGAAGATCGTGGCGAGCCAATACGAGAACTTTGCGCTCTCCTCGCCTTCGGCGAGCTTTTTGCGCACGCCCTCCTTGATCTCAAGCGCGCCGAGATCGGCGTAGATCTGCTCGATGCCGCCGTAGCGACGCACCAGGTCCATCGCCGTCTTCTCGCCGATCCCGGGCACGCCGGGGATGTTGTCGGAGCTGTCGCCCATCAGGGCCTTGAGGTCGACCATCTTTCTGCTCGAAAAGCCGTATTCCTCTTCAAAGCGCTGCGGCGTATAGAAGATCGTATCCGTCTGTCCCTTCGCCGTCCGCACGTTGCAGACGGTCGTCTGATCGGAGATGAGCTGCAGCGAGTCCTTGTCGCCGGAGACGACCGTACAGCTCCAGAGCCGTTCCTCGCAGCGGGAAGCGACGGTGCCGAGAATGTCGTCCGCTTCATAGCCCGGGATCTCAAAACGGCGGATCCCCATCGCGTCGAGCACGTCTTTCAAAACGGGCATCTGCGCGGCCAGCTCCTCCGGCATCGGCCTGCGCTGGGCCTTGTAGCCCTCGTAGGCGCGGTGGCGGAAGGTCGGCTCCCTGCGGTCGAAGGCGACGCACAGCGCGTCCGGTCTGACCTCGTCGAGCAGGCGCTGCAGGATCGCGAGAAAACCGTATACCGCGTTCGTCGGCGTCCCGTCGGGCGCGCTGAGCGGCCGCACCCCGTAAAAGGCGCGGTTGACGATGCTGTTGCCGTCCAGGATCATAAGGTTCATAGACATCCTCACTTCTCTCCGCGCAGGCGGATGATCTCGTCACGCAGCTGCGCCGCGATCTCGTATTCGAGCATCTTCGCAGCCTTGCGCATCTTGTTTTCCAGGTCCTCGATCAACTCGCGCCTCTCGCGCTCGGTCATCTTCACGCCGCCGCGCTTCGCCGCGTCCTCCGCGGCCGAGGCCGAGGAGGAGATCTCCAGCAGCTCGCGCACGTCCTTGGTGATCGTCGTCGGCGTGATGCCGTGGGCCTCGTTGTAGGCGATCTGCTTTTGTCTGCGCCGGTTCGTCTCGTCGATGCAGGCGCGCATCGAGGGCGTGACGGTGTCGGCGTACATGATAACGAAGCTGTCGGCGTTTCGCGCCGCGCGGCCTACCGTTTGGATCAGGCTCGTCTCGCTGCGCAGGAAGCCCTCCTTGTCCGCGTCCAGGATGGCCACCAGGCCGACCTCCGGGATATCGAGACCCTCGCGCAGCAGGTTGATGCCGACGAGCACGTCGAACTCGCCCAGGCGCAGATCGCGGATGATCTCCATGCGCTCGATCGTGCCGACGTCGCTGTGCATATAGCGGCAGCGGACGCCGGAGCCCGTCAGATACGACGAGAGCTCCTCGGCCATCCTTTTTGTCAGCGTCGTGACCAGCACGCGCTGCTTCTTTTCGATCTTGGCGTTGATCTCGCCTATCAGATCGTCGATTTGACCCTCGACCGGACGCACGAAGATCTCCGGATCCAGCAGACCCGTCGGACGGATGACCTGCTCGGCGATCTGTCCGGCGCGTTCGCGTTCGTACTCGCCGGGCGTGGCGGAGACATAGATCACCTGGTCGATCCTGCGGTTGAATTCCTCGAATTTCAGAGGGCGGTTGTCGAAGGCCGAGGGCAGGCGGAAACCGTACTCCACCAGGCTTTCCTTGCGGGCGCGGTCGCCGTTGTACATCGCGCGTACCTGCGGTACGGTCACGTGGCTCTCGTCGATGAAGAGCAGAAAGTCCTTCGGGAAATAGTCCATCAGCGTCATCGGCGCGCTCCCCGGCGCGCGGTTGGAGATCACGCGCGAATAGTTCTCGATCCCGCTGCAGTAGCCCAGCTCCTGGATCATTTCGATGTCGTAGTCCGTTCGCTGACGGATGCGCTGCGCCTCGAGCAGCTTGTCGTGTGCCTTGAACCAGGCCTCTCGCTCGTCGCACTCCCTGCGGATGCGCCCGATGGCGGCGTCCAGCTTGTCCCGCGTCGTGACGTAGTGGCTCGCCGGGTAGATCGCAGCATGACTGAGATAACGGATCGGAACGCCCGTAACGACGTTGATCTCGCTGATGCGCTCGATCTCGTCGCCGAAGAACTCCACGCGGATCGCGCGGTCGTGCGCATAGGCCGGGAAGATCTCCACCGTGTCGCCGCGTACGCGGAACATGTTTCTGACGAAGGCGATGTCGTTGCGCTCATAGCGGATCTCGACGAGGCGGCGCAGAAGATCGCCCATCTCCCAGCTCTGTCCGGGGCGCAGCGATACCGTCATCGAAGCAAAGTCGTCCGGTTCGCCGAGACCGTAGATGCAGCTGACCGAGCTGACGACGATCACGTCCCGCCGCTCGAGCAGCGAGCAGGTCGCGCTTATGCGGAGCCGGTCGATCTCCTCGTTCGTGGAAGCGTCCTTTTCGATATAGGTGTCGGTGTGCGGGATATAGGCCTCGGGCTGGTAATAATCATAATAGGAGACGAAGTATTCCACGGCGTTTTCGGGGAAGAATTCCTTGAACTCGCTGCACAGCTGCGCGGCCAGGGTCTTGTTGTGCGCCAGCACGAGCGTCGGGCGGTTGACGCGCGCGATGACGTTCGCCATCGTGAAGGTCTTGCCCGAGCCGGTCACGCCGAGCAGCACCTGTTCGTCGAGACCGTTTTCCAGTCCCGCGACAAGCGCGTCGATCGCCTCCGGCTGGTCGCCGGTCGGCTGATAGGGTGATACGAGTTTGAAGGCGTCCATACTCTCTCCGTGAAAAGCGTTTTAACTTGTTTATTATATCACCTGGGACGATACTTCTCAACAGCGTTTGCAGAAAGTTTTTCCTCCTCTTCCGCCCGGCGCTGCGGTTTTTGTGGACAGGAGCGCTTGCAGTGTGGTAAGATGTGAAAAAAAGAAAGGACACTCCGTTTCATGGTCGAAACAGCCTCGGCGCTGTGGATCAACAGCGTCTTTGCCGAATTTGACGCCGCCGTCACCATCGCGATACACCGTCTTTACGACATCGGCGGCGGCTTCTTTACGCCTCTCTTCGAGTTTATTTCCATCCTGGGCAAGGGCGGCGCCTTTCTGATCGTTCTCTCCCTTCTGCTCACCTTATACAAACCCACGAGACGCTTCGGCACGGCGATGTGCCTGGGCCTGCTTCTCGGCGCGCTGGTGACGAACTGCTGTCTGAAGATCGTCATCGCCCGCGCGCGGCCCTATACGGACGAGAGCAGCATCTATTATCGGTTCTGGCAGCTGGTCGGCATGCACACCGAGAGCGACAAGAGCTTCCCCTCCGGCCACACGACGGCCGCCTTCGGCGCCTGTACGCCGGTGTTTCTGATCGGGAAGAAGAAATGGAGCTGGACGGCTCTGCTCTTCGGGGTGCTGATGGGCGTCGCGCGCATCTATCTGTGCGTTCACTTCCCCTCGGACGTGGTCGCGGGCTTCCTTGTCGGGATGCTTGCGGGCTGCACGGCGGTGATCATTGCCGCAAAGCTGCCGGCGAAGTGGTATGAGATGGACTTTTTCAAAAGAAAGGCGGGGGCACACGAATGTTCGGATTAGGAAGGATCCGGCTGCGCGGCGTCGACAGGAAATATATCACCGACGAGGCGCATGTCGAGGATTATAAAAGCGCTCCGGCCATCGGCCGCGTGCGCTTCGGCTCGCTATGCTTCTATTACCGCGATCTCGGCGTGAAATACTTCGTCCCCTACGACTATATCGAGCGCGCCTTCATCCGCATCAGCGAGACCCAGCCGGACGACAGCCCCGCCTACTATTATTACCGGCTGATCCTCGTGCACGGGGAAAATGAGTTTGCAAACCTGATCTTCAGCAAAGAAGAGGAGGCGGACGAGGCGCTGGCTCGTCTGAGCGAGCGCGCGCCGGATATGGCGGTGGGCTACGTCCCGCCCCCAGGCGGGAAAAAGCCGAGCTTCCGCTGATACAAAAAGGATCGTCATCCGAAAGGATGGCGATCCTTATTTTTTCAGCTTTTCCGCAAGCTCCTCGCTCGCCTCGGCCATGAGCGTGACGTAATCGGTGTAGAGCACCGCCCCGGGGAGCGCGCCCGCGGGCTTTTTGACGCAGCGGACCTGGGTACAGTCCACGGGGATCCTGCCCGCTTCCCTGCCCTGGGAATACCACGCGGCCAGCGAGGCCGCCTCCTCCAGGGTCCTCTCCGGCGCTTCGAGTCCGTCTGTGCGCAGGATCACATGACTGCCGTGGATGCGCTGGGTATGCAGCCAGAGGTCCGTCCTGCGGGCTGTTCGGAAGGTGAGCTCGTCGTTTTGGATGTTGCTGCGGCCGACCAGGATCTCAAATCCGTCCGAGGAAAGGAAACGCAGCGGAGCCTGCGGCTTGGCGCGGTCTTTCTTCCCGCCGCGCTGTTTTTTCAGATAACCCGTCTGCAGGAGCTCGTGCCGGATGTCGGCGAGGTCGCGCTCGGTCTCGGCGCGCTCGATCTCGTCGAGCACGGTCGCGAGATATTCGCGCTGCCTCTCGCCCTCGGCGATCAGCACCGTCAGATGTTCCTGCGCGGCCTTCTTGCGCGAAAAGTCCTTATAGAGCGCGGCGGCGTTCTGCTGCGGCGTCTTGAGCGGATCGAGCGGGATGCGGATCTCGGGGCTGCCCTCGGAAAAATAATCCTCGCAAACAAGCTCGCCCTGGCCCTTTTTCATGCGGTAGATATTGGCGGTGATCAGCTCGGCGCGGCGCCGGAGCTCTTCGCGTCCGGCCGTATCGGAAAGCTCCTTTTTCTGTACGGCAAGCTTGCGATCCAGGCGCTCGCAGGCTCCCTTCACGCTGCGCAGCAGCTCGCGCGAGCGCCGTTTGCGGCTCTCCTCCCGGTCGCGCCGCGCGTAGAACGCGTCCAGAAGGGAGGAAAAATCCTCAAAGCGCTCCGTCTGCGTGCCGGGTCCGTACTGGTTGATCGCCATGAAGCTGAAATCACGCGGCATGCCGTCAAAGCTGACGAGCGTGGGGACAAGTTCTCCGGCAGCGACGGTCTCGCGCAGAGCGAAGGCGTTTTCTTTCAACAGCTCCGTATCGCCGCGGCTGCGGAAGGCAAGCTCGCGGCAGATCAGCGGCGAAAGCCCCGAGAAGCGGCTCAGCAGCTCACGGTCGAGCTCCGCGCCGTTTTCGATCGCCTCCAGACACGCGGCAAGCTCTTCGTCCGCGCAGCCGAAAAAGGGCGTTTTCTCCTGCCTGGGCGGCAGGCGGTAGAGCATGCCGGGCAGCATGCCCCGTCCTTCTCCGCCGTACTCCATGCGCCGCAGACAGTCGATGATGCGGCCGTCCTGACCGACGAGCACGATGTTCGCACTGCGGCCGATCAGTTCGACAGCCAGGGTCTTTTCGCTCTCGTCGCCCATTTCGTCCCTCGCGGCGAGCCGGAAAAGCAGCATGCGCTCCATCTCTGGCTGTTCGATCCGGCGGATGCGCGCGCCGATGAGGTGCTTGCGCAGCAGCATGCAAAACATCGGCGGCTCGGCCGGGTTTTCAAAGCTCTGTGCGGTAAAATGCACGCGCGCTCCCGAAACGGAGGCGCTGAGGAGCAGCCGGCGGCTGCCCTCGCCGGTGTACAGCGTGAGCAGCAGCACTTCCTTTTCCGGCTGCTGCACGCGGTCGATCCGCGCGCCCTCGGCGCAGCTTCGCAGCTCCTGCGTCAGGCCGTGCAGCGTTACGGCGTCAAGCGGCATCTCTCAGCTCTCCTTTTCCGCGGGAGCGCCGCTGAGGATCGCAAACAGCTCGTTCAGCCGCTCCGTCCTGCCCTGGAGATACAGCCAGCCGAAGAGCGCCTCCAAAGCCGTCGCAGCGTGGTATTCCCCGACGTTTGCGGCGTGCGGGACGGAATTCACGTGTGTGTTGCGCCCGCGGCGGTAGATCGCGCTCTCCTCCTCATCCAGATACGGCAGGATGCGCTCCGCCGCCCGCGCCTGGGCCGGAGCGTTCACGCGCGCGGTCGTACGCCTGTGCAGCTCCTGCGCGGCGGTATGCCCCTCCGCGCACAGCGACGCGCGCGTCATCAGTTCATAGACCGCGTCGCCGATATGCGCCAGGCCCAGCATGCTGACCGCGCCCAGCGCGGCGGGGCTCATGTCCGGTTTGAAATAATCCATACGATCACTCTCTTGAAAGGCAAAAAGGGCGTATCGACAACGCCCTTTTCCCGTTATTCGTCTTCGTCCTCGTTCATCTCTGCGGCGAGGGCCAGATCACTGTCGGAGGCGATGCCGAGCTGCGCCTGGATCTCGAGCCAGCCGTTCCTGTCGACCAGCACGCTGCGCGGCTTGGCGCCCTCGTAAGGGCCGACGATGCCGAGCTCCTCCATCTGGTCGACGATGCGCGCGGCGCGGGAATAGCCCAGCTTGACGCGGCGCTGCAGCATGGAGACGGAGCACTGTCTGGTCTCGAGGATCGCCTCGACCGCCTGCGGCAGCATCTCGTCGTAGTCGCCCGCGGACGATCCGCTCTCTTCCTCGCGGCCCTTGTCCTTGGAGCTGTCCTTGCTCTGCTCGGCGCGCGACATGTATTCGCCGATTTCCTGGTTGTTCTCGGGCTTGGCGCCGGGGTTGTTTTCCTTGATGAACTCGATCACGCGCTCGCGCTCCTCGTCCGAGACGAAGGCGCCCTGCACGCGCGTGGGCTTGCCAGCGCCGAGCGGAGAATAGAGCATGTCGCCCATGCCGACCAGCTTTTCCGCGCCGCTCTGATCCATGATGATGCGGCTCTCCATCGCGGAGGAGACCGCAAAGGCGATGCGCGAGGGGATGTTGGCCTTCATCAGACCCGTGATGACGTCTGCCGAGGGGCGCTGGGTCGCCACGACGAGGTGCATGCCCGCGGCGCGGCCCATCTGGGCGACACGGCAGATGCTTTCCTCGACCTCCTTGGCGGCGATCATCATGAGGTCTGCCAGCTCGTCGATCACGACCACGACCTGGGCCAGCTTTTCCTCGCCCGTGATCTCGCAGTGGCGGTTATAGCCGTCGATGTCGCGCACGCCCGCTTCGGAGAACAGGCGGTAGCGCTTGAGCATCTCGACGACGGCCCACTGCAGCGCGCCGGCGGCCTTTTTCGGCTCGGTCACGACGGGGGTGAGCATGTGAGGGATGCCGCTGTAAATGCCGAGCTCGACCATCTTCGGGTCGATCATGATGAACTTGACCTCGTCGGGCCGGGCCTTGTACAGCAGGCTCAGGATCAGCGAGTTCATGCATACCGACTTGCCGGAGCCGGTCGTTCCGGCGATCAGCATGTGCGGGAGCTTGGCGATGTTGCCGACGATGCAGTCCCCGCCGATGTCCTTGCCGACGGCGAAGGACAGCTTCGACTTGGCCGTCTGGAAGCGCTGCGATTCAAGGATCGTGCGCAGATATACGGTGCTGACGATCTTGTTCGGCACCTCGATGCCGACGGTGGAGATCTTTTCGGGGATCGGCGCGATGCGCACGTTGATCACGCCGAGAGCCAGCGCCAGATCGCCCGCCAGATTCGTCACGCGCGAGAGCTTGACGCCCTGCTCGAGCTCAAAATCATAGCGTGTGACCGTGGGTCCGCGGATCACGCCGACGACGGAGGCGTTGATGCCGAAGCTGCGGATCGCATTCTCCAGCCGTTCGCGGTTGAGCGTGATCTCGTCCCGCGCGTCGGAGCTGCCGGCGATCCCGGCGCTGAGGAGCTCAAGCGGCGGGAAAACATACTCGTCCGCCGCGTCGGCGTCCGGCTTGATCGGCAGCGCGGCATTTTCCTTTTCTTTTTCGGGCTCTGCGCGTTTGCTCTTTTCTTTTTTCGGGGGGTCAGAGATCTCGGCCGCTACGGGAACGCTCGGACTGACCTTAACGGTCTTCGGCGCCTTTCCGTCCGCACGGTACTCGGTCCAGTTGTCGCCTATATCGCGGCCCACGAGAGCGGGTTTGGTCTCCGCAGTCTCGTCCGGCTCTTCCCTGAGCTCGGCCGCGCCCTTGCGGCGTACCTTGGCGCGTGTGGTCCTGGACGTGAAGCTCTGGTCAGGCAGATCGTCCAGCTGGCCGACCGTAAGAGGCTCGCCCTCCTCACCGATCGGGATGTCCTTGGAGTCGGAATATGTACGGATCTTCGGCGCCGGAGACGTCGCCACACGCGGATCGGTGACGCGCTGGGGACGGATGGACCGCTTCTCCTGCGGCGCCCTCTCCTGCACGGCGATCTCCTCTTCCGCATAATCCTCGGGATCATAAGGCACGCTTGCGCGCTCCTTGACTCTTCGGAAGGACGCGGCGATGTCATAGTCGACCGCCTTGATCGCGAAAATGATGAACAGGACGATAAACAGGATATAGGCGATCGGGACAGGAAATCCGACTTTGCTTGTGAGCAGCGTGCTCAGCACGCCGACCGCGCCGCCGTTTCTCTTCTGCAGTCCTTCGCGGTACAGCATGGACAGATACTGCGTCGAGCCGTCGAAGGTATAGGTCCGGGTCAGATTTGCGATATTGGAGAACAGGAACGGCAGCAGAAGGGCGGAGACGAGCCGGAAGGTCACGGGGCGTCCGTGATGGAAGATCAGCGTCCATGACGCGATCAGCAGGGCCGGGACCAGGATGTAGCAGCCTACTCCGAAAAGGCCCAGCATCACGTCCATGAATTGGCCGATAATGGTCTCTTTATCGGTGAAAAAGCCCGCGATGACTACGATGGCGAGAAGCAGACAGAAGATGCCTCCGATCTCGCGCCGCATCGGCGGAGCCTGTTTTTCCTTTTCGGCCGCCGGAGCGCGCGACGGTTTACCGCCGCCCTTCGGGGCTGCCGTCTTCTTTTTCGCGCCTTTGGAACTGTTAGCCATTACGAATTCCTTTCGTGAATAAAATGCATCGGGAACGATCTTTTTCTCAGAAGATCACGGTAAGAATGATGCTCAGTACGCCGACGACCCAGCAATAATAGGCGAAGCCGCCGAATTTGC
The DNA here is from genome assembly GCA_017447645.1 of Oscillospiraceae bacterium. Taxonomy (GTDB): domain Bacteria; phylum Bacillota; class Clostridia; order Oscillospirales; family Oscillospiraceae; genus Limivicinus. The sequence continues at coordinate 23,150 of JAFSNA010000112.1, forward strand.
CTTTATCGGCGATGCGCTTGAGCAGACTGATCGAAGCGATGCCGGTAAGGATCGCCACGACCGTTCCGACCAGATAGGCCGGCAGACAGGACCAGTCGACCCCGTTTTTGATCGCCTTGGCAAAGGCGAGGATGTTTGCGCCGAGCACGGCCGGAAGCGAAAGCAGGAAGGAGAACTTCACGGCGAAATCGCGCCGCAGCCCGGTGGCAAGGCCCGCGGTGATCGTGGTGCCGGAGCGGGAAAGGCCCGGGATCGTGGCCACGGCCTGGCACAGGCCGATGATCACGGCGTCGAGCAGGCCCATGTTCCGCTCGGTCTTTCTCCCCTGGGACATCTTGTCGGCTATGTAGAGGATGCAGCCCGTGAGGATCAGCATGACGCCGATGAACACGCTTTTATAGTATAAGCCCTCCAGCATGTCGTTTATCGGCAGAATCAGAAACAGCGGCAGCGTGCCGACGACGATCATGAGAAACAGCCGCGCCGCGGGGTAGCGCTCTCTGCGCTCGCCGCCGAGCGGGCCGACGTGCACGAAGCCGAGCACCTCGTAAAACATCTGGACGATGTCCTGCCAATAGACGACGCACACCGAGAACAGCGTGCCGAGATGCAGCAGCACGTCGAAGAACAGGTGCCCGTCCTCCGTCGTGGTCATTTTGAAGAGATTGTTGAGGATGGACAGATGGCCCGAAGAGGAGATGGGCAGAAACTCGGCCACGCCCTGGACAAGACCGAGTATGATCGCGTTGAGAACAGTCATCCTATGACCCCCATGATCTATTTAACTTAGTTATTTTATCACAGTTTTCAGCATAAAACAAGGCCTTTGAAGAATATTACGTAAACCTTTTCACCTCTTGGCGCCCCTTTCGATCTCGCCGTGCAGATAATCCAGCGCGTCCGAGAGCGTTCCGAGCGAGTCGATCAGGCCCTTTTCGACCGCCTCCTCGCCGTAGATCACGCTGCCGACATCGTTGGCCAGCTCGTCCGTGTTCGTCATCAGACGCAGGTATTCCTCGCGCGAGCAGTGCGAATGCGCCGTGACGAAGCGCACGATCCGCTCCTGGATGCGCGCAAAATAGTTATAGGTCTGCGGAACGCCGATCACAACGCCGTTGAGCCGCACGGGATGGATCGTCATTGCCGCCGAGGGCGCGATGAAGCTGCGCCGCGCCGCCGCCGCGAGCGGCACGCCGATCGAGTGTCCTCCGCCGAGCACAAGCGAGCAGCTCGGCTTCTTCATGCCTGCGATCAGCTCCGCGATCGCAAGGCCGGCCTCGACGTCGCCTCCCATCGTGTTGAGCAGGATCAGCAGTCCGCCGATCTCCTCGCTCTCCTCGATGGCGGCGAGCGTCGGCAGGACGTGTTCGTATTTCGTCGTTTTGGCATCCTCGCCCAACAGCTGATGTCCTTCGATCTGCCCGATGATCGTCAGACAGTGTATCTCGCCCGCGCGCTTCATGCCGAGCTCCCTGATCTCCGCGTTCTCTTCCACATTCATCCCCTCCTTCGGATAGGATGTCCGATTAAAGCAAAAAAATAAAACGGCCGGAATTTCAGGCCGTTTAATATATCGGGTCTTTGGCTTATTCCGCTTTTTCGAACCAGCGGATAACCTTGCGCGGGCAGATGTCGGCGCAGTGGCCGCAGCCGACGCACTTGGCGCCGTCCACGACCGCGAGGTTGTCGACGACCTTGATGGCGTCGGCCGGGCACTCGCGCTGGCACTTCATGCAGCCGATGCAGCCGAAGTCGCAGATCTTCATGACGCGGCCGCCCTTGTCCTTGTTCGAGCAGGCAGGCGCGACGCGCTGGGACGCAGGCAGGAGCTTGATGATGCTCTTGGGGCAGGCCTCGGCGCAGGCGCCGCAGCCGACGCACTTCGAGCGGTCGACCCGGGCGATGCCCTCGACGATATGGATCGCATCGAATTTGCAGGCCTTCGTGCAGTTGCCGAGACCGATGCAGGCGAAGGTGCAGGTCTTGTTGCTCTTTCCGCCGAAGAGCATAGCAGCGCGGCAATCCTGCGGTCCGGTGTAGTTGAAACGCATCTCAGCGTGGCCCTCGCAGCCCGAGCAGGGCACAAAAGCGATCTTCCGCTCGTCCGCGCCCGCGGAAACGCCCATGATCTCGGCGACCTTGGCGGCCGTTTCCGCGCCGCCGGCGACACACTTGTTGGTCGGCGCCTTGCCCGCGGCGACCGCCGCGGCATAGCCGTCGCAGCCGGGATAACCGCAGCCGCCGCAGTTGGCGCCCGCGAGACACTGGCGGACCGCCGCCTGCTTGGGATCGACCTCCACATGGAAGACCCTGGAGGCGATGGCGAGCAGCGCACCGAGCACGGCGCCCATCACGCCGAGAACGAGAACGGAAAGAAGGATCGTATTCATTTACTCTTCCCTCCTTCTCAGAAAACCTTCATGCCGCTGAAGCCCATGAAGGCCAAAGCGACCAGCGCGGCGGAAACAAGGCAGATCGGGAATCCCTCGAAGCACTCGGGATACTCGGAGAACTCGACCCGCTCGCGCACGGAGGCGAAGAGCACGATCGCCAGCAGGAAGCCGATCCCGCCGGTGATGCCGTAGACGACGGACTCGATGAAGTTGTAGTGGTTCTGCACGTTCAGCAGCACCACGCCGAGCACCGCGCAGTTGGTGGTGATCAGCGGCAGGTAGATGCCGAGCGCGCTGTAGAGCGAGGGGACGGACTTCTTCAGGAACATCTCGACAAGCTGTACCAGCGCCGCGATGATCAGGATGAAGGCCAGCGTTCTGAGGAATTCCAGCTGCAGGACCTGGAGGATGTAGGTGTCGATCAGCCAGCAGATCGCGGAGGCGAGGCCCATGACGAAGATGACCGCGACGCCCATGCCGAAGGCCGTGTCCGTCTTGTTCGAGCAGCCCAGGAAGGGGCAGCAGCCGAGGAACTGGGAGAAGATGAAGTTGTTGATCAGGATCGCTCCCAGAGAAATGGAGATGATGTTAAACAGCATTATTCTTCAACCTCCTCTTTCTCCGCCTTGGCGGCGAGGTCTTTTTTCCTTGCGGATTTCTTCAGCGCATACTGCATCAGCGCGATCAGGACGCCCAGCGTCAGGAAGCCGCCGAAGGGCATCGTCAGCACCTTTGCGCCGTACTCGCCGGAGAAGATCGTGATGCCGGCGCCGGAGCCGTCCATCGTCAGACGGAAGCCGTCGGTCACGTCGATCAGACCTCCGCCGAAGGTGCCCTTGCCGAGCAGCTCACGCACGATCGACATGGCGAGCAGCACAAGCGTGTAGCCCAAGCCCTGGAAAACGCCGTCGAAGAAGCAGGCGCCGACAGGATTTTTCTGGCAGAAGGCCTCCGCGCGGCCGATGATGATGCAGTTGACGACGATCAGCGGGATGAAGACGCCCAGCGCGTCGGACAGCGCGGGGATGAAGGCCTTGAGCAGCAGATCGACGATCGTGACAAAGCCCGCGATGACCACGACGAAGATCGCCAGACGGATCTCCTCGGGGATGATCTTGCGGATCAGCGAGACGACGACGTTGCAGCAGGTCAGGATGATCAGGACGGACAGGCCCATGCCCAGGCCGTTGAACAGAGAGGTCGTGATGGCCATTGTGGCGCACATGCCGATCTGCTGGACGAGGACGGGGTTGTTGGTGATAAGTCCTTCTTTGAACTGATTCTTGATTTTCATGTCTGCCCCTCCTTAACCCAAAGCCTTGACAGCCTCGATCGCGGTGGCGACGGCGCCGGTTACCGCTTTGGAGGTGATCGTCGCGCCGGTGATGGCGTCGATGTCCTGGATGGTGATGGTCTCGTCCTTGCCGATGAAGGAGCTGCGGAAGCTGACGCCGCGGTCGGAGGCGCTGGCCGCGACCTCGCCGAGACCGGAGGTCTCGGAATGCTTGATGATCGAAATACCGGCGCACTTTCCGTCGCTGTCTACGCCGACCGCCATCGTGATGGACCCCTGCGCGCCGGAGAAGGTCGTCTCGACCACGTAGCCGGCGCCGTTGTCCGCAGCGCTGATCTTGTCGACCGTCGTCTTGAAGTCGGCGTAACTCGCAGGGTCTATCTCGGTAAAGCTGTCCGCATAGGGCAGAACGGCCTTGTAAGCCTTTTCGGTCTTCTCCTTCTCGCGCGCGGTGATCGGGCCGATCGTGACGGCGTTGACCTCGCCGAGCACGGCGGCGACGATCGCGCAGATCAGGAACAGGACGACGGTGAGTTTAAGGATCTTTTTCATTTCGCCGCCTCCTTTGCCGCCTTGGCGGCCGCCTTCTGCGCGGCGATGTCCTCCTTGCTCACGCCGAACTGGTGACGGCGGAAGCTCTTGTCGATCGCCCAGGTGCAGATGTTCATGATCAGTATGGCGTATGTAACGCCCTCGGGATAACTGCCGAAGTAGCGGATCAGCACGGTGATCGCGCCGCAGCCGGCGCCGAAGAGCAGCTGGCCGGGCAGCGTGACCGGGCTGGTGGCGTAGTCGGTGGCCATGAAGAAGGCCGCCAGGATCAAGCCGCCGGAGAGCAGGTTGTAGATCATCCATTCGACGTTGCCGTAGCCCTCATGGCCGAAGATGAGCGTCAGTACGGCGACGGTACCGATGAAGCTCACGGGGATGCGCCAGGAGATGATCTTGCGGGCGATCAGATAAATGCCGCCGACGAGCAGGGCCAGCTTGCAGGTCTCGCCGAAGCAGCCGGGCATGACGCCGAGGAACATCTTGCCGTATGTGAAATACTCGGGCATCGGCTCGCCCGCGTAAAGGTAATGCATGGGCGTCGCCATCGAGACGGCGTCCAGCCCCATCGCGCGCGGGGAGACCCAGTTGGTCATGATGCCGGCGTAGGAGGCGATCAGGAACGCGCGGGAGGCCAGCGCCGGGTTGACGAAATTCTTGCCCAGGCCGCCGTAGAGCTGCTTGACGATCACGATGGCAAAGAAATTGCCGATCAGCGGCAGCCACCAGGGCGCCGAGGTGGGCAGCGTCATGGCGACGAGCATGCCGGTCAGGCACGCGGAAAAGTCAAAGATCGTGGGCTCCTTCTTGGTGAGACGGCGATAGGCCCACTCGTAAAAGACGGCAGAGCATATCGACACCGCGACCATGAGCACCGGCTTGATACCGAACTCGTAAGCCGCCGCGAGCAGCGAGGGCAGAAGCGCGAGCATCACGTTGAGCATGATGCGCTTCGTGTCCATATTGGTCCTCACCTGCGGCTGATACGCCACATCGAGGACGATCCGTTCATTTTTATCCATTACGCTTTCGCCTCCTTTGCCGCGGCTGCCTCGGCCGCCGCCTTTTCCTTGACGGCCTTGGCCTGGAACATGAGCTTCGCGGTCTTGAACGCGTGGGTCAGAGGCATCCTCGCCGGGCAGTTGAACGCACAGGAGCCGCACTCGAAGCAGTCGGTGATGTGGTACTTCTCCATCATCTCGTAATCGCCCTTGGAGTAATACATGTACATGAACACGGGCATGAGATTCATCGGGCAGACCGTGATGCACTTGCCGCAGCGGATGCAGCTGGGATTCTCGACGGTCTTGTCCTCTTTCTCGGTGAAGAAGAGAACGCCGGAGGTGCCCTTGATGGTCGGAGCCTCAAAGCTGGTCGCGCAGATGCCCATCATCGGTCCGCCGAGAACGATCTTGCGCGGCGTCACGGCGAAGCCGCCGCACTGCTCGGCAAGATAGCCGAGGGGCGTGCCGACGCGCGTGAGGGCGTTGGAGGTCTTGTTCATCGCGCTGCCCGCGACGGTCACGATACGCTCTATGACCGGCTTGCCCTCATAGCAGGCCTGGTAGATCGCGTAGCAGGTACGGGTCGAGACGACGTTCGCGCCGACGCCCGAGGGGATGCCGCCGGGCTTGACTTCCCTGCCCGTAACGGCCTTGACCTGCATCTTCTCGGCGCCCTGGGGATACTTGACCTTTTCCGGGACGATCTCGATGCCGTAGTTCTCGGGATGGAGGGAGTTCAGCAGCTCGATCGCGTCCTTCTTGTTGACCTCGATGCCGTAGTAGGCCTTGTCGACGCCGCTGGCGATCCGGACGAGCTCGATGCCCTTGAGGAGCTGTTCGGGGAAGTTCAGCATGGTTAGATGGTCGCCGTTGAGGTAGGGCTCGCATTCCGCGCCGTTGATGATCAGCTTGTCGACCTTGCCGATGCCGCCGCGGATCTTGAACGCCGTCGGGAACATCGCGCCGCCCATGCCGACGACGCCGGCCTCGCGGATGCGCGTCAGGATGGCGTCCGGGTCCTTGAGCTGCTCGGCAGTGAGCGGCGGAAGATCTTCGCATGGCGTGTCCTTGTAATCGTTCTCGATCACGACGGACATGATCATATCGCCCAGGGGATGCGGCCTCGGCTCGATCGCCACGACCTTGCCGGAGACGGAAGCGTGAACGGGCGCGGAGACCGGAGCCGGGTTTTCGCCGATCTTCTGCCCCATCTTCACGTAGTCGCCGACAGCGACGATCGGCTTGTCGGGAGCGCCGATGTGCTGGGCCATGGGGATGATCACCTGAGGGGGCGGCGTGACGACCGAGATCGGGATCTCGGGCGCTTTCATGTAATCGGGATGCACGCCGCGCTTGAAAGTGTGGATCATATACGCTTCACCTCTCATTTTTGTACCGATATATTTTAACATAAGCTGTCACTTATTGTCTATGCCTTTATGGCGAAAAAACGTTGAAATTGCTGGACAAGTTTCTGACAAGCCCGTTAAAACGCTGTCAATTTTGTCAGTCTGCACAAAACTGACAGAACATCCTTTTCCCTCCTGCGCAAAGACGGGACAGAGCGAGCTCTGTCCCGTCGAAAAGGGTGAAAAGATTATTGCTCCGCGGGCTCAAAATCCTCACGCGTGTGCTTGCACAGCGGGCAGGTATAGTCCGCCGGCAGCTCGCCGTCGCAGGGCTCGAAGTGACCGCAGATCTTGCAGACCCAGCCCTTCTGCTTGGGCGTGCTGTCGGGAACGACGTGCTCGAAGTCCTCCTTGCCGTGCTTGCACAGCGGGCAGCTGAAGTCGTCGGGCATTTCCGCGCCCTCGTGAACGTAGCCGCAGACCTTGCAGACCCAGCATTCCTTCTGCTCGGGCGCCGGGTTTTTCTTGGGCTTGATGTGCGCGTGATAATAGCCGTAGGTGCAGCTCGGCGCGCCGGAGAGGACCTTCGCCTCGACGACGTTGGCAATGAACAGGATCTGCGTCTCGAGATCGTAGTGCTCGATGACCTCGCAGGAGAGCACCGCGTTCGTGTAGAGCGGGTAATAGCGGATGCCGTTTGCCGTCCGGTCGTCGTACGGAGCGTCGGCGAACTTGTCGACGTCGCGTCCGCTCTGGAAGCCGAAGTGCTGGAACACGGAATAGGGCGCGTCCTCGGTGAGGATCGAGATGTTGAACCTTCCCGCCTTCATGACCATGTCGCAGGTGTGGTTCTTCTTGATGCAGGAGATCGTGATCTTCTTCGGCTCGCCCGCGGCGACCTGGCCGGCGGTGTTGATGATGCAGCCGTAGTCTTTGCCGTCCACGCGGGTGGTCAGCACCTCGACGCCGTAGGAGAACTTGTTGAAGGCCTTCGTGTCTACGGCCTCCAGCGAGAAGGCGGCCGGCGCCGCGGCGGGCGCGGGAGCTGCGGTCTCGGCCGGCGGGGGCAGGATATCCGCGGCCAGCGCCTCTGCAAGCGCTTCAAGCTCGGCCTCCTGGCCGACGGCGAGCGCGGACTTGAGCGTGACGCCGTCGCCGATGTACTCGATCTTCTTCAGCGGGGCGAGGATGTCCCGCATGGCCTTGCCGCTCATGGGCGCCCAGCTGCCGTTTTCAATGATCGCGACCTTGCGGTTCTGCAGGTTGTGCGCGGCGATGTCGTGCAGCAGGTTTTCCATCGTCACAAAGACGCCCGCGTTATAGGTCGTAGCGGCAAAGACGAGGTGGCTGCAGCGGAAGGCGTCGGATACGATGTTGCTGGCCGGGATGACGGAGGTGTCGTGCATGCGCACGCGCACGCCCTTCTCGGCGAGCCTGGCCGCAAGGATGTTCGCGGCGTTCTCGGTATGGCCGTAGACGGAGGCATAGGCGATGAGGACGCTCCTCTCCTCGGGGGTGTAGCTGCTCCACAGCAGGTACTTCTCCAGAAAGTCGCCGAAATGACTGCGCCAGACGAAGCCGTGCAGCGGGCAGACATATTTGATGTCGAGCTTGGCGGCCTTTTTCAGCACGCTCTGCACCTGCGGGCCGTACTTGCCCACGATGTTGGTGTAGTAGCGCCGGGCCTCGTCGAGATGCTCAGTGAAGAAGTCGGTCTCGTCGGCAAACAGTCTGCCGTTGAGGGCGCCGAAAAGGCCGAAGGCGTCGGCCGAGAACAGCACGCCGTCGGTGGAGTCGTAGGTCATCATGACCTCCGGCCAGTGGACCATCGGCGCGTTGACGAAGTTCAGCACATGACGGCCGCAGGAGAAGCTTTCTCCCTCCTTGACGATCACGAGCCGGCCGGTGAGGTCGAAATGGAAGAACTGGCCGAGCATGGCCTGGATCTTTGCGTTGCAGATGATCTTCACGTTCGGATACCGGACGATCAGATCGCCGATGGTATAGGCGTGGTCGGGCTCCATATGCGAAATGAGCAGGTAATCCAGCTCTCTTCCGCCGAGCGCGAATTCCACGTTTTCAAAGAAAGTCTGATAGACCGCCTTGTCCACGGTGTCGAAAAGCACGGTCTTTTCATCCAGCAGCAGATAGGAGTTGTAGGATACGCCGTCGGGCACGCTATATACGCCCTCGAAGCAGCTAAGGCGTCTGTCGTCCGCGCCCACCCAGATCAGGTCGTTCAATACGTTTCTCGTGCAGTGCATGGCTCGTCCCCCTGAAAATAGAATTACAGTTTTTTTATATCATATTCCGCTGGCGCGCGCAAGGAATATGTGTTATGATCGAAAAAAAGCAATCAGGAGGTCAAACGATGGCAGACAAAAAATTTTACTCCCCCGCCGGTCCGGTGACAGACGCCGCCGTCACAGCCGATCAGAAAAGCGCCGAGCGCTTTGACAAGGTCCTCGTCGGCTCTCTCGGAGTCTATTATCGAGACGGCTTCAGGATCAAATACGTCCCCTATTCCGCGCTGGAACGCGCCTTTATCCGCGTCCAGGAGGTCAACGGCCGTCTATGCTGCGGCAAGGCCGTCTTCGCCTATTTCCGGCTCGTCCTCGTCGTGGGCGGCAGAGAATGGGGCGACGTCATCAGCGAGGACGAAAAGGCCATGGACGACGCGCTTGCCGCGATCGCGCGGCGCTCCCCCGCCACGGCGATCGGTTTCGTGAAGTGACAGGCCGGAAAACAGAGGCCTCTGCGTTTTTACGAACGCAGAGGCCTTTTCTTATCTCCTTTTCAACAGGAACGGGACGCCCTCGCCGTAGGGCGAGCCGCGCAGGTTTTGTTCCACCCGCGCACGCAGCGCCTCCCGGTCGGAGATCGCCATGCCGGCGATCCGGTCGATTCCGAAGTCCAGCAGCGCCGGGCACAGCGGTACGGACGGCCCTGTCAGGATCACGGTCGCCTTTTCACACAGCTCCAGCAGATGCGGCAGCGTCTTGTTGACGAGCGAGCTGCCCGTGATCAGCACCAGGTCGCAGCGCGGAAGCAGCAGGTCGCAGGCGCTGTCGGGATAGTCTCCCTCCTGCGGCGCGCGCTCGAGGGTATAGACCGCCCTTGCCTGCTCGCGCAGTCCCGCGGGCCCTCGCATGTGGCCAATGATCCCGACCGTCAGTCCGTGCAGGTCGATCCCTTCGGTGCTGTAAACGTCCATCGTTGTCAGCGCGTCCAGCGCCTCGATGCGTTCGCGCGTGTTGAAAAAGGCGTTGGCGGCGGCCAGACCGAGCGAGGCCTCCTCGAAGTTCCAGCTCCTGACGGCCTCCGCCGCCTTATCCAGCGGAAGTCCCTCGAGCGTCGGGAACATCGGCGCGATGCTTTTTCCCTCCGTGAACATCGCTATCCCGGAGGAGGAGGCCGTCTCGGCTAGCGCCCAGCGATCGCCGAGGCGGGCGTATTCGATCCTCTCGCCGCTTTTGACCTCTGCGATCAGCGCGTCATAGAGCGCAAAGAAATCACGCTTCATTTCTTCTTGCCCTGAACTCGATCATCTGCGCGGCGACGGAGATCGCGATCTCCGCCGGCGTCTCTGCCCTGATCGGCAGCCCGATCGGCGAGGTGATGCGCTCGAAGAGCTCGTCGGGGAAGCCGTATTCCTCCTTCAGACGCTGATACACGCCCGCCTTCTTGCGCGCGCTGCCGATCACGCCGATATAGCAGGCCTCCGTCATGAGCAACTGCGCCTGCACGACGGCGTCGAAGGCGTGGCCGCGCGTCATCACGCAGGCGTAATCCTCGGCTGTGACGGTGATGCTGTCCGACAGATGCTCGAAATCGCAGAGGATGACCTCCTCCGCGTCGGGGAAGAACTCTTTTCTGGCGAATTCCGGCCTGTCGTCCAGCGCAACACAGCGGAAGCCCACGTGCGCGAGCACGGGGACGAGCTCCTGCGCGACGTGGCCGCAGCCGAAGACAAAGACGCGCCCGGAGCTGTTGATCTGCTCGACGTAGAGGTCGTGTCCGTCCTTACGGATCCTTTTGGGATGACGGCCGAGCTTTTCCGCGAGCCACTCCGGCGCGTCGATGCCGATGTATCCGTCCTCGCGGGTGTAAAGCCCAATCCTGCCGTCGTCGTCGATGTCGCTGATCAGCCAGAGATCGCGGCCGGAGGCGAAGCATTCCTCCGCCTTTTCGGCGATCCGGAGCGTTTTCTCGTCGCCCGCCGGCAGAAAACCGAAGAACACGCTGACCGCGCCGCCGCAGATCATGCCGAGCTTCTGCACATCGTCCTTCGTGAGATTGAAGCCGTGCTCGAAGGAGCGCCTGTCCTCCAGCACCTTCGCAGCCATCTGCTGGCTGCGGAATTCCACTGCGCCGCCGCCGATCGTGCCGCACAGTCTCCCCTCTTTGCCGACGAGCATGCGCGCACCCGCGCCGCGCGGCGTCGCGCCGGACGAGGCGATCACCGTGACGAGCACGAGATCCTCCCCCGCCGAGAGCTTTTCGCAGATCTGACGAAACATCTTCCTCACAGAACATCGCTCCTTTTCTGATCTATTTGCAGTATAGCCTTTCAACGCGTTTTTTGCAAACGAAAAAGAAGCCCGCCCGGGCTTCTTTTTCGTTTTGGGATGTATCAGGCGATGTGGCCCTTGGCCTTGATGACCTCGATCACGCTGTCGACGTACTTCTCGCAGATCTCCTTCGAGCCCGCCTCGACCATGACGCGGATCACCGGCTCGGTGCCGCTCTCGCGCACGAGGATGCGGCCGGTATCGCCGAGCTCTTCGGCGACTTTGTCGACCGCGGCCTGCACGTCGGGGTCGCTTCTGGCCTCGGGCTTGGATTTGACGCGCACGTTCTTGAGCACCTGCGGATAGAACACGACCGGAGCTGCCAGCTCGCTCATGGGCTTTTCCTTATCGAGCATGACCTCCATGAGCTTGATGCTCGTGAGGATGCCGTCGCCCGTCGTCGCGTGCTCGGTGAAGATGACGTGGCCGGACTGCTCGCCGCCGATCTTGTGGCCGTTTTCGACCATGTTCTCATAGACGTATTTGTCGCCGACCTTGGTCTTTTCATAGCCGATGTCGACCGCGTCGAGCGCCTTGTACAGGCCGAAGTTGCTCATGACCGTGGTGACGACCTTGTTGTTGGCCAGCTTGCCGTGCTCCTTCATGTAGAGGCCGCAGATATAGATCGTGTGGTCGCCGGTGACGACGTTGCCTTTTTCGTCCACGCAGATGCAGCGGTCCGCGTCGCCGTCATAGGCGAAGCCGATGTCGAGCTGGTTGCCGACGACGAAGTGCTGCAGATGCTCGATATGCGTGCTGCCGCAGTTGGTGTTGATGTTATAGCCGTCGGGCTCGTCGTTCATCACATAGGTCTTGGCGCCGAGGGCGTCGAACACGCTCTTCGCGATCTGCCAGGCCGCGCCGTTGGCGACGTCGAGGCCGACCTTCACGTTTTTGAAGCTGAAGCGGGAGAGCGAGATCAGATAACCGATGTAGCGGTTGCGGCCCGCGACATAGTCCACCGTACGGCCGATCTTGTCCCGCTCCGCGAGCGGCAGCTCCAGCTTGCCGTCGATGTAGTCCTCGATGCCGAGCAGGGTCTCCTCGTCCATCTTCTCGCCGTTGTTGTTGACGATCTTGATGCCGTTGTCATAGAAGGGGTTGTGCGAAGCGGAGATCATGATGCCGCAGTCGAAGTCGTCCACGCGAGCGATATAGGATACGGAGGGCGTGGTCGTGACGTGCATGATATAGGCGTCCGCGCCGGAGGCCATCAGGCCCGCGCAGAGCGCGTATTCGAACATATAGCTCGAACGGCGGGTGTCCTTGCCGATGACGACCTTGGCCTTGCGGTTGAGCCTCGCGCCGTAGTACCAGCCGAGATAGCGGCCGATCTTGATGGCGTGCTCGTAATCGAGCGTCTTGTTCGCTTCGCCGCGGAAGCCGTCGGTCCCGAAGTATTTGCCCATTACAGTCTCTCCTTCCTTTCGATGTCAAGGAAGTACTTGTAGGTATCGACGGTCAGCTCGCCGCAGGCGGCCTCGTCGCAGGCGATAATGGCGCCGTTGTGCATCTGCAGCGCGCTGCAGGTCCACTTCTGGCTGACGCCGCCCTCAACGGTCGCGGCCAGGGCGCGGGCCTTGTTGTGGCCGCTGATGAGGACAAGGACCTCCTTTGAATCGGTCACCGTGCCGATACCGACGGAAAGCGCCTGAGCGGGAACCTTTTCGGGATCGCCGCCGAAGAAACGGCTGTTGACGATGCGCGTGTCGGTCGTGAGATCGCGCAGGCCCGTGCGGGACGTGAGAGAGGTGAAGGGCTCGTTGAAGGCCAGATGGCCGTCCACGCCGATGCCGCCCATGAAGAGGTCGATCCCTCCGTAGGAGGCGATCTTTTCCTCATAGCGGGCGCACTCGCCCTCGGGATCGTCGGTCATGCCGTTGAGGATGTTGATGTTCTCCGGCTTCATGTCGACGAGGTGGTCGAAGAAGGTGTCGTGCATGAAGTACCAGTAGCTCTGGTCATGCTCGTGCGGCAGGCCGAGATACTCGTCCATATTGAAGGTCACGACATTGGCGAAGGACAGCTCGCCCGCCCGGTTCATGCGGATCAGCTCCTTGTACACGCCGATCGGGGACGAGCCCGTCGGAAGGCCGAGCACGAAGGGTCTGTCCTCTTTGTGCGCGTTGATCCTGGCGGCGATATAGGCGGCCGCCCATTTGCTCATCTTATCGTAATTGTCCTGAATGACTACTCGCATGTTTTCATACTCCTTGACATTGTGTTTTTACTTACTCATGCTTCTCGACGATCACGCCGTTATCCTTGAAAATGCTGTTTTCCGGGACGACGCCGCGAACGCAGGAGGTGGGATAGATATTGCTGTGACGGCCCACGACCGTGCCGGGGTTGCAGACGCTGTTGCAGCCGACCTCGACGTAGTCGCCGAGCATCGCGCCGAACTTTTTGATGCCGGTCTCGATCTGCTCGGTGCCGTTGTGGACGACGACGAGCTTTTTGTCCGACTTGACGTTGGAGGTGATGGAGCCCGCGCCCATGTGAGAGTAATAGCCCAGGATCGAGTCGCCGACGTAATTGTAATGCGGCGTCTGCACATGGTCGAAGAGGATCACGTTTTTCAGCTCCACCGAGTTGCCGACGACGCAGTTCGCGCCGACCAGCGCCGAGCCGCGGATAAAGGCGCAGTGGCGCACCTCGGTCTCGGGGCCGATGATGCAGGGCGCGCCGAGATACGCGCTCGGGAATACCTTTGCCGTCTTATGTACCCATACGTGCTCGGAGACCTCCTCATAGTCCTCCCCCAGCGTCGGGCCGAGCTTCAGGATGAACTCCTTGATGCCCTTGAGCGCCTCCCAGGGGTAGCTGAACTGCAGAAGATAGTCCTTTGCCAGCGTATGGTCGAGATCATAGAGATCCTTGATGGTATACATGGCTGTCTCCTTTTCAAACGAGATCGCCGCCGTGCCTTGTAAAACACGGCGTCCTGCGGCGTCGATGCGGGGCTCTGTTACAGTGTCGATTCTGCTTTTTATCCCCGCCCTGACGGCTCGCCGCGGGCCGTGGCAGCATCCGCCGAGTCTTTCGACAACTGCCATCCCTCGTCAACCGTATCGGTCCAGGCGCTAATAACGATCCCATGATCCTCCTTCCGAGGACCGTTATTTTATGGAGAAAGCACTGAAAAGATCCATCGATCTTCTCTCGCTTTACTGGTTTATTATAGTCTCGGCGGGAGCAAAAATCAATAAAGAAGTTTCCTTCCGGCACGACAAGTTGTGTCGGAGGGAGAAAAAGCATGAATAACGCGCAAAATATGCCTCTTATCGCAAAGGATCCTTCCCCGTCAGGGAAGGATCCTTCTGCATTCGAGATAATAACGTTTTTCCTCCGCGTGGCCCATGGAGAAAGTCTTTCTCGGCAGGGCGCCGCCGCTCGCGATGCTGCGGAACAGCGCGTCCTTTTCGATCCGCGGAAGGAGAAAGGCGATCGCCCCCTCCTCGCGTCCGAGGCGCAGCGCCACGTCTTCGCCGTGGATATAGTCGATGCTGCCGCCCTCCGCATCAAGGTATTCGTCCAGCGCGCGCTGCAGCGATTCCAGCGGGAGCGCGTCCCTGTCGAAACGAAGGATGCCGCCGCCCGTTTTCGTATACCAGAGAACGGGCGTCCCGCCGCGGTCGTATTTTTTCCCCAGCGCCGCAAGAAGCTTTCCCGTATCGACGCCGCGCACGATGCGATGGATCGGCTCGAACTGCTGGGCCGGATCGAAGAGGTTCTCCAGCTCGACCATCGCCCAGCGGGCGGGATGCGCCGCGGCCGCCTCGGGATCGAGGCCCCGCCTGATCTCCTCCCAGCAGGCCTTTGCCGCCGCCAGCGAGTGGTTGCCGTCGCCCACGGCAAAGCAGAAGCCGTCCTCCGCCTCGGCCATATACGCAGCCATACGCTCGTCGAAGCGGTCGGCCTCTTCGCCGTCCACCAGCCAGCCACTCAGATGCCCGCCGCCCTGCATCAGCTCGAGATCGTAGAGCTTCTCCCCTTTTCGGATCTGTTCTATCAGTCTTTTTTTGCCGTCGCTGCACAGGAGCAGCACATGCGAGCTTTCGATCGGCGCGCCTGAGCGGATCCGTACGCGCGGCGGGATGCGGCTTACGACGGTCCTCTCCGTCGCCCGGATCGGTGTCTTTGCCTCGTCCCGATAATCGTAGGCCTCCAGATCGACGACGCCGATCACGCCCTTGCGGACCGCGCCGTTCTGAAGCGTACGCTCGACGTAGACATAGCATTGCGGGAACGAGCGAAAAACGTCGCCGGCGAGGTATTCCGCCATCGTCCGGCCGATCGCCATGATCCGCTCTTCCTCATGCGTTCCGAGTTCCGCCTCCGGAAAAATGATATGGTATGCCGAGGGGGCGGAGCCGACCGCTTCGGCCGTCCGCCGCCAGTATTCGCTCTGCGAGGTGAACTGGTCGCAGGCGACGACCGGCCAGAGGGGCAACAGCTCCTGCCGCGGAATCAAAAGATCCGCGCGCTGAAAGACCGGCATATCCGCATCTCCTCTCATTTGATAGAATTCCCGTTTTTTTGATCAGGCTTCGTTGATGGCCGCGATCACGCCCGAGGCGTCGTTCAGAGGCCTGACATAGCCCTCTAGCATCCTCGCCTTCGCAGCGAGACCGCGCGAGCGCGGGCTGATGAAGATCGTGCATTTTCCCCGCCCGTTCCGTGCCTCCTGGATGAGGTTGAGCGCGGCGGAGTTGCCGTCAAAGGCAAGCAGCACAGAGGGCATGCGCTTGAAGATCTCATAGGCGAAGCTCTTATACAGGCCCATCGCCGAATTCTCGATCGAGATCAATACCTCCACGCCCGACAAGACCAGACGGGCCCGCTCCGCCGCGCTGATCCTGCCCGGCACGATCGCGAAGATGCGGAAGCGCCCTGCCGCGCTGCGGACGAGATAGCCCTCCTGTCCGGACAGCGAGTGGCCAACGACGAAGACGACCTTCTGCGGGTCGGCCTCGCCGACCAGCGCGTCGATCAGCGCGCGGTCCCCGGCCTTGAGCAGCGTGCGGTGGCTGCTGTTGTTGAAGCTGCCGCCCGCTGCGATGACGGGAAGCATACCCTCCGGCAGGACGGAGATCTGTGTGCGCAGCGCCTCCTCGGCGTCGATCTTCTCCGCGCCGTGCCACAGATCGTCGGCCGCGGGGAGAGCGCCCTCGAGTCGCAGGCGGTAATATCTCTCCAGATCTCCGCCCTCGAAGCGGGAACGGAATCGCTCTTCCTTTTCGCGGAACACACGCAGGCTTTCCTGCAGGATCGCATCCTCCGAAAGGCGCATACGGCGCAGCTCCTCGTGAGAGAGCCCCAGAAGCTTTTCCAGGCTCAGCTCCTCGTCGATCGAATTCGTCCCGTACAGCGCGCAGCCGTCCGTGCCCTGCACACAGCTGACGTCGGCGGCCAGATACTGCCGCAGCGGGTGGCGCTTGAGGTGACTGAGGTTGTTCAGTCGCACGTTCGAGGTGATCTGGAATTCCAGCGTGACACCGTATTTTCTCATGTCCTCCAGAAGCCTCTGCCCGCTCGCGCTTCGCAGATCGCATGCGTACAGGCCGTGGCCCACGCGCATCGGCGGGAAGCTCTGCCCCGGCTGGAGCGATTCGGCCACGCAGCGGATGCTGTTGGCGATATTGTCGCGCAGGCTGTCGTTCTCGCCCGCGTGGATGCGGATGACGAAGCCCGGCTCCTCGCCCGCAAGCTTGACAAGCTCGCGGATCACGCTGCGCAGCTCGAGGATGTCGTTGATCTCCTCGCCGACGATGTCGCTGCCGGCCACATAGGGGTCGGACGCGATCACGCGCAGACAGCGCAGGTTTTCCGCCAGATAGTCGTTCGGCGTCACGCGGTCGCGCACGATCGTCAGCGGGATGCGCCGGATCCCGGCAAGGAAGCGCAGCAGCACGCCCGTCTCGCGCCGGATCGTCGGCATGATCTCGTGGATCTGGCGCAGCCTGGCGGGGAATTCCGCGCGGTTGAGCAGCGCCGTGTCGGTGATCTCGGCATATTCGATGCCGTGCTTGCGATACTCTCTCGCGATCCACAGCAGCAGGTCCTGATAGAGGGTATTGGCCCGGTAGCGGCCGTCCTCGCGGTCGCGGCAGATCTGCGCGGCGTAGGCGCGTACCTCCCGGTCCGGGATGCCGTCGATGTTGACGCCGGAAAAGCGTTCCTCAGAGGGCTGTCCCTTGGTGAAGACATAGCGGTAGAGATAGACCTTTTCGAGATCTGCAAACACCGCCTGTCCGTCCTTCGGGATCGTGAGCGAGTTGCGCACCCGCTCGATGTTCCAGGCCGCGTCCTCCGGATCGCCCAGGATCAGTTCGGCGAAATTGATGAAGGTATAGTCGTCGATCCGGCGCTCCCGATGCTTGCCGCTCAGCGGGATGTCGCCGAGCGCCTTTTCGGTCTCCCGGCGTTTTTCCTCCAGCTGCGCGCGCTGCCCGGCCGTGCAGCGAAGCGAGAGCTTTTTGATATAGTAATACGGATAGCGGATCTGATGAACGATGCCCAGGGCGATCAGCGCGTCGGGCGGCAGGATGCCGTTCATATGCGTGTGCAGGTCGGTCCGGAATTTGCAGTCCGACCGGATATATGTCTTGACGATCGTCTTCTCAACGCCCAGACGGTAGTCCTTGGTCTGGCTCATCAGCGTTTTGGAGATCGCGGGGATCGAGGCCTTGAGCTCGACCCTCCCGTCGGGATAGATGTTGGCGATCTTGGTGTTGCCCAGCCGCAGGATATACATGCTGCGGTTGTCGCCGTCCACGTAACAGGGGATCTCGTCGCGGATGACCGTCAATCCGTTTTCGTCCGTGCTTGTTTCAAGATCGCAGAGCCTGGCAAGGTTGCAGATCAGATTGCCCGTACGGTGGTTCGGGGTGCGGATCACATAAAAAAGCCTCTCCCCGTCGAGAAACAGCTCGACGGCGATGTCCTTTTCCCTGTCAAGATAAAACTGCTGAAAGAAGATCATGCGCCGCTCCCTTCCAACCGCGACCGGTATGGCGTCCTTTTATTTATTTTGTCATTCCCGCCGCGACTTGTCAACAAGAAGTCGCCTTCCCTGTCGTCAACAAAGGCCGCCGCCCGCTGGAAACAGCGGAGCGCGCGGCCTTTTTTGACGGCTGTTATTCCTGTATCACCACGGTC
>JAFSNA010000113.1 GCA_017447645.1 Oscillospiraceae bacterium
ACATCCGTCCCTGCATCCGCTGCCACAACGGCTGCTTCAACTTCTCCAAGGCCAACGGCACCGAGAACATGCAGTCCCTGGGCGACTCCCTGCACCTGGCGCGCTGCGCTCTGAACCCGCCCACCATGCAGCACAACCGCTACAAGATCGTTCCCACCAAGAACCCGAAGAAGGTCGCCATCATCGGCGGCGGCGTCGGCGGCATGGAGTGCGCGCTCGTGCTCAAGAAGCGCGGCCACAACCCGGTCATCTTCGAGAAGGAAGACAAGCTCGGCGGCCTGTTCCTCACGGCCTCCGCGATGACCTTCAAGGAGAACGACAAGCAGCTGCTCCGCTGGTATGAGAACGAGATCAAGAAGGCCGGCGTTGAGGTCCGCTTCAACACCGAGGTCAACGATCTCGGCACCATCAAGCGCGGCTTTGACGAGATCATCGTCTGCACCGGCTCCGTTCCCAGAACGATGCCCGCCATCAAGGGCTTCGAGAAGACCCGCACCTTCCGCGAGCTGCTCCGCGAGAAGAAGGTCGAGGGCGACAATATCGTCTTCCTCGGCGGCGGCCAGTCCTCCTGCGAGGCGGCCTACGACCTGGTCCTCGCCGGCAAGCACCCGACCATCGTCGAGTACGGCAACGACCTTGTCGCGGCTCAGGCCACCTGCCTTGCGAACACCTCCTTCCTGCGTGATGCGATGGAGTATCACAAGGTCCCGGTCTACCTGCACAGCACCATCACCGAGATCGGCGACGGCTACTGCGTCATCAAGACCCCGGACAAGAGCTTCCGCGTCGAGTGCGACGCCGTCATCAACGGCATCGGCTTCGTTCCGGCTCCCGTCGGTGAAAAGGGCGCCCACGTCCACCGCGTCGGCGACTGCGTTGCCATCGGCAACCTGCGCACCGTCATCTGGCGTGCATGGGACGTCTGCATGCGTCTCTGATCGCATCGCATACAAAGTTAATAAAACCCGGGTATGGCTGACGCCATACCCGGGTTTTTGTTATTTGGACAAGATTCTTCGCTTCCGCTTAGAATGACAGCATGATTCCGTGCCTGTTTTTCATATTTTCGTTTTCCCGGGAAAAGCTAATGACAGCAAATTCGATCAGAGGTGCTTTTCATGGGAAAACGCTTGGGAAAACAGACCGTCGCGCTCAAAGACCCGCCCGTTGTGCGCGGCTGGGCCGCCGTCGGAGGAAAGAAAGAAGGGGAGGGCCCGCTCAGAGATTGCTTCGATAGGCTCTCAGAGGATCCCTATTTCGGGGAACAGAGCTGGGAAAAGGCGGAGAGCCGCATGCTGCGCGATTGCTTCACGCTCGCCTGCGACAAGGCAAAGCTGCCGCCCTCGGAGCTCGACTATATCATTTCCGGGGATCTGCTGAACCAGTGCATCAGCTCCGCCTTCGCGATGCGGGACACGTCCGTTTCCTATTTCGGCACCTACGGCGCCTGCTCGACGATGGCGGAGGCGCTTTCGCTCGGCGCGATGCTCATTGACGGCGGCTTTGCTTCCCGCGTCTGCGCGGTCACGGGCTCGCATTTCTGCTCGGCCGAGCGGCAGTACCGCTTCCCGCTCGAGTACGGCGGCGTGCGCGCGCCGACGGCGCAGTGGACGGTCACGGGCGCGGGGGCGGCGATCCTCGCGCGCGGCGGCGAGGGGCCAAAGCTCACGCAGGTCACGACAGGCGCGATCGTGGACGCGGGCATCACGGATGCGAACAACATGGGCGCGGCCATGGCGCCGGCCGCCTACGGCACGATCAAGGCGCATTTTGCCGACACGGGGCGGAGCTTTGCCGACTACGACGCGGTCTTCACCGGCGACCTCGGCGCGGTGGGACACGACATCCTGCAGTCCCTGCTCGAAAAGGACGGGATCGACACGCAGCTCAAGTATATGGACTGCGGCATGCTGATCTACGACCGCAAAACGCAGGGCGTGAACAGCGGGGGCTCGGGCTGCGGCTGCTGCGCCTCGGTGCTTGCGGCGCACATCCTGCCGGCTATGGAGAAAGGGATCTGGAAGCGCGTTCTCTTCGCCGCGACCGGCGCGCTGATGTCGCCCACCTCCGCCCAGCAGGGCGAGAGCATCCCCTCGATCTGCCACGCCGTGGTCATCGAAAGGGAGGGATAAGGGATGGAAATGTTCTGGCCGTATCTGAAAGCGTTCCTCGTCGGGGGCGCGCTGTGCCTAATCGGACAGCTTCTGATCGACAAAACGAAGCTGACGCCTGCGCGCATCCTGACAAGCTATGTCGTAACGGGCGTCGTTCTCGGCGCGCTGGGGCTGTATCAGCCGTTGGTCGATTTCGCCGGCGCGGGCGCGAGCGTGCCGCTGACCGGCTTCGGCAACCTGCTGGCCAAAGGCGTGCGCGAGGCTGTGGAGGAAAAGGGCCTGGTCGGCGCCTTCACCGGAGGGATAGGCGCTTCTGCGGGAGGGATCTGCGCGGCGGTCTTTTTTGCGCTGATCGCGGCGCTGCTGTTCCGTTCAAGAGAGAAGAAATAAGATTATGTAAACTAATAGAGGCCGTCTCCGACGATCTGAAAAAGAGGCCGTCGGAGACGGCCTCTTTTTCTGTGATTTGACAGCGCGGGAAAAAGATCCTATAATATTCTCATCTCAACGGGAGCGGGGTTGACGGATATGGACAAGCTCAGCCTTGATAAAATGAAAAACAAAGGCGCGGCGACGGCCGCCGCCACGGTCGCGGCCGCGGGCGTGCTGATCGGCGGCAGCTTTGAGGCGCCGGCGGACATTCTCAAGGACAACGATTCCGCGCTTGCGCCGCCCCCGATCGTCGAGACCCTGAACGCCGAGGTCGACCCGGGCGACGGCGATCCGGGCGAGGAGAATCCCGCCGCGGACGAGGAAGAGGAAGAAAAGAAAAAGGGCGGCCTGCGCCAGAAGACGCGCGAGGTCGTCATGCGCCTGCCGCTCGCGGTGCGCGCCTGCGTGGCCGTGCCGCTCTGGTGCGTGGGCTGGGCGCTGATCTCGATCTTTTCGCTGCTGTGGACGGGGATCCTCTCGCCCGTCGGCGCGGCGATCGCCAAGTGGGTCGTGATCGCGCTGATGATCCTCGCAGCGCTGGCGATCACGGTCAAGACCGTGTTCCCGAACACGCCCCTGAAGAAGATATTCAACAAGCGCAGCCTCTTGTGGGTCCTCGGAGGATCGACGCTCCTGTGCATCGCGGACGTCGTGCTGCAGCGCTTTTATCCCGATATGCCGCGTCTGTTCGATCTTGCGCGCGCCGTCGCCTCGGCCGCGCTGCTTTCCGCCGCGGTGATCCCTGTGCTGAAGCACGAAAAGAAGGCGCGCGACAAGCGCAGGGCCGAGGAAGAGGAGGCGCGCGCGAGAGAAGAGGCCGCTGCGCTCGCGGCCGCGCTCGAGGCTGCGAAGGAAACGCCCGAACAGGCTCAAAAGCGCGTGGAACGCGAGATCCTGGAACTGGCGGACAGCGTGAGCGTGCGATAAGGCTCCGACAAGTAAGCCGCAGCCCGGCGGGCTGCGGCTTTTTTATATCGCAATGGCTTTTCCGTCAAGCGCCGCGTCGATCAGCGTGTCGCCGCGATAGCGCAGCGTCAGACGGAAGAAGGGCCGATCCTGCGCGAGCAGCCGCAGGAAAATGCGGTCGCCCTCCCAGATCGGCAGGGAAGTGAGCACCTCGTCCTTTTTCTTCCAGGCGAGCACGCCCTCGTCGCTCTCGTGCAGCTTGCCTTCAAAGCCGTCCGCGGTAAAGAGGTGCATATCCTCCTCGCCCCACTCGTCGGAGATAAAGCGGACAATGCCGCGATAACGCCAGGCGGTAAGACGCAGGCCCGTCTCTTCAAATACCTCGCGCAGCAGGCAGTCCTCGGGGCTCTCGCCCTCCTCGAAGCGGCCGCCGACGCCGATCCATTTCCCGGCGTTTTCGTCGACCGCCTTCTTGACGCGGTGCAGCATCAGATATTCGTCGCCGCGCTCGATATAGCAAAGGGTGGTATTGCGCATGCCGATCGCCTCCCGCTTCAGAAGTATAGCACGCCGGAGCATTTCGGGCAACTGTCCTGTTGACGCGCCGCTCCCGGCCGTGATATAGTACATGTCGCTGACTGTTTTCAAAGCCCGGAAAGAGTGCAAAGATGAGCAAACAGGAAAAAAGACAAAAGAATAAGGAAACGCGCACGCTGATGCTGCGTTTTTTGAAGGGCAGCAAGCTGCTGTTCTGCGTCAGCATGCTCTCCGCCGCGCTGGCGGCCCTGGCCGACATGCTCTCGCCGCAGATCATCCGCGCCGCGATCGACAACGCGATCGGCGGCAAGGAGGCGGAGTTCCCCGCCTGGATCATGCGCGGCGTGGACGCGCTGGGCGGCTTTTCCTACCTGGGCGAGCATCTGTGGATCATGGCGCTCGCCGTCGTGGCCGTCGCCGCGATCAAGGTGGCGAGCCAGTACCTCTTCCGCGTGAGCAACACCAAGGCCTCCGAGACGCTGGTAAAAACCATGCGCGACACGGCCTTTTCCCATATCGAGCACCTGCCCTTCTCCTGGCATATGAAGAACCGCACGGGCGACATCATCCAGCGCTGCACCTCGGACATCGACACGATGAAGAATTTCGTCTCCGAGCAGCTGACCAACGTGTTCCGCATCATCGTCATGCTGATCCTGAGCCTCTTCTTCATGTTCTCGATGGACGTGCCGCTGACGCTCATCGCCTTCATCCCCATGCCGGTGATCATCCTTTACTCGCTGTACTTCCATAACAAGTTCCGCAAGGGCTTCCTGGAGTGCGACGAGAACGAGGGCAAACTCTCGACGATGGCGCAGGAAAACCTCACGGGCGTACGCGTCGTGCGCGCCTTCGGCCGCGAGCGCTTCGAGAAGGACAAGTTCGAGGCGCAGAACGCCCATTACACCGGGCTGTGGGAAAAGCTCGGCACGATCATGAGCCTGTACTGGAGCAGCGCGGACGTGCTCTCCGGCACGCAGATCCTGCTGGTCGTCGTCTTCGGCGCGGTGTTCTGCATCCGCGGACGCATGCAGCCGGGCGAGTACGTGGCCTTCATCTCCTACAACGCGATGCTCATGTGGCCGATCCGCATGCTCGGACGCATGATCGCCGATATGAGCAAGGCCGGCGTCTCGATCGAGCGCATCAAGTACATCATGGATTCTCCCGCCGAGCAGGACCCGCCCGGGGCGATCGAGCCCGAGATCCGCGGCGACATCGTCTTCAACCACGTGTCCTTCGCCTACGAGAACTGCCCGCCGATGCTGCAGGACGTCAGCTTTTCGATTGCCGAGGGGCAGACGCTCGGCATCCTCGGCGGCACGGGCAGCGGCAAGTCCACCATGATGTATCTGCTCGACAAGCTCTATCCCCTCGAGGAGGGGAAGGGGACGATCAGCGTCGGAGGCGTGGACATCCGCAGGATCAGGACCGACTGGCTGCGCCGCCACATCGGCATCGTGCTGCAGGAGCCCTTCCTGTTCTCCCGGACGATCAGCGAGAACATCGCCATCGCCTGCGACGGCACGGATCTGACCAGCATCAAGGCCGCCGCGGCCGCCGCCTGTCTCGACGAGACGGTCGAGAGCTTTGCAAAGGGCTATGACACCTTCGTGGGCGAGCGGGGCGTGACGCTCTCCGGCGGCCAGAAGCAGCGCGCGGCCATCGCGCGCACGCTGACCGGCAACACGCCGATCATGATCTTTGACGACTCGCTCTCCGCCGTCGACACCGAGACGGACGCGAAGATCCGCGCCCAGCTCGAGGAGCGCTTCGGCACGGCCACGATCATCCTGATCTCCCACCGCATCACGACGCTGGCCAAGGCCGACAGGATCCTGGTCCTGGAGAACGGCCGCATCGTCGAGCAGGGGACGCATGAGGAACTCAAGCAGGCGGGCGGGATCTATCAGAGCATCTACGAGATCCAGTCCGGCACGGCAAAGGAGGTGCAGCTGTGAACAAGCCCTCCGAAAACAAGAGCTCGCTGAAGTTCTTCGGCATCGGCAAGATGCTGCCCTTCCTGAAAAAGTACCGCCGCATGATGGTGGTGATGGTCCTGTGCGGCATCGCCGGCAGCATCATCGACATCGGCACGCCGCTGCTGCAGCGTTATGCGCTCAACCACTTTGTCGGACTGGGGACGCTGGACACCCTGCTGCCCTTCATCCTGATGTACGCCTTTGTGATCCTCTTCGCGGGCGTCAGCAACTTTTTCTCCGCAAAGAACGCGCTGTGGCTGGAGGTGCGGCTGGACAAGGATCTGCGCAACGCGGCTTTCGAGCATCTGCAGACTCTGTCCTTCTCCTATTACAGCCAGAACAGCGTGGGATATATCCACTCGCGCGTCATGTCCGACACCTCGCGCATCGGCGCGCTCTTCTCCTGGACGATCATCGACAGCGTGTGGCAGATCGCCTACGTCATCGGTGCGATCGCCGCCATGCTGATCGTCAACGCGCGCCTTGCGCTGCTGGTGCTGACGATCCTGCCGCTGCTGGTGCTGCTGTTCTCGGTCTTTCAGAAGAAGCTCGTGCGCGTCAACCGTGAGATCCGGGAGATCAACTCGAAGATCACAAGCAATTTCAACGAAGGCATCACCGGCGCGAAGACCGTCAAGACCCTGGTCATCGAGGATCGGATCGAGCACGACTTCAAGGCCGAGACGGACAACATGCTCCGCCGCTCGGTGCGCGCGGCGCGTCTGCGTGGCGTGTTCGGCGTGACGATGAACTTCGCCTCCTCGCTCGCGCTGGCCATCGTGCTGTGGCGCGGCGGCTATATTGCCCGCAGCGAGGTCGGCACCTTCTCGATGTTCATGTCCTACGCGCAGGGCATGATGGAGCCCATCCGCTGGCTGGTCGACGCTTTCTCGGATTTCGTGACCACGCAGGTCAACATCGAGCGCCTGACCAGGCTGCTCGAGACAAAGCCGGACGTGAACGACAGCGCGGAGGTCACCGCGATCTACGGCGACAGCTTCGAGCCCAGAAAGGAAAACTGGGAAGAGCTGCGCGGCGACGTCGAGTTCAGGGACGTGAGCTTCAAGTATCCCGACGGAGACGAGTACATCCTGGAGCATTTCAACCTGAAGATCCCCTTCGGGACGAACGTCGCCATCGTCGGAGAGACAGGCGCGGGCAAGTCCACGCTGGCGAACCTTGTCTGCCGCTTCTATGAGCCGACGGCTGGCAGCGTGCTCATAGACGGGCGCGACGCGCGCGAGCGTTCGCAGCTGTGGCTGCACAGCTCGATCGGCTACGTGCTGCAGACGCCGCATCTCTTTTCTGGGACCGTGCGCGAGAACCTGCTCTACGCCAGGCCCGACGCCACGGACGAGGAGATCGAGCGGGCATTGAAGCTCGTCTCGGCGGACGAGGTCGTCGCCAGGCTCGAAAAGGGGCTGGAGACCGACGTGGGCGAGGGCGGAGACATGCTCTCGACCGGCGAAAAGCAGCTGATCTCTTTCGCCCGCGCGATCCTGGCCGATCCGCGCATCCTGGTGCTGGACGAGGCTACCGCCTCGGTCGACACGATCACCGAGCAGAAGATCCAGAGCGCGATCGACACGATCATCCGCGGCCGGACCTCGATCGTGATCGCCCACCGTCTCTCGACCGTCCGCAACGCGGACATCATCCTGGTCGTAAAGGACGGCAGGATCATCGAGCAGGGGAGACACGACGAGCTTATCGCCGCGCACGGTCACTATTACCGCCTCTACACCCGCCAGTACGAGGACGAGGCGACCAACGCGTTTTTGAGCAAAAAATAAGAAAACGGCCATCCGTCCGGACGGATGGCCGTTTTTCTTTTTTCGTTATTTCCCGAGCGCGTCCAGGATCCGCTGAACGCTCTCGGCCTTGTCCAGGTTGAGGGTGAAGCTGCCGGCATCGGTGATCAGTACGACGGCGGGTTTCCGTTCCGTCACGGTGACGCAGTGGCCCGCGGTGACGCTGCGGTGCGAGCCGTCGGCGCTCACGACGGCGGAGAGGGGGATATATTCCCAACGAAAGCCGGCGGGGAGGTAGACAGCCTGCCTGCCGACGCGGTATTGCTCGATCTTCAGGGCGCTGCGGAAGTCCTCCGCGGCATTTTCGATCCCGACGCCGGGGACGAGCGACGTGTATTTGGCCATAGCGATCCTCCTTTTTGGTTTCTGAGCAAAGCATAGCATGTTTTCGCTCAGAATTCAATGTCTGCCAAAGGGCGTTCGGAAACATTCGCGGCCCCGGGGAGGGCGCCGAGAGACGCGGATCGGCTCGGCCGAAGGCCGGGCAGCAAAAAGAGGACATCCTTTCGGATGCCCTCTTCTGGTGCGAGAGATGAGACTTGAACTCACACGTCAGTTGACACACGCCCCTCAAACGTGCCTGTCTACCTATTCCAGCACTCTCGCATATAACCCGCCGGTGCTCCTGTCTGCATTGAAAGAAGTGTGCACCATGTGGCGGCGCCGCATTTAAGGCAAGAGGTATTATAGCAGATTCTTTCCTTTTGTCAAGTGCCTTTTTTCCGCCTCTTCTGCGGCGCAGGCGCGGCTTTCGCACTCTCCAGCGCAGAGAGGAAGAACAGTACCGTGATCATGAGCGTGACGATCAGGGCGGCCGCGCCGTATCGCATCGGCAGCAGGAAACGCATCTTCAGATACGCGTGATAGCCCAGCAGCGAGGCGAACTGGCACAGCGCGGCTGCAGGCGAGCAGGGCCGGGAGACGAAGGCCAGCACGAGCGTGAGGACGTCGGCGCAGAAGAAATAGCGGTCGTGCATGTGGGGCAGCAGGAAGGGGATCCCCACGGCAAAAAGGACGGCGGCACCGAGCACGGCACGGTCGGAGAGCCGTTTTCGGTTTACATAACAAACGATCAGCACGCCCAGCATATAGAGAAAGGCTGCAGCGATGGCCGCTTTCGACGCCCCGGACGGGTCGGCGACCTTCCGCAGGATGGCGAAGATCGATGAGGAGTTGTAGTTCAGCGCGTCGCCGATGCTGCCTGTCTGCGAGAAGTAGAGCGTGATCGTCTCCCAGAACGGGCGGCCGAGCAGCACCGCGGGCAGGACCAGCAAAACATAGACCGCGGGGAAGATCAGAAAATGATGCCATTTGAATTTGCCCTGCATCCACAGCACGGCGAAGACAGGCAATACGAACACGGCCTGCAGCTTGAAGCCGAAGGCGAGCGCGGCGCAGATCATCGAGGGGACGGGCCGCTCGTCCAGCGCGAGATACAGCGCGATCACGAGCAGGGCGGTATAGCTGCTGTCGCACTGGGCCCAGACGGCGCTGTTGAGAAAGACCGTCGGCAGGAACAGCACGGCGAAGAAGCAGCCCAGGCGAACGGCGTTCTTTTGCGTAAAGCGGCCAAGGAGCCTCATCGCTCCCCAGGCGAGCAGAACGTCGAAAAAGGTGCTCAGCAGCTTGATGAGGTACAGATCCCGGATCGGGAGAAGGGAGAAGAAGGCAAGAAAATAGAGGTAGGGGATATTGTAATTGCCGACGCTGTAGCGCAGCGCGCGGAAATGGCCGTGGGTGCGGAAAAAGTCCACCCACTTCGTCAGAAAGTTCTGATAGTCTAGCGTCTCGTAATCAAATACGTACGCGCGCGCGCCAAAGGCGAGCAGGACGAGCAGCACGGAGACGATCAGCGCAGCGCCGCTTTTCAGGGAACCGGCGCGCCGGAGGAGCCACAGCGCGAACAGGGCCAGCAGCGCAAGCAGAGAATATACGGCGAACCCCATAGTCAGACCTCACAGAAAGAAAAAAGCCGGGGAGACCCCGACAAATAAAAAAATGCCCCTTGACAAACAAAGCGCGCCGATGGTAGAATAACTTGCTATGTCTGCAAGGGAGGGGCATATAGACCCACTATCTACATTTCGCAGTATAGCATATTGCCCAAGCAGTTTCAACACCGGGCGGGAAACTTTTAACAACAAGCCCGGGCGTTCGCAAATACGTTTAAGGAGAGTGCAGCATGCCAACTGATGTTCTCTACGGCAAAACTTTGAGGAAGAGCTTTGCCCGCACCCCGGAGATCATGGATATGCCCAACCTGTTGGAGATCCAGAAGAGCTCCTACAAGTGGTTCCTGGAGACGGGTCTGCGCGAGGTCTTCAAGGAGACCGACGCCGTCACCGACTATTCCGGCAGCCTCGAGCTGAGCTTCATCGACTACTCGATGGACGAGAAGCCCAAGTACACCGAGGAGGAGTGCAAGGCGCGCGACGCCACGTACGCCGCCCCGCTGAAGGTCCGCGTCCGGCTGCGCAACAAGGAGACCGACGAGATCAAGGAGCAGGTCATCTTCATGGGTGACTTCCCGATCATGACTCCCGGCGGCACCTTCGTCATCAACGGCGCCGAGCGCGTCATCGTCTCGCAGATCGTCCGTTCTCCCGGCGTCTATTTCGACAAGACCACGGACAAGACGATGCTTTCGATCTACGCCGCCACGGTCATCCCGTATCACGGCGCCTGGCTGGAGTACGAGACCGACACGAACGACGTCTTCAACGTCCGCATCGACAAAAACCGCAAGCTGCCCATCACCTGGTTCCTCAAGGCCATGGGCCAGTATGACGAGAATAACCCCGCCAAGTGGCTCAGCTGCGTTGACGATACGGCCGTCGGCGCCGTGACCAACGAGCGCCTCAAGGAGATCTTCGGCGAGGACGAGCGCCTGATCGCCACGCTCGACAAGGACACCACGCAGAGCCGCGACGAGTGCCTGATGGAGATCTACCGCCGCCTGCGTCCGGGCGATCCTCCCACGGTCGAGTCCGCAGAGACCCTGCTGGACGGGCTGTTCTTCGATCACCGCCGCTACGACATCTCCGACGTTGGCCGCTACAAGTTCAACAAAAAGCTCGCCCTCTATCCGCGTATCGCGGGCTTCGAGCTGGCCGCCCCCGTCGCCGACCCCTGCACCGGCGAGCTGCTCGCCGAAGCGGGCGAGGTGCTCAGCCGTGACAAGGCCCGCGCCATCGACGACGCCGGCGTCGTGTCCGTCACCCTGAAGGTCAACGGCAAGGACGTCAAGGTCTTCTCCAACGGCATGGTCGACATGGCCCGCTTTGTCGATTTCGCACCCGCCGAGGTCGGCGTGCGCGGAAAAGTCCGCGGCATCGTGCTGCGCCGGCTGCTCGAGCAGTTCGAGGGAGAGGCGCTCAAGGACGCGATCCGTCAGAACATCGATCTGCTCGTCCCGAAGCACATCATCGTGGACGACATGTTCTCCTCCGTCAACTACCTCAACGCGCTGGCCCACGGCGTTGGCAACGCCGACGACATCGACCACCTGGGCAACCGCCGCGTGCGCTGCGTGGGCGAGCTGCTGCAGAACCAGTTCCGCATCGGCTTCTCCCGTATGGAGCGCGTGATCCGCGAGCGCATGACCCTGCAGGATCTCGATATCGTCACGCCGCAGAGCCTGATCAACATCCGTCCGGTCACGGCCGCGATCAAGGAGTTCTTCGGCTCCAGCCCGCTGAGCCAGTTTATGGATCAGACCAACCCCCTGGCCGAGCTGACGCACAAACGCCGTATGTCGGCCCTCGGCCCCGGCGGTCTGAGCCGCGAGCGCGCGAGCTTCGACGTCCGCGACGTCCACTACAGCCACTACGGCCGTCTGTGCCCGATCGAGACGCCCGAAGGTCCGAACATCGGTCTGATCTCCTATCTCGCGTCCTATGCGCGCGCCAACGAGTACGGCTTCCTGGTCGCGCCCTACCGCACGGTCGAAAAGGGCAGCTGCCGCGTCACCGACGAGGTCGAGTACATGACCGCCGACGTCGAGGACCAGTATATCGTCGCCCAGGCCTCCGAGCCCGTCGACGAAAACGGCTGCCTGACCAACAAGCGCATCACCTGCCGTCACCGCAACGATACGATCGAGGTCAACAGGGAAGAGGTCGACTATATCGACGTCAGCCCCAAGATGATGATCTCCATCGCCACGGCGATGATCCCCTTCCTCGAAAACGACGACGCGAACCGCGCTCTGATGGGCGCGAACATGCAGCGCCAGGCCGTCCCGCTGATGACCACGCAGGCTCCCATTGTCGCCACCGGCATCGAGCACAAGTGCGCTGTCGACTCCGGCGTCTGCCTCATTTCCGAGGGCGAGGGCGTCGTGACCCGCGTCGACGCCAATTACGTTTCCGTCCGCTATGACGCGGGCGAGGCGAAGGACTACAAGCTCATCAAGTTCGCACGCTCCAACCAGGGCACCTGCATCAACCAGCGCCCGATCGTCAAGGTCGGCGATCGCGTGGCCGCGGGCGACGTTCTGGCCGACGGCCCCTCGACCGCGCAGGGCGAGATCGCGCTGGGCAAGAACATTCTGGTCGGCTACATGAACTGGGAGGGCTACAACTACGAGGACGCCGTCCTGCTCAAAGAGCGTCTGGTGATGGAGGACGTGTTCACCTCCATTCACATCGAAGAGTATGAATGCGACGCGCGCGACACCAAGCTCGGCCCCGAGGAGATCACCCGCGACATCCCCGGCGTCGGCG
>JAFSNA010000114.1 GCA_017447645.1 Oscillospiraceae bacterium
AGCCTGTTACCGTGCCCGTTCCGAGGAGCAGGTCAGTAAAATTCAGATCCCGGTACTGCTGTTCCAGGCGGGAGCTGACGAGGTAGTCAAAAATGACGCACAGGATCTGTTTGTTTCCCGACTGGGGTGCGAGATGGTAAGGATCCCCGGCATGAAGCACGAACTGTACATGACGGACTCCAAGGTGCTGATCCCGTATTGGGAGAAGATCTTCTCCTTCCTCGGCTGACTTGACAGCTTTGAACGGGAAAGGTAAAATAACATAAATAAGCGGGGACGGAGGCGAGAGTCCATCAAAGCGTTTCTTGAAAAAATGCTGGATCTCCTGTTCCCGCCGCGCTGCCCCTTCTGCAGGGGGATCCTGAAAGACAGCGAGAAGCTGATCTGCGCCCGCTGCATGAAAGAACTGCCCTGGACGCCGGAAGCGGCGCAGAGGCAGAAATTCCGGCATGTCGAGGTCTGCGTTTCTCCGCTCTATTACGAAGGAGAGGTGCGGCGCTCGCTGCTGCGCTACAAGTTCGGCGGTCTGAGCGTCTACGCGCCGAAATATGCCCGCCTGCTGGAGGACTGTATCCGCAGGAACGGTCTGGAGTTCGACCTGATCGCATGGGCGCCGCTCGGACGAAAGCGTTTGAAGAAACGCGGCTACGATCAGGGAAAGCTGCTGGCGCAGGAGCTTTCCGGCAGCCTGCAGATACCCTGTCCGCAGCTGCTCGTCAAAACGGCGGACAACCCGCCGCAGTCCGGGACCGGCTCGGCCGAGAAGCGCAGAGCCAATGTGGCCGGCGTCTATCGGATCGTCGATCCGGCCCTGGTAAAAGACCAGCGCGTACTGCTCGTCGACGACATCGTCACGACCGGAGCGACCATCAGCGAGTGCGCGAGAGTGCTGAAAGCGGCCGGAGCGAAATCGGTCTGCGCAGCGGCGCTGGCCAGGAGCCGCTTCGGATGAAAACAGAGAACGTCAGTTGAAATTCACGTTGAGGTGATTGAGTATGGTCATATTTGAAAAAGACATAGCGATCGACATGGGTACCTCCTCCACGCTCGTGTTCGAGCAGGGGAAGGGCGTCGTCCTGCGCGAGCCGACGGTCGTCGCAGTCGATAAATTCACCGGCAAGATCCTGAAGGTCGGGCAGGACGCGCAGAAGATGCTCGGCCGCACGCCGGCCAACATCGTCGCGATCCATCCGGTCAGCTCGGGTGTGATCTCGGACTATGAAATGAGCGCGCAGATGCTGCGCGAGCTGATCGGCCGGATCACCTCCTTCAGCTTTTTCAAGCCCTGCGTGCTGGCCTGCGTGCCCAGCAGCATTTCCGGCGTAGAGGAGCGAGCGGTCATCGATTCCGCGATCGAGGCCGGCGCCCGGAAGGTCTATTTGCTGGAGACCGCTGTCGCCACCGCGCTCGGCGCCGGCATCGATATTTCCAAGCCCGACGGGCATATGATCATCGACATCGGCGGCGGCACGACAGAGGTGGCCGTTGTCTCCGTCGGCGGCGTCGTCGAGTGCGAATCCATCAAGATCGCGGGCGCCAGCTTCGACGAGGCGATCGTCAAATATGTCCGACGCAAGCACAATATGCTCATCGGTCTCGGCACGGCTGAGGAGGTCAAGCGCAGCATCGGCTGCGTCATCCAGCGTCCTGACGTGGGCCTGGAGGAGGTCAAGGGCAGGAGCCTGACCAACGGCCTCCCCAAGACGGTCTCGCTGAGCTCGACCGAGCTGATCGAAGCCTTCGTCGATCCGATGAACCGCATCCTCGAGGCGATCCACAACGTCCTGGAGCGCACGCCGCCTCAGCTTGTCGGAGATCTGGACAAGAACGGCATCGTGATGTCCGGCGGCGGCAGTCTTGTCTACGGCATCGACCGCCTGATCGAGCGCAGCACCGGTATCCGCACGATCGTCGTCGACGATCCCGTCTCCTGCGCGGCCTATGGCGCGGGAAAGATGCTCAAGCATCTGGAAGACATGCAGGACGGCATGATGAATTTCTACCGCAAGCGTCAGATGAAAGCCTGAGAACGGGAGGCCTTTTTATGAGCCTTTTAGATCTGATCCGCAAAAACGGCGCTGGGCCGAAATGCTCCGCCGTGATCGTCGCCGCAGGGAGCTCTGTCCGCATGGGCTTTGACAAGCTGTCCGCGCCGCTCGGCTCCTGCTCGGTGCTGCTGCGCACGCTGCGCGCTTTTGAAAACTCCGATTCCGTCAATGAGATCGTGATCGTCACGCGCATGGACAGAGTCTCCGAGATCGCGGATCTCTGCGCGCAGAACGGCCTGAAAAAGGTCGCCAAGGTCGTTGCGGGCGGCAGGACGAGGATGGAGTCCTCGCTCATCGGCGTCTCGTCCGTCCATTCGGGTGCGAAGCTGATCGCGATCCACGACGCCGCAAGACCGCTTGTGAGCGACGCGCTTATCAAGCGTACGGTCAGCGCCGCGGCGCAGTATATGGCCGCGGTGCCCGTTGTGCCCAGCACGGACACGCTCAAGGTCGTCGGAGAGGACGACCGAGTGGTCGGCACGGTCGACCGTGAAACGACCTATCGCGTCCAGACGCCGCAGGTCTTTGATTCCGTTCTGATCAAGGGCGCGCTCTCCAGGGCCGCCGAGAAGGGGATGACCCTCTCCGACGACAGCGCCGCGATGGAGATGACGGGCTTCAAAACCTATACTGTCGCGGGCGAGGAGGACAACATCAAGATCACGACGCCGCGCGACCTCCTGATCGCCGAGGCGATCCTGAAAGACAGGGGAGAGCTATGAGAATCGGCCACGGCTATGACGTACACCGCCTCGTCGAAGGACGCAGGCTGATCCTCGGCGGCGCGAAGATCCCCTGGGAAAAGGGACTGCTCGGCCATTCGGACGCGGACGTGCTGCTGCACGCATTGATGGACGCGATGCTGGGCGCGGCCGCTCTGGGCGACATTGGACGTCATTTTCCGGACAGCGACGAGCGCTATGCCGGCGCGGACAGCTTGCAGCTTCTGCGGGAGGTGCGCAGACTTCTGAACGAGGAGGGCTATCGCCTTATCAACGCCGACTGCACGATCCTTGCCCAGCGTCCCAAGCTGATGCCGTATATTCCCGAGATGCGCGCGAACATCGCCCGTGCGCTCGACATGGACCCCGACGCGATCAGCGTCAAGGCCACGACGGAGGAGGGCCTCGGCTTTACGGGCGACGGCTCGGGGATCGCGGCGCATGCGGTCGTGCTGATCGAAAGGCTATGATCACATATTACCTTCGGGACATAGAATGTCCTGTACCGTGTGAATAAAAACGGACAATAATCGGAGCATGGTTCGACCATGCTCCGTTTTCTTTTGAGGTGATCGTATGAAGCACTATCTCATCATGTGCCGCAGCGTGACGAGCGCGCAGCGCGCCGCAAGGCTGCTGGAACGCGCGCTGATCCGTGCGGCCGTCGTGAAGGCGCCGAGCCATCTGACGCGCTCCGGCTGCACCTATGCTCTTCGGCTCCATGCAAAGCTGGAGGAAGCGATCCGGCTCCTGCGCAAAAATGAGATCGCTTTCGGCAGGATCTTTCTGACCGAGGACGGAAAAGAATACAGGGAGGTCTCGCTTTGATCTATCTGGACAGTGCGGCGACCTCCTTCCAGAAGCCGCCGCAGGTACTGCGTGCGGCAGAAAAGACGCTGCGGGAGGCGGCGAGCCCCGGCAGAGGAGCTTACGGCGCGGCGATGAAGGCGGCCGAGCTCATGCTGGAGGCCAGAGAGAACGCCGCCGCTTTTCTGCATTTTGAAAATCCCGAACGTGTGGTCATGACGATGAACGCGACCCATGCGCTGAATCTCGCGATCCGCTCACTTGCCGTTCCGGGCGGCAGGGCCGTCATTTCCGGCTTCGAGCACAACGCCGTCACGCGTCCTCTCCACGGATACGGTCTGGAGATCGACGCGGCGGGTGAGGGGCTCTTCGACAGCGAGGGGCTGATCAGGTCCTTCCGAAAAAAGCTTCCCGGCGCGGCGCTGGCCGTCTGCACACACGTTTCGAACGTGTTCGGATATACCCTTCCCGTTCGTGAGATCGCCGCGCTCTGTCGAGACTGCGGCGTGCCGCTGATCATAGACGCGTCGCAGAGCGCGGGCGTGCTTGAGATCGACGCGGAGGCGCTCGGCGCGGATTTCATCGCCATGCCGGGACACAAATCGCTGCTCGGTCTGCCCGGAAGCGGACTGCTCCTCTGCGCCCGTGAGGTGAAACCGCTGCTTTTCGGCGGTTCGGGCAGCGACAGCATATCGCAGGAAATGCCCGCCGATCTGCCGGAGCGTCTGGAGGCAGGAACGCAGAACGCGCCCGCGGCCGCCGCGCTCAGCGCAGGGATCAGTTATATCATGAGCCGCGGCAGAGAAAAGATCGAGGCGCATGAAAAAGAGCTCTGCGCCCATATGGCCGAGCTGCTGCGAAAACAAGACGGCGTCGAGCTGTTTCTGCCGCCGCGAGGAGAGCAGAGCGGCGTACTGTCTCTGCGCGCTCAGACGAAGGACTGCGAACAGATCGCCGCCGAGCTTTCCGGAGCGGGGATTTGTGTGCGCAGCGGTCTTCACTGCGCGCCTCTTGCGCACAAAAGCGCCGGGACGCTTCGGACCGGGACGGTCCGATTCAGCTTTTCCCCCTTCAACACGCACGCCGAAATCGAAAAAGCGGCTGCAAAGTTTATAAAAATTATATAATTTGTCCGCCGTTTTCATTTGCCTTTTCCTCCGGGATGCTATATAATAAAGTGATAAAAAGGGAAAGTATGTGGTCCCGACGAAGAGGTTGCCTGTATGGAAGCATTGAGAACAGCAATAGAGCGCTCGCTCAACCTGCTCACGACGATGGGATTGGCCGACATCATCGACATCCTGCTCGTCGCTTATCTGATCTACAAAGCGATATGGTTCGTCAGAAGGACGAATTCCTATAATCTTGCAAAGGGGATCATCGTCTTTCTGCTTGTGATGCTGCTGGCGGATCTCTTTGGTCTGAAGATGATCAGCTTTGCGCTGCGCAAGACCGCCGAGCTCGGCCTGATCGCGCTGGTGATCCTCTTCCAGCCGGAGCTGAGACGTCTTCTGGAAAGAATGGGCAGCAGCTTTTCCTCCAGAAGAGGCGAAATCGGCACGGAGATCGACTCCGCCATCGCGCATACCGTGCTGGCCTGCACCGAGATGTCCTCGTCCCGCACCGGCGCTCTCGTGATCTTCGAACGCGGCGTCAAGCTCAATGAGATCATGAGCACGGGCACGATCATCAACGCCGATACGAACGCGGAGCTGATCAAGAACATCTTTTTCAACAAGGCTCCGCTCCACGACGGCGCGCTGATCATCCGGGATGGGCGCATCGCCGCCGCCGGCTGCGTCCTGCCACTGACCAAGAGCACCAACCTCAGCAAGGAGCTGGGTATGCGGCACCGCGCAGGCATCGGCCTGAGCGAGCAGTCGGATGCGGTCGTGGTCATCGTCTCGGAAGAGACGGGGTCGATCTCAGTCGCCATTGACGGGATGCTCAAGCGCCATCTGACAGCCGCGACGCTCGAACGCCTCCTCCGCGCTGAACTGATCGTGGAAGACAGCAGCAGGGAGAAGCTCGGGATCAAGACGCTTCTGAACAAGCTCATAAAGGGGAAAAACGATGAAAAAGACCAGCGTGATGAGAAAACTGTATAACAGCCGGATCTTTTGGATGATCATTGCGGTCCTGGCTTCTCTTTCCCTTTGGATATACGTGATCGGACAGGAGACCCAGGAATACAAGCAGACCTTCCGCGGTGTCAAAGTCGAGCTGGTAGGCGAGGATATCCTGCTCAATTCCCGCAATATGGTCGTGACTGATCTGAGCACCAGCACCGTCACGGTCGAGGTCTCCGGCCCGCGAAGAGTCGTCGGCTCCTGGAGCGCGGACGATCTGACCGCACAGGTAGACGTCAGCAAGCTGACCCAGTCCGCTTTTACCTCGCTGCAGTATTCGATCAAGTTCCCGGACGGGAAGGACACCAGCGGCGTGAGGACGACGTCCAAAACGCCCGAGACCGTCAACTTCATGGTTTCGGCGCAGACAAAGAAGGTCATCCCCGTCGCGGGGAGCTTCGAGGGCCGCGTGGCCGACGGCTTTACGGCCGAAGCGCCCGAGTTTGAGCCCTCGACCATCACCGTTTTCGGGCCGGAGTCGTATCTGAAAGGGATAAGCCGCGCCTGGGTGGAATTCGGCAGCGCCGAGATCAACAGCACCTATTCCGTCGACATCGGCTACATGCTGCAGGATGAGAACGGCGAAGAATGCTCGACGACCGGGCTGAGCTTTTCCGACGATACCGTGCGCGCCACGCTGCGTCTGCTCGCCGTGAAGGAGATCCCGCTCGACGTTGACAGGATCTACGCCGCCGGAGCGAGCAGCGCCAACACGATGATCAGCATCGAGCCTTCGTCGATCACCTTGGCCGGCGATACCTCGATCCTCTCCGGCATCAACCGCATCTCTCTCGCCACGATCGACTTCTCGGATTTTGAGAGCACCTTCCGGGAGGAATACAAGATCATTTACAGCGACGGGCTGAAAAACCTCTCCGGCATCACGGAGGCCACGGTCAGCATCGAGGTCGTCGGCCTGGAAACGCGCAGCTTCGCCGTTCCGAAATCGAACATGTCCTGCATCAATCAGACGGACGGCTACAGCCCGGAGATCCTCTCCGACAGCCTGATCGTCAAGATGCGCGGCCCGAAGGAGCAGATCGAACAGCTCAGAAGCGAGAACATCCATGTCGTAGCGGATCTGAAGGACTTCAACACCTCCGTAGGTCAGTACATGCCGTCCGTCAGGATCATGGCTGACGGCTTCCCGGAAGTCGGCGAGATCGGGGACTACACCATTTCCATCGTGATCAGAAAGGATTGATCATGACACAGGAAGGGATCGTTACCAAGCTGCTTCCGGGCGGCATGGCCGAAGTGGCCGTTACGCGCATGACGGCCTGCGGCGGGAATTGCGGCAGCTGTGAAAGCTGCATGCTCCAGAGCGAGATCAAGACCTCGGCGAGGAACCTCGCGGCGGCGACGCCGGGACAGCGCGTTCTGATCGAAAGCCGTTCCTCGGACGTTTTCGGCGCGATCTTTCTCGTTTACGTAATGCCGCTTGTCTTTTTTCTTCTCGGCTACGGCGCCGCTTATCTGGCGGGCCTGA
This sequence comes from Oscillospiraceae bacterium, assembly GCA_017447645.1. Classification (GTDB taxonomy): domain Bacteria; phylum Bacillota; class Clostridia; order Oscillospirales; family Oscillospiraceae; genus Limivicinus. Next base: position 7,196 of record JAFSNA010000114.1, read on the forward strand.
AGGAAGGGCTGTGCATCCTGTGCAGCTTCCTCGGACTGGCTGTCGGGGCGCTGCTCCTCGTGCTCACGCAGCGACGGAAAAAGAAAAAAGCGATCGGCTACGACATCATCAAATGCCTGTAAAAGGAGACACAAGCATGATCAAGAGCATGACCGGCTACGGCAGCGCGAAGGGGAAAGCCGGCGACCTGGAAATATCCGTTGAGCTGAAAAGCGTCAACAACCGCTATCTGGACGCGTCCGTCCGCATGCCCCGCAGCTTCCTCTTTGCCGAGGATGCGGTCAAATCCGCGATCGGACGGCACATCTCCCGCGGCAAGGTGGACATGTTCATCAACGTCGACTCATCCGCCGCGGACGATATGAGCGTCAAGGTCAACGAGCCGCTGCTCCGCGGCTATCTCGACGCGATTCGTCTGATTTCCGAAAAGTACGGCCTGGAAAACGACCTCAGCGCCGTTTCCGCCGCCCGTTTTCCCGATATTCTGAGCGTCGAGAAAAAGGATCTGGACGCCGACGCGCTCTCTGCGGGCATCGTCGCGATCGCCGAGGAGGCGCTGAAGGACTTTGACGCGATGCGTCAGCGTGAAGGCGAAAAGCTCTGCGCGGACGTACTGAGCAAGCTTGAGACGATCTCTTCTCTCGTCGAAACGGTCGAGCGCGAGGCGCCCAAAACCGTCGAAGCATATCAGAACCGTCTGCGCGAGAAGATGAACGAGGTCCTTTCCTCAGCCGGGGTCGATGAAAACCGCATCCTGGCCGAGGCGGCCATCTTTGCCGACCGTGTCGCCGTCGACGAGGAAACGGTCCGGCTCAGAAGCCACATGTCCCAGCTGCGCACCATGCTTGCCGGCGGCTCGCCGATCGGCCGAAAGATCGACTTTCTGATCCAGGAGTTCAACCGCGAGGCGAACACGATCGGCTCGAAATGCCAGAATTCCGACATCGCGCATGTCGTCGTCGAGCTCAAGTCCGAGATCGAGAAGATCCGCGAGCAGATCCAGAACATCGAGTGAGGTCGCCATGAAACTTATCAACATCGGCTTCGGCAACCTTGTCTCCGCCGACAGGATCGTCTCCATCGTCAGTCCCGAGTCCGCGCCGATCAAGCGCATGATCCAGGATGCGCGCGACAGGGGGCTGCTGATCGACGCGTCCTTCGGCCGCAGCACCCGCTCCGTGATCGTCACGGACAGCGGCAATCTGATCTTGTCCTCCCTGACGCCGGAGGTCCTGGCGCAGCGGGCGGAAGATAAAGAAGAATAAAAGGCAGGATATCGAACATGCAGACAAAGGGAAAGCTGATCGTCATTTCCGGTCCCTCCGGCGCGGGGAAGTCCACCATCGTGTTCAAGGCCATCGAAGGCCGCAAAGATATGTGCTTTTCGACCTCCGTCACCTCCCGCTGCCCCCGCCCGGGCGAGGTGGACGGGAGAGAGTATTTTTTCATCGACCGCGAGCGCTTCCGGCAGATGATCGAAAACGACGAGCTGCTTGAGCACGCCGAGTACGTCGGCAACTACTACGGCACGCCGCGGAAATTCGTTGAGGACAAGCTTGCCGATGGCGTCAGCGTCTTTCTGGACATCGAGGTCCAGGGAGCCTGCCAGGTGGGCGAGAAGATGCCGGAGGCGATCAAGATCTTCGTGATCCCGCCCTCTCTCGAGGAGCTGCGCAGGCGTCTCGTCAACCGCGGCACCGACAGCCCGGAGTCCATTGAAAACCGTCTCCGCCGCGCGAGAGAGGAATACGCCGAGGCAGATTTTTACGACTATATCGTCGTCAATGACAAGATCGAGGTCGCCGCGGCGGAGCTGCAGGCCATCCTTACCGCCGAGCAGTGCAGATATGCCGTCAGGAGCCACTGGCTCAAAGAGGTCTGAAGGGACCGTTCTGCTTGTAAAAAACATTGCCGCGTCCGCGGCAGATTGGAGAAAACCGTTATGATGCTCTATCCCCCCGTAGCCGAGCTTGTCGACAAGATCGGCAGCCGCTATCAGCTTGTCAATCTCGTCGCGCGCCGTGCGCGCGTGATCTCCGCCGATGCCGAGGAAAACGGCATTTCCCTTGACAGGAAGCCCGTGTCCTCCGCGATCGACGAGGTCTATACCGGCAAGCTTGCCATCAAGAAGTAAACATCCGGTCCGTCATTGAAACAGGGTGGTGTCGTCCGTGTCGATCTGTGTTGCCAAAATAGCGGTCTCCGCCGCGACATACAGCATAGACAGGCCCTACGACTATCTTGTCCCGGAGGAGCTTGCCGGCTCCGTTTTTGTCGGCTCCCGCGTGAGCGTGCCCTTCGGACGGGGCAACCGCAGCTGCGAGGGCGTCGTACTCGCGCTGGGCGGCGAGAGCGGCATGCCCGCGCTCAAATGCATCAGCGGCGTTCTTGACCGCGAAAGCGTGCTGGACGAGATCCAGGTCAAGCTGGCCCTGTTCATGCGAGAACGCTTTTTCTGCACGGTCTACGACGCCGTACGCGCGATGCTGCCGGCGGGACTGTGGTTTGACGAGCAGGGAAGGCAGAAGGCAAGCGATAAAACGATCGAGATCGCCTCGCTTGCGATCTCCGGCGACGAGGCCGAGGCGCTCGTCGAGGCCAAACGCCTGCGTTCGCCGCAGCAGTCAGCCCTTCTGGAGCTTTTATGCTGCTTCGGCGCGCTCCCCGTGCGCGACATGCTGGTGCACACAGGCGCAAAGCGCCCCTCGCTTGCCGCGCTTGAAAAGTGCGGAGCCGTCGCGTTGAGCCGCCGGGAGGTCTATCGCCGGCCGGAAATCAAAAGCCCCGGCACGCTGCCGCTGCCCGTACTGAACGAGGCGCAGGAGCGCGCCTTCGACGGGCTGAAGGAGCTTGCGTTCAGCGGGAAAGCGAACGCCGCGCTCCTCTTCGGCGTGACCGGAAGCGGAAAGACCAGCGTCTATATCCGCCTGATCGACGAGGTCCTCCGGGCCGGAAAGAGCGCTGTGCTGCTTGTGCCGGAGATCGCGCTGACGCCTCAGATGCTCGCCACCTTCTCCGCCCACTTCGGCGAAGAGGTCGCCGTGCTCCACAGCTCGCTCTCCGTCGGAGAACGCTATGACGAGTGGAAGCGGATCCGCCGCGGCGAAGCCCGCCTTGTCATCGGGACGCGCAGCGCCGTCTTCGCGCCGGTCAGAGAGCTAGGTATCCTCATTATCGACGAGGAGCAGGAGGAGACCTACAAGTCCGAAAACTCACCGCGCTATGACGCGCGGGAGGTTTCCAAATACCTCTGCGCCCGCGCCGGAGCGCTGCTGCTGATGGGCTCCGCCACCCCGCGCATCGAAAGCATGTACCAGGCCAGAAGCGGAAGGTATCATTATTTCGAGCTGACGGAGCGCTACAACGAAAAGGATCTGCCCTCCGTCACGATCGTCGACATGAAGCGCGAGCTTCGGCGAGGCAACGGCGGCGACATCAGCTCCTTCCTGCGCGCCGAGCTGCAGAAAAACATCGACTGCGGCGAGCAGAGCATCCTCTTCATCAACCGCCGCGGAGCCAGCAAGCTGGTAAGCTGCGGCGAATGCGGCTTTACCTATCGCTGCCCGAAGTGCAGCGTGTCTCTCACCTATCACAGCGCCCGCAGACGGCTGATGTGCCACTACTGCGGTTATTCCCGCCGTGTCGACGGCGTCTGCCCCGACTGCGGGGGAGAGCTCAAATATGTCGGCAGCGGCACACAGCACGTCGAGCAGGAGCTGCACGAGATTTTTCCGGAGACCGGGATCCTTCGTATGGACACCGACACGGTCACGCCTGTCGGCTCGCACGAAAAGCTGCTGGACCGTTTCCGCGACGAGAACATCCCGATCATGGTCGGGACGCAGATGGTCACGAAGGGCCTGAATTTTGAAAACGTCACGCTCGTCGGCGTGATCTGCGCGGATCAAAGCCTGTATTCCGGCGACTACCGCGCAGGGGAGAGGACCTTCTCGCTCATCACGCAGGTCGTCGGCCGAAGCGGCCGCGGCGAAAAGGCGGGCCGCGCCGTGATCCAGACCTACACGCCCGACAATCAGACGATCCGGCAGGCCGCTGTTCAGGATTACGAGGATTTTTACGCCTCCGAGATCGAACTGCGCGCTCTGCAGAACGCCCCGCCGATCGTCGAGCGTTATACCGTGACCGCATCGGGACAGAATGAAGAACAGGTGGAATGGGCGATCCGCTATCTGTTCGATCTGCTGAGCCTTTCGGCAAAAGAGATCCCCGGCACGGCCGTCCTCGGCCCGGCGCCGCTGAGCGTGGTCAAGGTCAACGACCGGTTCCGTTACCGCGTGAATATCACGGGGAAAAACGGCGCGGCGATGCGCAGGGCGATCTCCGCCGCGATCATCGAGTGCTCCGCCGACAAGCGTTTCCGCGGCGTGAACGTCTTTGCGGATCACGATCCAACTGACTGAAAGATCCCGTTCTTCCCGTGTCGGGAGGAGCGGTAAGGAGATAACATGGCGACTAGAAACATCATGACAAAGGAAGAGCCCCTGCTCTATAAAAAAAGCCGTCCGGTCAAATCCTTCGACGCGCGTCTGCACCAGCTTCTGGACGACATGGCCGAGACGCTTCTCGCCTCCGGCGGCGTCGGCCTGGCCGCGCCCCAGGTGGGCGTGCTGCGTCGCGCCGTGCTGGTGATCGAGACGAATGTGCCCGAGGGTGAAGAGGAGCGGCTCATCGAGCTGATCAATCCCGA
>JAFSNA010000115.1 GCA_017447645.1 Oscillospiraceae bacterium
AGAAGTTCAGGTGAAAATATGATCATAAGCAAACAGGCGTCTTGGGAATCGCTGATTTCAACGGTTCCCAGGACGCCTTTGTGATATGAGTATATAATATATTTTCTCTATCGGTCAATGCGCGAAGTATTCAAATTGCTCTCATCTGTCCTTCCTTCAGTACATCAAGTATAATCACTGCGCCTAATCTGAAAGCCATACAAAATGTCTCGCAATCGGTCAGCACATTGACCTCCCGCTGGGTGGTTATATAGTCCTGGAACAGTTCTTTTTACTCTTCGGTTAGACCTCCAGTGAGGGCATCACCGGCTTTGACCACTTCGTCCAAAGCCTTCGCGTACTGGCTGCTTCGCTTAAAGCCGCGGTCGCTGGGACTAACATCGCTGAGGTAAAGGTCTTCCAAAACTAGCATCTCTGTACCCCCCTCCCTCAGCAGTACACGAGCTCGTGCAGCACGATCTCTTCCGCACGGTTCTGGATGCTGTTCATCCGTCTGGCCCATTTCATCTGATCGGCAGCTTTGAGTTGTTCGGTCACGCCTTCGCTCTTGGCCATTTGCAGGACAAGCAGTCCCATCCTACCTTCGCAAGCCTCGTCGATCTCCAATAGATGTGGATACAGTTTGTCAGTCAGCAGCAGTTCCGAGTAAAGCAACGGATGCTGTTCCTTCAGATAGCGTTTCCTCATCCGACCATACTTGCCGATGGGCCTCTGTTCTGCCTCTCCAATGGAAAGATTGGGAAGAAGCACATCGCCAACCTGTGTATATGTGCCGCCGTTCTGCTCAAAAAAGGATTTCTGTGTTTTCATGGGATATACCTCCAAAATCATATTTGGAAGTACCATAAGCGTGAGTTTCGGGATTTGTATCCTTAACTAAATGAATCCCCTCTCTTCGCTCTCCTCCTGCGTGTCGGCACTCTTTCGCGCAGCTTTGTCTTCAGTCCCGTTTCGTCTCATTTTTTCCGATACAGATAGCTCTCGCCGCGGATCGTGCCGGAGCTTGATCGGAAGCGGCCGCCCTCGAGATAGACGAGGTCCAGGTTTTCCTCGCCGATCGGCGCGTCGAAGGGGTCGAGCGCGTCGTTGAGCATCGCGAGCCATTCGTCCTTCTCCGCGAAGGTATAGCTCAGCCCCCCGGCGTCGGCGGGGCGGTTCGGCATCGTGTAAAAGCGGATGTCGTCGGCGCTGCACTGGATCGCACAGCGCAGGAGATAGGCGATGTTCGCCGCCGTGAGGTCGCTGTCCACGGAGGAGGCGGCCAGCTGGACCACACGGGCGAGATTCGGGATCGAGCCGAGGGAAATGAACTGCCGCGCGGCGGCCTTGAGAAAGCTCTGCTGGAGGGAGATCCGGTCGAGATCGCCGTTGATATAGTTTTTCCGGTAGCGGCAGAGCTGTACGCACTGCTCGCCGCTGAGGCGCTGATAGCCGGCGCCGATGTGGATGGCGAGATCCTGCGCCGCGTCCTCGTAATCCATATCGAAGGGCACGTCGAAATACACCCCGCCCATCAGGTCGATGGCCTGCTCCACCGTTTTGAGGTCCACCACAGCGCAGCAGTCGGCGTCAAATCCGCAGAGGCCGCGCATGGCCGCGCGCAGGCCCTCGAGGCCGTTCTCCCCCGCGTTTCTGGCGGAGCTGTATGCGCAGTTGATCTTGCGTACCTCCCAGGCGCGGTTGATATAGGTGTCGCGCGGGATGCTGACGAGGTCGATGCGCCGTTCCGCGGCGTCGAGCCGTGCGATCAGGATCGTGTCGGTATTGCCGCTGACCTCGTCCAGTCCGGCGAGGATCAGGGTGTACACGTTTTTCCTTCTTCCTCCGCCGCTTTTCTCTTCCACGGACGCAAGCGGCGTCGTCTGCATCTGAAACGGCGGCGGGGACTGCGCGGGCGCGCTCGCATCCGGCGAGGCGGCCTCGCTGTGCGGCAGCGCCCCGCGCAGCGAGAGCGCCGCGATCCCGGCCAGAAGGATCAGAAGGATCAGGCGCAGGAGCCTTCCGGTGTTGTTTCCTATGTCCATGTCGTTCTCCTTGTTGATTATTCCATGTCAGTATCCCCCCTTTTGTCCGGTTTTAGACACGAAAAACTTCCCGGAGCCTTGCTCCGGGAAGTAAGCTTTTCGATTCTCTCAGGCGTCCTTTTCCGAATAGGCGGCCAGTACGCCCTTGTAGGTCATGTAGCAGTCGAACTTCGAGACGAGTTCAAAGGGCGCGTGCATGCTCAGCACCGGAACGCCCGCGTCGATCGTGTCGATGTTGCGCTTGGCCATGAATTTGGCGATCGTGCCGCCGCCGCCCTGGTCGACCTTGCCGAGCTCGGCCAACTGCCAGACGACGCCGAAATCGGCGAAGAGACGGCGCAGATGACCCACGATCTCGGCCGAAGCGTCGCTGCTGCCGGTCTTGCCGCGCACGCCGGTGAACTTGCAGATGCCCATGCCATAGTTGAGCTTGGCCTCGCTGCGCTTCTCGGAGACCTCGGGATAGAGCGGATCAAAGGCGTTCGTCACGTCGGCGGAGAGACAGAAGCTCTTTTCATAGCAGCGGCGCAGCGCCACGCCCTGGGTCTCGCACAGATCCTCCATGAAGGTGTCGAAGGCGGCGCTCTGCATGCCGGAGACGCCCTCGGAGCCGATCTCCTCCTTGTCCGCGAGGATGCACACGCAGGTGCGCTCGGGCGCGGCGACGTCGAAGAGCGCTTTGAGCTCGGCGTACGCGCAGACGCGGTCGTCATGGCCGTAGCCGCCGATCATCGAGCGGTCGAGACCCACCTCGCACACGTCGAAGGCGGGAACGGCGACGAGCTCGGCGGAGAGGAAGTCCTCCTCGGCGATACCGTAGAGGTCGTTGAGCAGACTCAGCACCGCGAGCTTGACGCGGTCCTTGCCGTCGTCGGCATAGGGTACGGAGCCGATGAGGATGTTCAAGCCCTCGCCGGTGAAGCCCTCGGCCATCGTTTTCTTCATCTGATCGGCGGCGAGGTGCGGCAGGAGGTCCGTGATGACGAACTTCGGCTCGTCCTTCTCACGACCGATCGCGATCTCGACGCAGCTGCCGTCGCGCAGCGCGGCGACGCCGTGCAGCTCCAGCGGGATGGTGACCCACTGGTACTTCTTGATGCCGCCGTAGTAGTGCGTGCGGAGATAGCACAGCTCGTCGCTCTCATAGAGCGGGACCTGCTTGAGGTCGAGCCGCGGCGCGTCGACGTGCGCGCCGGCGATGACCGCGCCCTCAGCCAGGCTCTTTTTGCCGATCACGGCCAGCGTCAGCGCTTTGCCGCGGTTGTTCTGATAGATCTTCATGCCCGCTTCGAGCGCCATGCCCGGGACGTACTCGACAAAGCCCTTCGCCTCGGCCTCGGCGATGGCGTTCTTTACGGCCTCGCGCTCGGTGCGGGAGGCGTCCAGATAGCGGATATAATCCGAACAGTATTCTTCGCACTTGACGCGCTCGGCGGTGTCGATCAGATCATAACCGTTCTTCTGCTCGTAAAAAAGCTTGTCTCTCAGTTCATCCATGGTTTTTCAAAGCCTCCGTAAAGTATTCTCTGCAGGTATCCGAAAACTGATCCTCATCCCCGAGATTATACAGGATGTGATCACATTTTTCTTTGAAGTATGCGTCGCTTTTCTGCGCGTCGACGCGCGCCGCCGCGCGCGCGGGCGTGATGCCGTCGCGCAGGACGATGCGCCGGATCCGTTCCTCGCGGGGGGAGAGAACGCCGAGCACGAGATCGCAGCAGTCTCCGAGGCCGCCCTCGATCAGCTCGATCGCGTCGATCGCGGCCAGCGTTCCGCCGCACATCGCCCAATCGCGCAGGCGGCGTACGACCTCCCGGCGCACGAAGCGGTGGCTGATCGCGTTGAGATCGGCGAGCGCCGCGGGGTCGGAGAAGACCAGAGCGGCCAGCGCGCGCCGGTCGATCGCGCCGTTTTTGTACGCGTCCGGGAAGCGCTCGGAGAGCGCGGCGACGAGCGCGGGATCGCTCTCGAGCAGTTCATGATAGAGCGCGTCGCAGTCGATCGCACGCGCGCCGAGATCCTCCAGCACGCGCAGCGCTGTGGTCTTGCCGCTGCCGCTCGGACCGGTGATGCCGACGACCGTCATGCTCTCGACGAGCGCGTCGGCGATCTCCTCAGCGCTCAGCGCGCCGGGGCGCAGGATGCGGTAGGGCGTCCCGATCAGCGAGATCAGTGTGGATTCCCGCCCGATGCCGCATTCGCCCCCGTCGATCACGCCCTCGATCTTTCCGTCGAAATAACGCAGGACCTGCCGCGCGTCCTTTGGGCTCTCCTCGCCGGAGGGGTTGGCCGAGGGCGCGGCGAAGGGCAGGCCGGTCAGACGCAGGAGCTCGAGCGTCAGAGCATGGTCGGGGCAGCGCAGCCCGACCGTGGCGCCTCCCGCAAGGACAGCGGACGGGATCTCCTTGCGCGCCTTGAGCACAATGGTCAGCGGGCCGGGCCAGAAGCGCGCGGCCAGGGCCTTCGCCTGCGGCGGCACGTCGAGACAGTATTTTTCCATGCTCTCCGCGTCCGGGACCATCAGAGACAGGGGTTTTCTCGCCGGGCGGCCCTTGACCTCGTAGATCCTTTCGACCGCCGCGGCGTCAAGACCGTTGCCGGCCAGACCGTAGACCGTCTCCGTCGGCACGGCGACAAGGCCGCCGTTTTTCAGGATCTCCGCCGCGCCGGAGAGTTCGTCGGTAAAAAGCTGTGTTTTCATTTCCATGTCCCGCCCTCAATTCTGTGCGGCAAGCTTGGCGGCCTGATCGGCGGTGACGAGCGCGTCGATGAGCGCGTCGAGATCGCCGTCCATGATCGAGGCGATGTTGAAGCTCCTCCCCTCGCCGCTGAGACGATGATCGGTCACGCGGTTCTGCGGGAAGTTATAGGTGCGGATGCGCTCGCTGCGGTCGCCGCTGCCGATCTGGCTGCGGCGCTCGGCCGCGAGGGCGCTGCGCTGCTTTTCCTGCTCAGCCTCGTAGAGCTTGGCGCGCAGGATCTGCATCGCGCGGTCCTTGTTCTTGTACTGGCTGCGCTCATCCTGGCATTCGACCACCGTGCCGGTGGGCAGATGCGTGATGCGGATGGCGCTCTCGGTCTTGTTGACGTGCTGGCCGCCCGCGCCGGAGGAACGGTAGGTGTCGATCTTCAGATCGCCCGGGTCGAGGCGGAAGTCCACCTCGCCGATCTCCGGCAGCACGGCGACCGTGGCCGCCGAGGTGTGGATACGCCCGCCGGACTCGGTGACCGGGACGCGCTGGACGCGGTGGCCGCCGGCCTCGAATTTCAGGCGGGACCAGGCGCCCTCGCCCTCGACGATGAAGCTGATCTCCTTATATCCGCCGAGCTCGGTCTCGCTGGAATTTGCCACCTCGACGCGCCAGCCCTTCCGCTCGGCATACATCGAGTACATGCGGAAAAGGTCGGCCGCAAAGAGCATTCCCTCCTCCCCGCCTACGCCGCCGCGGATCTCCATGATGACATTCTTGCCGTCGTTGGGATCCTTCGGCAGGAGCAGGATCCTGATCTCGTCCTCGCAGCGCTCGCGCGCAGCTTTGGCGGCGCGGTATTCCTCCTCGTCGCCCAGCTCCTCCGCGGCGGACATGTCCTCCCCCGCGGCGACCCAGGCGCGGTAGGCCTCTGCGATCGGGCGCAGCTCACGCGCCTCACGCTCGCAGGCGGCGAAGGCGGCCGCGTCGGAATAGACCTCCGGCCGCTCCATCCGGGCTGTGAGCTCCTCATATTGTTTTTTCAGCCGCTCGAGCTTGTCAAACATGGCCCTCTCCGTGCTTTCTCCTGTTTTTCTGATATGGTATCATATCACAATTCCCCACGCCTGTAAACACCGCCCGGCGGGCGGAAGCAAAGCGGCCGCGGCTCGTGTCCGCGATGCTTAAGAATTCTGAAACCTTTGCCAAAAGCTTGACGAAACTCGCGCTTTTGCGGATAATGGGAGCATCGAAAACGCCTGATGAAAGGGTGAAACGAATGATAAAATATCAAGGTCTTCTCTCTCTCCTTCTCGCCGTGCTGCTGCTGGCCGGCTGCGGTACGGCCGCGCCGGCGAGCTCGCCCGAACCGGCGGGCGCCGCCAGGACCGTCGTCGTGAAGAACGTCGCCGAGCTGCTCGGCGCGCTCGCGCCGGATACGACGATCGAGATCGACGCGGAGGAGCTCGATCTGGACAGCGCGCCGGACTACGGCTTTGCATATTCCAGCGGCGCCTATACCTGGACGAGTATCGGCGACGGTCAGTATGAGCTCACGATACGCAATATCGACGGTCTGACGATCCGCAGCAAGCATGAAGGCGGAACAAGCCTGACGACCGGCGCTGCGTACGCGAACGTGATCGCGCTCCGCGACTGCCGGAATCTGACGCTGGAAGGGCTGACGCTCGGACACAGCGTCGAGCCGGGCGGCTGCTGCGGCGACGTGCTGTACTGTTCCGGCTGTGAAGACATTCTCGTCCGCCGCTGCGATCTCTTCGGCTGCGGTGTGACCGCTGTGAATGCCTGGATGTGCACGCGTCTGACGCTTGAGGGCTGCACGCTGCGCGACTGCTCGGCCTCCGCCGTGAACGCCACGCTGTGCACCAACGTGCAGGTCCGCGACTGCTCGATCCTCCGCTGCGGCAGAGGGATCTACAGCATCGCCACCATCTGCGTGGCGAGCTGCAACGGCTTCGCGCTGATCAACAGCACGGTCCGCGACTGCGACGGAAGCTGCCTTCTGGACGAAACGAACTCCTCCTCCGTGTGCCTGCTCGGCTGCGAGGCGACGGGGAGCAGATTCTCCGAGGCGCTTTTCCGCATCCTCGACGGCGGCGTCACCGTCAGCGACAGCGCGCTGTCGGACAACGACTTCGGCAAATGCTATTCCAACGACAACTGCTATGCGGTAAATGAAAGCGGCAAGGCGCTCACGAGCTTTGCGGACTTCGTGCGCATGGAGCGCAAGCCCTTTACGGGCGAATACATCGGCCCCGCGCCCTACGTGACGCCGGGAGACGCCTTTTATGCGCCGGAGGGCGACGGCGGCTACGTCTCGCCGGGCGACGTCGCTTCTCCTCCCCCTCCCGCCCCCCGGTGGGAAGGCGCGCGTACGGAGGTGCACGCCAAGACCGTGGACGAGCTGCTCGCCGCGATCGAGCCGCACACGACGGTCTATCTCGACGGCGAGGAATTCGCCCTTTCGACCGCCTCGAACTACGGCGGCGAGGGCGGAGCGTATTACGACTGGATTGAGACCTATGACGGGCCGCAGCTGCTGCTGCATGATCTCGACGATTTCTCGCTCGTCGGCGGCGGGATCGGCGTCACGCTCGTCTCGGCCGCGCCGCGCTACGCGGACGTGCTGCACTGTGAGAACTGCCGGGATATTTCGTTTGCGGACATGACGCTCGGCCATCGCATCGAGCCGGGCTCCTGCGTGGGCGACGTGCTGGAGTTTGCCAGCTGCACCGGCGTGACGATCGAGCGCTGCGGGCTTTTCGGCTGCGGCGTGGTCGGCATCAATGCCTCCACCTGCGCCGATCTGCTGGTCAGCGAAACGAACATATACGACTGCAGCTATCTCGCCGCGAATCTCTATAACGTCGAGGACGCGCTGTTCACGGACTGCTCGGTCACGAACTGCGGCACCGACGGCTACGGCTTCAACGGCTTCAGTCTCAGCGGCTGCAGCGGCGTATTCTATGACCGGGATCTGCTCGCCGATGGGGATTACATCATCGGCGCCGTGGGATGAGCCCTGCGTAAAAAGCAGGCCGGAGTTTTTTCAATAAGAAAACCGGACGTTTACCGTCCGGTTTTCTTATTATTTTATTCGATTATTTTCGGTCCGGTGCGCCAGTCGGCGCCGCCGCGGCGCTCCTCTGCGGCGCGATAGCCCAATACATACAGATCGTGCGCCGCCGCGCCGAGCGTGAAGATGCGTACGCTCTCGTCTGCAAGCTCCCGCACGGAGGCCGGCTTGCTCACGATCGGCACGGCGCTCATTTTTTTGATCTCGCCGAGCAGCTCCCGTCCCCGCGCCGTCGCCGCGAGCAGCCGGGCGTAGGGCGGCGTGCCGTTCGCCATGCCGTCCTCCACGCCGAGCGCGGCGCACATGACGGCGCGGCGCACGCGGGACATCGCCAGGCGCTTGTTCTTCACCGCGGCGTAAACGGCGTCCAGGCTCGGCTCCTCCGCCGCGGCCTTCTCCAGCCGCTCCGCAAGGCCGCCCGAGGCGTCCGGCACCGCGGCGCAGCGAGAGGCGTCCAGCGTCCGCAGGCGCGAGAGGATCGCCGTCTCCAGTACCTCGCGCGAGGGCATGCCGCGGCCCATCGCCGTGTCCTTCTCATAGACGGCGGCGACGGCGGCGGGCAGGAAGGCCGCCGTTTTCTCGCCGCGGCGCAGCAGCGCCCGAAGCTCCGAGGCCGAGCGGCTGTTCCCCTCTCCCGCTCCGTCATGCTCGCTGCCCAGGCGCCTGACGCCGAGGGGAGCGAGCTCCAGGCGCAGATCGTAGATCGCCTTGAGATACTCGACGGCGAGGATGTTGTTCGGCCCTTCAAGAAGGCGGGCGGCGGGGCCTGCGCTGCGCTCCAGCACGGTCTGCCGCGCCGCGGCGAAGGAGAGCGTCGCGTCCTCGGCCATGAGGGCGCGGATCCCGGCGATCGTCTGCGGCTCAAGGAGCTTGCGCGCGAGGAAATCCAGATCCTCCGTCCGCTCGGCCTCCATGCCGAAGGAGAGCGTCGCCGCTCCCAGCGCGCCGAGCAGGCCGACCGCGCCGCGGGCAAAGCCCTCCGCCGAGGCCAGCGACCAGAGCAGCGGCAGCTCGAACACCACGTCGGCTCCGCCGCGGCAGGCGGCCTCCGCGCGCGCGAACTTGGAATAGATCGCCGCTTCGCCGCGCTGGACGAAGTCGCCCGACATCACGCAGACGACGCCCTCCGCTTTCGTCCGTCTCAGACTTTCGCGCAGATGATATTCATGTCCGTTGTGGAAGGGATTGTATTCGCATACCACGCCGACGAAGCCCATCGTACGACCTCCCTGTCGCCGGGGATGGATCCGCTCTCTTTCCGTCTGAAAAAGGGCTTGCTTTTTCCCCGTCTTGTATTAGAATAGAAGTGTTAGCACGTTCAGTATATCGCACACAAAACGATTTTTTCAATAGAAAGGAACAAAACACATGAAAATTCTCGTCATCAACGCAGGCAGCTCCTCGCTGAAGTA